>JAEWED010000056.1 GCA_023389745.1 Actinomycetes bacterium
CACACCGCAAAGGCTGGACCCTCGAGCTCACCGACGACGGCTGGACCATCTGGACCACCCCCGACGGCTACCGCTTCTGGGGCCAACGCCACCACCACCAACGAACCGGACCCCTCCCACCACCAACCGGCCCACCATGAACCACAGATCGAACGGCGATGACGTGACAGACTCGGCGCCCATGACGGGGCAGCTGCAGATGGACGCCGCCGCGCTCGACGAGTTCATGCAGGCGGCCTTCGGTGGACGCCCGTCATGGACCATCGAGCGGCTCGACACCGACGGCATGCGCGTGCGCCAGCCGACGGGGTCCGGGGACTCGCGCCCGGGTGGCACCGTGTCGGGTCCGACGCTCATGACGCTGGCCGACGCCGTGGCCTACATGGTCGTGCTGTCGCACATCGGGCCGGCAGCCCTCGCTGTCACCAGCAACCTGACGATCAACTTCCTGCGCCGCCCCCGCATGGTCGACCTGGTCGTCGAGGGTCGACTGCTCAAGCTGGGCCGCAGCCTCGCCGTGGTCGACGTACTGCTCTACTCCGACGGGACGGAAGCACCCGTCGCCCAGGCGACGGTCACGTACTCACTCGCACTGCTCGACGGCCGACGCGACGAGCAGTCCGACGAAGGGACGAACCGATGAGCATCCTCGACAGGTTCCGGGTCGACGGCCAGGTCGCGATCGTGACCGGCGCCGGCCGCGGCATCGGACGAGCGAGCGCGATCGCGCTGGCCGAAGCCGGAGCGGACGTCGTGCTCGCGGCTCGCAGCATCGATCAACTCGTTGAGGTCGCCGAGATCATCCGGGCGACCGGTCGCCGGGCCGAGCCGATCTCGTTCGACGTCATGCAGCTCGACCGGCTCGGCGAGCTCGTCGACCTGGCCGTCGAACGACTCGGCGGCGTCGACATCGTCGTCAACAACGCAGGCGGCTCCATGCCCAAGCCGCTGCTCGACACCAGCGCCCGTTCCTTCGAGAAGGCGATCACGTTCAACGTGACCACCGCCCTCGAGCTCACCAAGGCCGCCGTCCCGGTCATGCTCGAACGAGGCGGCGGCTCGGTCGTCAACATCTCGTCGGCTGCCGGGCGCATGGCCGATCGAGGCTTCGCCGCCTACGGCACCGCCAAGGCGGCGCTGAGCCACCTCACCCGCGAGATGGCCGCCGACCTCTCACCGAAGATCCGCGTCAACGGCATCGAGGTCGGCTCGGTCGCGACCTCGGCCCTCGATGTCGTGCTCACCGACGACACCCTGCGCGAGCAGATGGAGGCCGGCACCCCGCTCAAGCGCCTCGGCGAGCCCGAGGACATCGCCGCGGGCGTGCTCTACCTCTGCTCGCCCGCCGGCTCGTACATGACCGGCAAGCTGCTCCAGATCGACGGCGGCCTGACCGCGCAGACGCTCGGTCTCGGCCTGCCCGACCTCTGACTCAGATCTCGTCGAGCGGTCGGCGATCCGACTCGGCCGGCTGGCGTCCAGTGCGCAGCGGTGACAGCTCGGCGTCGACCAGCAGGATGCGCTCGCGCGACTCGACCAGTCCGCTGAGTCGCTGCCACAGGTGGAAGAACTCGGTGTCCCCACCGTCTGCAGCGTGCTCGTAGCGCGCCCAGGTGTCCCAGTCGGGCACGGCCCAGATCGCGACGACCTCGTCGTCGGCTCGCATCGCGGTCCGGTAGGCACCGACCAGTTCGATGCCGAAGCGCTGATGGTCCTCGGCCCCGGGGCCGACCACCGCGTCGATCGCGTCACGGGCCTTGCCGATGCGCGTGCCGATGGTCTCGTGCAGGTACGCCACGGCGCCGGTGCCGCCGCGAGCCTCCCAGTCGGCCACACCCGGCGACGACTCGTGCCCGACCAGGATCCGGTCGGTTCCGCCCGTCCGGAACTCCGCCGCCTGCGCCCACCACTTCGACAGCATCTCGTCGCGGTGCTCGGCTCCCACGAGCTCGACCGAGAAGTTGTGCGCCAGGTCGTCCCACGACTCGTACTCCCAGATGTTGAGCACCTGGGGCCAGCGCCCCGTCGAGCCGACCACCGAGAACACCCCGAAGCACTGCTGGTGCCGCAACGGTCCCGCCTCGGGCGACCAGTTGGCCGTCATGTGGTGCTCGTAGCGGGCCCGGTGGACCCCGACGACGTCGACCAGCTCGTGGATGTAGATGCGAGACATCCGGCGGACCCTAGCGGTGCGACCGTCGACGGTTGTGCTTGACACTACGGCTCAGCGGAACAGATTCTGTTGATGTGTACCGCGATGTGGAGTCTCCCCGACCAGGACCGCTGAGCGACGGGCCGACGCCCGAGCTGCTGGTCACCGAGGTCCCTGACCTGAGCGGTTTCGGCCTGTCGGAGCTGCGACGCATCGTCGTCGTCACCGCGGTGATCACGTGGTCGGTGCTCCGCGCGCTGCCCGGCCGGCTCACCGGCAGGTACCGGTCGTTCTCCGACGCGGCCGCCAACGGCGTCGTCGACGGGTTCATCCACCTGGGGGCAACCTTCGTGAAGCTCGGCCAGGTCATGGCGTCGTCCCCGGGGCTCTTCCCCGAGTGGCTGACCGGCCCCGCACGCCGCTGCCTCGACGAGGTGCCACCTTTCCCCGCCGAACTGGTCCGTCGAACGATCGAGGAAGATCTCGGCGCCCCGGTCCGTGAGCTGTTCGAGTCCTTCGACGACGTCCCGCTGTCGGCCGCGTCGATCGGCCAGGTGCACGCCTGCCACCTGTTCGACGGACGCGACGCGGTCGTCAAGGTGCAGCGCCCCAACCTGCGTGCCTCGATGACCCGCGACCTGCGCGTGCTGCACGGCGTCGCCTCGCTCGCGCAGCGCACCGCGTGGGGTCGCAGCTCGAACGCGATCGGCATGGTCACCGACCTGAACGAGCTGACCGCCAAGGAGCTCAACCCCGTCGTCGAGGCGTGGAGCCAGCAGCGCTTCCGCGACCAGCTCGGCGCGTTCGGCGACAACACCTGGGTGACGGCGCCGGAGATCTACTGGGACTTCTGCGGGCCTCGCACCATCTGCATGGAACGCGTGCACGGCGTGCCGATGGACGACTTCACCGCGATCGCCGAGCGCGGCATCGACGGCGAGCTCGTGCTGCGACGAGGCGCCAAGGCATGGGCCGAGGCGGTGCTGGTCCACGGCCCCTTCCACGGCGACATGCACGCCGGCAACATCTGGGTGCTCGACGACGGGCGGGGCTGCTTCCTCGACTTCGGGATCATGGGCGAGCTGCAGGACGAGTGGCGCGACGTCGCTCGTGACCTCTACTTCACCTGCGTGTTCGACCGCGACTTCGCCCGGGTCGCGAAGGCCTACCGCAGCGTCGGCGTGTTCCCCGAGGGCATGGGCACCGACGAGGAGATCGGTGCGCGCATCGGCATGATCCTCGAGCCGATGCTCGACGCCGGCATGGGGTCGGTCAGCCTCGGCGACCTGATCACCTCGAGCGTCGGGCTGATGAAGGACTTCGGGGGCACGCCACCGCAGGAGCTCATGCTGGTGGGCAAGCAGCTGCTCTACATCGAGCGCTACACCAAGGAGCTCGCTCCCGACTACGCGGTGATCACCGACCCGTTCCTGGTGAGCAACGTGTTCCCCGACGCCGCGGCCGACTACCTCGCAGCAGGCGGCGCACCCTTCCCCGACTGAGTCCGTCCCGGCCGACGGGCGGTATCTAGAACGCGTTCTCGTGCTGCCCTAGGGTGCCGAGCTGCACCAACTCACGCAACGAGGGAGGGCCTCCGTGGCCACCAAGAAGTCACCTGCCAAGAAGGCGCCCGCGAAGAAGGCTGCGCCCGCGAAGAAGGCCCCTGCGAAGAAGGCCGCCCCTGCGAAGAAGGCACCCGCAAAGAAGGCCCCAGCGAAGAAGGCCCCCGCCAAGGCGCCGGCCAAGAAGGCCCCAGCGAAGAAGGCCGCACCTGCCAAGAAGGCCCCCGCCAAGAAGGCCGCACCCGCGAAGAAGGCCCCCGCCAAGAAGGCGGCGCCCGCGAAGGCGGCAGCCGCCGCGCCGGTGGTCGACGGACCCGCAGTGCTCACGGAGCGTCGCGGCCACCTGCTGATCATCACGCTCAACCGTCCCGAGCGGCAGAACGCGATCAACGGTGAGATGCTCGTCCGCATGCTCGACGCGTTCGTCGAGGCCGAGACCAACCCCGACATCCGTGCGATCGTGCTCACCGGCGCCGGCGGCAACTTCTGCTCGGGCGCGGATCTCAAGGAGATGGCCGGCGGCCACCAGGGCGACCTCAAGCCCGGCGAGATCGACGTCCAGGCCCGCCTCGCCGAGGACCCCGACCTGCCGTGGAAGGCGCTGCTGCGCTCGTGGCAGCCGAACGTGCCGATCATCCTCGCCGCCGAGGGCACCGCGATCGCCGGTGGCACCGAGCTGCTCGGCGCCACCGAGATCCGCATCGCCGGACGCTCCGCGAAGTTCGGCATCTCCGAGGTGAAGTGGTCGCTCTACCCGATGGGTGGCTCCGTGGTCCGCATCCCGCGACAGATCCCCTACACCGTGGCCTGCGACCTGCTGCTCACCGGCCGCCACATCAGCGCGGACGAAGCGCTCGACCTGGGCCTGGTCGGCTACGTCGTCGACGACGGCAGCGCGCTCGACAAGGCGATCGAGCTGGGCCAGACGATCTGCGAGAACGGCCCGCTCGCGGTGAAGGCGATCCTGCGCACGCTGCGCGAGACCAACGGCATGCGCCAGGACGAGGCGCTCGAGCACGAGTTCACCTACGGCTGGGACGTGTTCGGCTCCGAGGACGCCAAGGAAGGCCCCCGGGCCTTCAAGGAGAAGCGGACCCCGAACTTCCAGGGCAAGTGATCTGAGCGCGCTGCGCTGATCCGAGCACTGCGCTGATCCGAGCACTGCGCCACCGCCCCGCACGTCGTGCGGGGCGGTGGCGCGTCCAGGTGGCGCGTCCACGTAAAGACGGACGGGTGGAGACGGACGGGTGGAGACGATCGGTGCGACCGGTACCATCGTCCTTCCAGTGTCAACGGACTCGGCAGGAAGGGGCCGCCCGATGAACAGCGGCCCCGGGGCGCCCGAAGCCATCCTTGGCGACGACGAGGTCGACGAGCTCGGCCAGCTGCGCGACGAGCTCGTCGAGCACCTGAGCGGGCTGTGCACGACGACGTCGCCGGAGCGGCTGCAGGCGTCGATCGATCGGCTCAACGCCCGGCTCGACGAGGTGCTCGACCGGATCGGCGCACAGCCCACCTGGGACCTGTCGGTGCAGCAGGACGAGGCGCTCTTCGAGCAGGCCCTGGTGCCGCTGTTCGTCGTCGACAACCAGGGCTTCATCACCCGCTCCAACGACCGCACCAACGAGCTCGTCGGTCTCAGCCGCGACGAGGTGATCGGCGAGCACGTGGGCCGGTTCATCCATCCCGAGGACTACGACTCGCAGGCCGACCACTGGGTTCGCATGCTCGTCGACACGACCTTCGATGCCGTGTCGAGCGAGATCCGCATCCTGACGACGCACGGGGTCAGCTGGCAGCGCGTCGCGCTCAAGGCCGCCCGCGACGAGCAGGGAGCGCTGACGAGCATCAGCGCGCACCTGTCCGACATCAACGAGAAGTACGCGGTCGAGGCCGCGCTCGACCGCAGCCGGCGACAGTTCGGCAACCTGCTCGACAGCCTCCCCGATCCGATCGTCCGGCTGAACCGCCGCCTCGAGGTCGAGTTCGCGAACCCGGCCGCACAGCAGCTGCGCCACGCCCGCGGCGCCTCGGAGTGGCCTGACGTCGGCGAGCAGGACCGCGCGTTGTTCGACGCCGCGCTGCGCGACGCGCTCGACACCGGCCGATCGCAGACCCTGGAGCACACCGTCGGCGACGGCGCTGGCCGGGGCTGGTGCGAGACGACGATCGTGCCCGAGCCCCATGCCGACGGCACGGTCCGCTCGCTGCTGCTGATCTGCCGCGACGTCACCGACCGGCGCCGCAACGAGGCCGACCTGGCCCACCAGGCCACCCACGATGCGTTGACCGGCCTGCCGAACCGCGGTCGCTTCGCCGAGCTGCTGCAACGGGCGACGGATCGCCAGCACGCGCACGAACAGGCTGGCTCGCCGCACCCGATCGCGGTGCTGTTCCTCGACCTGGATCGGTTCAAGGTCGTCAACGACTCCCTCGGGCACGAGGCCGGCGACGAGTTGCTCGTGCAGGTCGCCCGACGGCTGCAGCAGGCGCTGCGTCCCGGCGACGTGCTGGGTCGCCTCGGCGGCGACGAGTTCACGGTGCTGGCCGAGAACATCGCCCACGACCACGCGATGGCCCTGGCCGAGCGTCTACGGGAGCAGCTCGCGACGCCCTTCGAGCTGGCGGGCGGGGAGTTCCTGATGTCGTCGTCGGTCGGTGTCGCGACGTCGTCGGTCCCGGAGTGCCCCGAGGACCTGATGCGGTGGGCCGACGCGGCGATGTACCGGGCCAAGCAGGGCGGCCGCGACTGCGTCGTGGCCTTCGACGACGTGCTGCGCAACGAAGCGCTCGAGCAGCTCGAGACCGACCAGCGGCTGCGCGTGGCGCTCGACCGCGACGAACTGCGCGTCGTCTACCAGCCCGAGATCCGTCTGGCGACCGGAGCGGTCGTCGGGGCCGAGGCGCTCGTGCGCTGGGACCACCCGACACGGGGCACGCTCGGGGCCGGTGAGTTCGTCCCGTTGGCCGAGGAGAACGGCACGATCCTGGCGATCGACCGGTGGGTGCTCGAGGTCGCCTGCACGCAGCTCGCCGAGTGGACCGCCGGAGGCGTCGTCGACGACGACTTCGTGCTGCGGGTGAACATCTCGGCCCGTCACCTCGAGCAGCGCGACCTGGTGGACCGGGTCCGTGCGCAGCTCGAGCAGTCCGGTGTCGCGCCCGAACGGCTCTGCCTCGAGATCACCGAGACAGCGCTCATGCGCGACGTCGAACGTGCGCTCGTCGTGCTCACCGAGCTGAACGCCGTCGGGGTCCGACTCGCCGTCGACGACTTCGGCACCGGCTACAGCTCGCTCGGGTCGCTCAAGCGGTTCCCCCTGCAGGTGTTGAAGATCGACCGCTCGTTCATCGACGGGCTGCCCGACGACCCCGACGACACGGCGATCGCGACGACCGTGCTGCGGCTCGCCGACGCGCTGGGTCTGTCGACCACCGCCGAGGGCGTCGAGAGCGTCGCGCAGCTCGAGTGCCTGCGCGAGCTCGGCTGCCCGACGGCGCAGGGCTACGTGTTCTCCGAACCGCTGCGCCCCGCGGACTTCGAGCGGTTCCTCGTGGAGCGCTCCTGAAACGAGAACGTGTTCCAGGTTTGACCTAGGGTGCCGGGGTCCGCGTCCTGGCGACCGTTCCACGTGAGGAGAGTCCACCGATGAAGCTCGGCCTGCAACTCGGTTACTGGGGTCAGCTGCCGTCGCCCGACTGGGTCGACCGCGCGGTGGCGGCCGAGGAGCTCGGCTTCACCTCGGTGTGGACCGCCGAGGCCTGGGGCTCCGACGCGCTGACGCCGCTCGCCTACCTGGCGGCGAAGACCGAGCGCATCAAGCTGGGCACCGCCGTGGTGCAGCTCGCGGCGCGCACGCCGACGGCGACGGCCATGTCGGCGATCACGATGGACCACCTGAGCAACGGGCGCTTCCAGCTCGGTCTCGGCGTGTCCGGACCGCAGGTGGTCGAGGGCTGGTACGGCCGCCCGTCGAACAAGCCACTCGCGCGCACCCGCGAGTACATCGAGATCATCCGCAAGGTGATGGAGCGCGAGGAGCCGCTGAACTACCAGGGCGAGTTCCACCAGCACCCGTACTCGGGTGAGGGCAGCGTCGGGCTCGGCAAGCCGCTCAAGTCGATCGTGCACCCGCTGCGTCGGCGCATCCCGATCTACCTCGGCGCCGAGGGCCCCAAGAACGTCACCCAGACCGCCGAGATCGCGGACGGCTGGCTGCCGCTCTACTACTCGCCGTACCGCCAGGAGGTGTACTCCGAGCAGCTCGCCGGGGCGAAGGACGACTTCGAGGTCGCGGCGCTCGCCGCGTTCATCGTGACCGAGGACGACCGCCCCGAGACGATCGAGGCGGCGCTGGGCGGGACCCGGGCGATGCTCGCCTTCTACATCGGCGGCATGGGTGCGAAGGGCCAGAACTACCACACCAAGCTGGCGGCCCGGATGGGCCTCGGCGAGCAGGCCGAGAAGATCCAGGACCTGTTCTTCGAGGGCAAGGGTGACCAGGCCATCGGCGAGGTGCCCGTCGAGTTCGCGGACGAGATCTCGCTCGTCGGCACCCCGGCACGCATCGCGGATCGCGTCGCGGCGTGGAAGGAGTCGGCGGTGACCGAGATCCTGATCCACGCGAACGACACCCAGCAGCTGCGCCAGGCGGCCGAGCTCATCCTGCCGGCCTGAGCAGTCCCGACAGGACTCCGCCCGGGTAGGCCGGACAGATAAGCGGTCTGGAGGTTCGGTGATCCGAGGTGGCGCAGTGGACGAGTCGATTCCGACGGTGGCGATCGAGCTGTGGTGCTCCGACGCCATCGTCTTGTTCGACTGGCTGATGTCGACGGACCTCAACCAGGTGCCGGCCGACCATCCCGCGGTCAAGCAGGCGCTGACTGACCTCCTGACCAGGATTGAACAGACTGCGGTGCCGTACGGGAGCTCCGGATCTGGCCTCACCCAGGAGGAGATCGACGTCGCCCGAGCGGAGGTCTCCAAGGACATGGGTTGGTAGCACGGCACCGCTGACAAGAGTGGCGAGCAGCTGTCCGGGTGATCCTCATGAGCCGCGCGGGTGCGACCCGGACTCGGCTCCAGGACGGCGACCGAGCGACTGACATCGGTGTGTCGCTCGGTGTGACCCCGACCCGGCGTTGCGGCGCACTACCGGTCGAGGGGATCTGTCGCGTTTGTGGTCGATATTCGACCACGAACGCGACAGCTGACCCGCTCCGTCGGGCGACGGCCGGCCCGCGGAAACGGCCCCGCAGGCATGGCCGAAGTGCCGGTCAGGGGCACGCTGCGACGCGCCGGTACGGTGCTCGCCGAGCGATGGAGATGCCCCATCCGTCTCACCGTGCCGCCGAACTCAGCCGGCGCTGGGGCCTCAGACGGCGCTGAGCTGGGCGGAGCCGGTGACCCGTGGCGCCACCTTGGGCCACGGGAACTCGCGCTCGGCGAGCAGCGCGATGTCGAACAGCTCGGCGTCGCGGTGGTGCGGGGCGAGCACCTGCATGCCGACGGGCAGGCCGTTGAGCACGCCGCCGGGGATCGACACCGCCGGGTTGCCGTAGATGTTCGAGATGATCGTCAGGCCGCCCATGGTGACCAGGTCCGGGATCTTGTCGACGACCGCGTCGATCAGCGAGTTCGACATCCTCGGGAAGGCGCCGTTCAGCACCCGCAGCGACGCCATCAGGCCACGGAACGCGCCCCGCGCCACCGGCGACGACTTCGCGGTGTCGAGGAAGGTCTCGGTGGGGCTCGACGTGGCGGCTTCGGCGGCGAACGCCGGGCCGGGGTTGGTGGCGCAGATGATGTAGTCGACCTGCTCGAACGCAGCAGCCATCGCGGCGTTGGCGTCGATGCGCTGCTGCTCGGCGACCGCCGCCAGGTTCAGGTTGTACATCGACTGCGCCAGGATCGTGCCGAGCGCGATCTCGTCGGTGAGCAGCGGGGCGCACTTCGGCCACATCGGGCCGAACTCCGCGAGCAGGGTCGACAGGTTGCCCATCGCCCACTGCGCGGCCAGGTTCGGCAGCTGCAGCGTGATGTCGACCTCGACCATGCCGGCCGCGGTGATCAGCTCCTTGGCCTGCTGACGCAGCTGGTCCTCGACGCCCGGCTCGAGCGTGACGTCCGCGATCGACGGAAGGATCGCGACGCGCTTGCCCTTGAGCTCGGTCGAGCCGAGGTTCTTCTCCCAGCCGCCCGGGTTGGGCAGCGACGACGGGTCACGGGGATCGACGCCGGCGACCACGTCGTAGTGGCGGGCCGCGTCGCGCACCGATCGTGCGAGCACGCCGTTGACGACGGTGCCGGGGCGGAAGAACGCATGGGGGCCACGGGAGATGCGCCCGTAGGTGCCCTTCATGCCGAGCAGACCGCAGTAGCCCGCGGGGATGCGGATCGAGCCACCGCCGTCGCCACCGCTGGCGATGGTGACCAGTCCACCGCCCACGGCCGAGGCGCTGCCGCCCGAGGAGCCACCCGCGGTGCGGCCGAACTGCCACGGGTTGTGGGCGATGCCGTTGAGCTTGGTCACGCTCACGTTGAGGCCGCCGAACTCCGACGCGGTGGTCAGACCGACCGGCACCGCGCCGCCGTCGTCGACGAAGCGGCGAACGGCCTCGCTGGTGTAGGTGGCGACGCGGTCCTTGAAGGCCAGCGAGGCGCCGGTGTCGGGCCACCCCTCGACCGAGTCGAGCTCCTTGATGCCGACGGGCACACCACCGAAGGGCTTGGTCAGGTCAGCGTTCTCGGCGCCGGCGAGCGCTCGCTCGGGGTCGAGGAACGAGAAGCAGTTCAGGTCGCTCGCCTCGATCGCGTCGAAGGTCGCCTGCAGCTCTTCCTTCGGTGAACGCTCCCCCGCCCGGAAGGCGTCGACCAGGGAGCAGGCATCGTCGGTCCAGGTGGCATCGCTCATCGGGACATGATGCCTGAACGACGTTCAATTTACCAGAGGTGGATGTGCCCGGTGACCAGCGCCCGGGACGAGCGGAGTGCCCGTCGCTGTCGTCGCCCGCTGGAAGAATGGCGGGATGCCACGTCAGACCCAGCTCTTCGACGGTGAGTTCGCCCGCGAGGTCATCGAGGTGCCCGTCTCCTCCGAGCTCGGCGAGTCCTTCCTCGCCTACTCGCTGTCGGTCATCACCTCGCGTGCCATCCCCGACGTGCGCGACGGCCTCAAGCCGGTGCAGCGCCGCATCCTGCACGCCATGTCCAACATGGGGCTCCGTCCCGACCGGCCCCACCGCAAGTGCGCGGGCGTCGTCGGCGAGACCATGGGCAAGTACCACCCCCACGGCGACGGCTCGATCTACGACGCGCTCACCAAGATGGGCCAGGACTTCAGCCGCAACGTCACCCTCGTCGACCCGCACGGCAACTTCGGCAGCCTCGACGACCCGCCCGCCGCCTACCGCTACACCGAATGCCGTCTCAGCGGCGCTGCGGTCGAGATGCTCGACGAGATCGACGAGGACACCGTCGAGATGCGGCCCACCTTCGACGGCGAGCGCGACGAGCCCGAGTACCTGCCGGCGCGACTGCCGAACCTGCTGGTCAACGGCACGTCGGGCATCGCGGTCGGCATGGCGACCAACATGCCGGGCCACAACCTGCGAGAGGTCGCCGAGGCCATCAAGATCGTCATGACCAAGCGGCGCCCCAAGCCGGAGCTGGCGGAGCTCATGGCCGTCCTGCCCGGCCCCGACTTCCCCTCGGGCGGCATCGTCGTCGACGACGACATCGCCGAGGCGTACCGCACCGGCCGGGGCAGCTTCCGCATCCGCGCCAGGGTCGAGATCGTCGACATCACCCGGGCGCGCCAGGGCCTCGTGGTCACCGAGCTTCCCTTCCAGGTCGGCCCGGAGCGCGTCGTGGCCCGCATCCAGGACCTGGTCCGCAGCGGCAAGCTGCCGATGGTCACCGACATCAAGAACACCTCCGACCGCCACACCGGTCTGCGCATCGAGATCGAGCTCCGCCCCGGCGCCAACGCCAAGGCCGTGCTCACCGAGCTCTACCGCCAGACCCCTCTCGAGGAGACCTTCGGCGTCAACAACGTCGTGCTCGTCGACGGCAACCCGACCACCCTCGGCCTGTACGACCTGTGCCACCACTACATCGAGCACCGCCTCGACGTCGTGCGTCGCCGCACCGCCTTCCGCCTCGAGAAGGCCCAGCGTCGGCTGCACCTGGTCGAGGGCCTCTTGATCGCGCTCGACGCCATCGACCTGGTCGTGTCGATCATCCGCACCTCGCAGGACGTGGCCGAGGCCAAGGCGCGGCTCATCGAGGAGCTGTCGCTCAGCGACGTGCAGGCGGTGCACATCCTCGACATGCAGCTGCGGCGCCTCACCGCACTCGCCAAGCTCGAGCTGATGGCAGAGGCCGACGAGCTGCGCGGCCAGATCGACGACTACGAGAAGATCCTCGCCTCGGACCAGCGCCAGCGGACCATCGTCGCGAAGGAGCTCGACGAGCTCGTCGAGCGGTTCGGCACCGACCGGCGCTCCACGATCGTCGACCCCGAGCACCTCGACGACGTCACCCTCGAGCAGGTCGCCGCGGTCGAGGCGGCGAACCGCACCGACGACCCGTGCGTGGTGGCGCTGTCGCAGTCGGGCATGCTCGGCCGCGAACCGGTCGACGGTCCCAAGCCCGCCACCTTCGGGCGCCACGACGTGCTCGTGCAGCGCGTCGCCACCACGACCCACTCGCAGCTGTGGGCGCTCACGTCGAAGGGTCGGGTGCTGCCGACGACCGTCGAGGCGGTGGCAGAGGTCAGCGGCCGCAGTCGCGGCACGGCGTCCTCCGAGCTGTTCGCGCTCGACAAGGGCGAGTCGCTGCGCCTGCTCGTGAGCGCGCCGCCCGCCGGAGGCGACGAGCCCTCACCGCTGCTGCTGGTCACCACCCAGGGCATGATGAAGCGCCTCTCGGTGGCAGAGGTCGTCGGCACGCCCGCCGGCAAGCCGGCCATCAAGCTGAAGCCCGGCGACTCGGTCGTCGCCGCGTTCCCCGCACCCGACGGCGTCGACCTGATCGCCGTCGCCTCGAACGCGCAGGCCATGCGCTGCGAGGCATCCGCCGTGCCGGTGCAGGGCAGGGGCGCCGGTGGTGTCACCGGCATGAAGCTCTCCGACGGAGCGACCGTGGTCGGCGCCGGCTCGGTCGACGAGCACTCGGTGGTGCTCACGGTGTCCGACGCGCAGACGGCCAAGGTCACCGACGCGAGCGAGCTGCCGACCAAGGGTCGGGCGACGGCCGGGTTGCGGATCACCAAGTTCCGCAACGAGAAGCGCCTCGAGTGGGCCTACGTCGGCCCCGAGCAGGGTGTGCTCCTGGTGGTCGGCACCGAGGACACGCCGTCCAAGCCCGATCCGTCGCCGGAGCCGCTGACGATCCCCCACACCGGTCGCGACCTGGTCTCCAAGGCGACCCGTCGACGTCTGCTCGACATCGGCTTCGGTCGTTGGTGAGGGAAGCGTGATGAACGAGTCGGTGGCACCGAAGACCGCTGCCGCGGTTGCTGAGCTGATCGAGGAGCTGGGCCGGCTCGACAAGGGCTTCCTCGAGGGCGACCGAGCCCAACGCGACCTGCCCACGGTGCTCGAGGGCTACCGGTGGATGTTCTCGATCCTCTCGGTCGGCCTCGAGACGTTCCTGTGGGCCGACACGACCGCGCCGCGGTTCACCGACATCGTCGGGTTCAACCGCAAGTGGGGCGGCGACAACTCGGACGCGTTCTACCAGTACGCGCCGATCGACCCCGCCGGCACCTACCGGGTCACCGGCTCGGTCGCCGATGCCGTCTACTTCTCGATCAGCGTCTACGGCGGCCCCGACGACGGCCGCTACTCCGAACGGATCGTCGGCACGGCGAGCGACCGGACCGTCGCGGTGGCCGACGACGGGTCCTTCGAGATCTGGCTGTCCCCCACCGGGCCGGGACCCGACGCCGCGCCCGATGCGACCTGGATCCGCCTCGAGGACGACGCCGTGTGCGCGATCACCCGCGACTACCTGCCCGAGCCGACCCGCATGCGGCGCATGACGTGGCAGATCGAGCGCATCGACCCGCCCGGCGGCTGGGCCATGACCGACGAGGACGAGGCGCGCCGCTACCGGGCCGCGCTGACGTGGCTGCGTGAGCAGGCGGCGATGGTGCCGGTGGTGCTCGCGGACGAGAACACGGTGCTCGAGCCGTACCCGGTGCCGACGGCGACGTTCGGCTGGGCGGCGGGTGACGCCGCATACGCGATGGGCGCCTACCGGCTCGGACCCGACGAGGCGCTGGTCATCGAGGGCCGCTCGCCGGAGTGCTCGTTCTGGAACATCTGCCTGTGGAACCCGTTCCTGCACACGTACAACTACGACCACGGCCAGGTGACGCTCAACGGGCACCAGGCGACCTACGAGCCCGACGGCTCGTGGCGCATCGTCGTCGCCGGCCGCGATCCCGGAGCGCCGAACTGGGTCGACACCCAGGGCCATGAGCACGGCCTGATCTGGTTCCGCTGGTTCCACCCCGACGCCACGCCGGAGCGACCGACGACCACGGTCGTGCCGCTGGCCTGAGCGGTCACACGCCGAAGCGCTCGCAGTAGTCGCCGAGCGCGGCGCGGACCGCGACGGGCTCGATGCCGAGCACGTTGGGCTCGTAGATCACCGCGCCGTGGCGGTTGCGGACGTGCGTCGAGGAGTAGTCGAGGTGCGCGGCTCGGGCAGCGTCGTCGAGCGGCTGGCCGGCGAGCTCGTAGAGCGCGGCGACGGTCGCGACTTCGTCGGCCATGAGGTCGTCGAAGCGCACGTCGAGGGAGCGCTCGGGTGGCAGCAGCGAGCGGTCCGCCACGCAGGAGCCCAACAGGTCGGTCAGCAGCGCGGTCCAGTGGCGGCCGAGCGCCACGGGGTCGACGACCTCGAGGTGCATGCGTGCGCTGTAGGCGATCATCGTCGTCATCGACACCACGACGTCGCCGGGGTCGCGATGGGTGAGCACGACGGTCGCGTCGGCGAACACGGCGTCGAGCGGCCCGAGCTGCTCCAGGTGCTGGGGCGACTTGAGGACCCAGCGCGTCCCCGCCGGACGGACGGACTGCAGCACCCGCAGCACGCGATCCAGGTAGCGGTAGTGCGGGGTCTGGTCGGCCGCCCGGTAGTACTCGCGCCACGTCGGCATCGGTGCGAGCGTGTCGAAGAACATCGTCGAGCAGTCCATCGCCAGCAGGTGGATCTCCTCGTGGGTGTGCCACGCGGTCATCTCGTGCATGCGCTGCATCTCGGGGATGAACAGGTCCGACATCGCGAGTCCCCCGGCGCAGCGCTCGACGCGCGGTTCGATCGAGTCCGGCGGGTCGTTCGGTGCGGGCAGGGGTTCGACTGCCTCCCAGTACGGCAGCGACCGCAGCGCTGGGTCGGCCGCGAGCAGGTTGTGCAGGTGCGTGGTGCCGGTGCGCGGCAGCCCCGCGATCACGATCGGCGCCTCGACGCGACCGTGCAGCACCTCGGGCCTGCGTCGCACCAGATCCTCGAGCAGCAACCGGTTCGTCAGGATCTGGACGAGCTGCGCGTGGATCGACACCGTCCCGAAGCGGGACAGTCCGGCCTCGCAGCGGTAGGCGCTGCTCAGCACGTCGAGCGGTTCCTGCCACCCGTCGGGCCCGAAGTCGTCGAGGCCGCCCGCCGCGGCGATCGCGTCGTGCACGAGTCGGTCGGGTTCGAGCGAGACGGCCGACGCCATCTCGGCGCCGGCGGCGAGCAGCGGCGCCGCGTCGGCCGAGAACTGCGGTCGGGCGAGGTCGGTCAGGCGGATCGGGGCCGGTGTGCCTGCAGGTTCTGGTGTGACCGTCATCACAGCGACCATAGGCAGCCGGCCGGGCGGGATCGTCAAATCAGTGGAGGAGGCCACGCGCGACCCAGCACACTCGTGCGATGAGCTGCGTGATGTTGACGGTGCGGTTCCGTGGCAGGGCCACGGCGCAGGGGAGCGGCAGGGCCACGGCGCAGGGGAGCGGCAGGGCGGGAACGGCCCTGGGGCTGGCACCAGCTGGAGCGAGACTGGGCACGACGCCTCGTCGCTGACGCGCACATCCGGCCGGGCGACCTCGTGCTCGACGTGGGCGCCGGGCACGGGGTGATCACTGCGGAACTGCTGGCCGCCGGTGCACGAGTGATCGCGGTCGAACGTCACAGCGGGCGACTCGACGCGCTCCGTGAGCGCTTCGACGGACGGGTCACCGTCGTGGCCGCCGACGCGGCGGACCTGCGTCTGCCGCGCCATCCCTACAAGGTGGTCGCGAACCCGCCGTTCGCGGTCACGTCGTCGTTGCTGCGGCGCCTGCTGCAGCCCGGAACCCGCCTGATCAGCGCCGATCTGGTGCTCCAGGACGCGGCGGCGCGCCGCTGGAGCGCGCCCGACGCGCCGGGCGCGGGGCGCTGG
Source organism: Actinomycetes bacterium (assembly GCA_023389745.1). GTDB lineage: Bacteria > Actinomycetota > Acidimicrobiia > Acidimicrobiales > Microtrichaceae > JAFAFN01. The sequence continues at coordinate 16,146 of JAEWED010000056.1, forward strand.
CAGCGCACCCACCGTGCCCGGGTCGCGGCGACCGTGCCGCCGTCCGCGTTCGCTCCCCCACCCCGGGTCTCGTGTCGTGTGCTGCAGATCCGGCCGGTCGGCGGTCACCCGGCGCTGTCGGTGCGTCGTGGTTGACTTGTGATGCCATGGCCAGCGACTCCCCCACCCCCCGCAACCGCACGGCGCACACCTACGACGAGAAGAGCATCCAGCTGCTCAAGGGCCTCGACGCGGTGCGCAAGCGTCCCGGCATGTACATCGGCGGCACCGGCCCGGAGGGCTTCCACCACCTGGTGTGGGAGCTGATCGACAACGCGGTCGACGAGGCCGCGGCGGGCTTCGCCAACCTGATCGAGGTCACCCTGCACCGCGACGGCTCGGTCGAGGTCGCCGACAACGGCCGTGGCATCCCGATCGGCAAGAAGGACGGCAAGCGCACCGCGCTCGAGGTCGTCTTCACCGAGCTGCACGCGGGCGGCAAGTTCGGCACCGGCGCCTACTCGTCCTCGGGCGGGTTGCACGGCGTCGGCGCGTCGGTCGTCAACGCCCTCGCGGCCAAGGTCGTGGCAGAGGTCGACAAGGACGGCTCCACCCACCGGCTCACCTTCGTCGAGCAGGTGCCGGGCCGCTTCGACGCCAAGGGCAACTTCAAGCCCACGTCCACGCTCGAGGTCGTCCGCAAGATCCCGCCCAAGCGCACCGGCACCCGGGTCCGCTTCTGGCCCGACCTCGAGATCTTCGACCCGGGCCTGCAGATCGACCATGAGCTGGTGCGGGCCCACTGCTCCCAGGTCTGCTTCCTGGTCCCGGGACTGAAGGTCCGCCTGGTCGACAAGCGCGGCGCCACCCCTCGCGAGCCCGAGGAGTTCGTCGCCAAGGGCGGCCTCGCCGACCTGGTCGAGTCGCTGTCCATCGGTGAGACCGTGACCGAGGTCGTCACCCTGCACGGCACCGGCACCTTCGAGGAGAAGGTCCCCGTCGAGGGCAAGATGAGCCTCGTCGAGCGCACCTGCACCGTCGACGTCGCGCTGCGCTGGGTCAAGGGCTTCGAGCCGATCGTCACCAGCTTCGTCAACACGATCCCCACACCAGAGGGCGGCACCCACGTCGCGGGCTTCGACCGCGCCATGACCAAGGTGACCAACGACGTGCTGCTCGCCGGCACCAAGAAGCTCGCCAAGCTCGCCAAGTCCGGCAAGGACCGGGCAGAGAAGGGCGACGTGCAAGAGGGCCTCGTCGCCGCGGTCAAGGTGACCTTCCCGGAACCGCAGTTCAAGGGCCAGACCAAACAGGAGCTCGGCACCCCCGCCATCCAGTCGATCGTCTACGAGGTCGTGCGCGACGGCTTCAGCAACTGGATCGAGGGCGGCGGCAAGAAGACCCACGTCGCCGCGCTGCGGGAGAAGGTGACCCAGGCGGTCATCACCCGGGTGTCGACCAAGGCCAGCCTCGACCTGCGCCGCAAGGCGGCCAACCTGGCGTCGGGCGCCATGCCCGACAAGCTGGCCGACTGCCGCAAGCACGGCCCCGACGCCGAGCTGCTGATCGTCGAGGGCGACTCGGCCGCAGGTCCGGCCAAGGCGGGGCGCAACGCCGAGTACATGGCCGTGCTGCCGCTGCGCGGCAAGGTCGTGAACGCCGGCAAGTCCACCCTCAAGCAGGTCATCGACAACGCCGAGGCCCAGGCGTTGTTCACCGCCATCGGCGCCGGCTCGGGCAAGGACTTCCGCATCGAGCAGGCCCGCTACGGGCGGATCATCATCCTCTGCGACGCGGACGTCGACGGCAGCCACATCCGCTGCCTGCTGCTGACGCTCATCTACCACTACATGCGCCCGCTGCTCGAAGAGGGCAGGGTGTTCGCCGCCCAGCCGCCGCTGTACACGGTCAAGGTCGGCGACGAGGTCGTGCACGCCTTCTCCGACGAGCACAAGGCGCAGGTCACCGCCGAGCTCACCAAGGGCAACCGCAAGGCAGAGAACCTGCAGTGGGTGCGCTTCAAGGGTCTGGGCGAGATGGACGTCGAGGAGCTCGCCGTCACCTGCCTCGACCCCGGGACCCGCATCCTGCGCCGCATCACCATGGACGACGCCGCTGCGGCGCTCGAGGCCGCCGAGCTGTTCGAGACCCTCATGGGCTCCGACGTCGCCCGGCGCCGCCAGTACCTGCTGGAGCACTCCGAACTGGTCGATCGGGCCACGCTCGACGTCTGAATCCACCCGAATCCGCCCGGATCCGGCGCGACCGGGAGGAATGACCTCTGGCACTCTGCGTGGTCGCGCGCTGTACCCTCTCCCGGTCGGATCTGGTGTTGGGCCGGGTCCACCGTGTCGACGGGGGCAATCGGTGATGTGGAACGAGGTGGGGGCGGGGTGAAGGACTCACGCGTGTTCATCTCCCGGGCACCCGACCTGGGCAAGGTGTCGTCCTTCGACGGCATCCGCGGCGTCGGCGTGATCCTCGTCGTCGTGCACCACGCATGGGCGATCGCCGAGTCCATCTCGGGCTACATCGACCTGTTCTTCGTCCTCAGCGGCTTCCTGATCACGACCCTGATCTTCGAGGAGCAACGCAAGACCGGCGACATCTCGCTGCGGAGCTTCTACACCCGACGCGGCGTGCGTCTGCTCCCGGGCCTGATCGCCGTGCTCGTCCTCTTCTGGATCCCGGTCGCGCTGTTCGCGCGGGACGTGCTGCGGCTGGTCACGCTCGAGTCGATCGCGACGCTGTTCTACGTCCACAACATCTTCTTCCCGCCCCTGCTCGGCAGCGCCCAGTACATGGGCCAGATGTGGTCGCTCTCGCTCGAGGAGCAGTTCTACCTGATCGGTGCCGTCGCCACGTACGCGGCGATCAAGCGGGGCTGGGTGCGCCAGCTCGCCGTCGTGCTCGCCGGGTTCGTCCTCTTCGTCTGGGTCGCCCGGGCGATGGGCCACGGCGGCCCGGGGCAGTTCTGGTTCCAGCGCCCGGACGCGATCGCACTCGGCGTGGTGCTCGCCATCGTCAACGCCGAGCTCCCACGGGAGCTGACCGCGACCACCAAGAAGTGGCTCAAGCGGGTCGCCTGGGTGGCGCTGGTGCTGTTCGTCTTCGGCATCTTCTCCTCCTCCGCGCTGATCGACCGGGTGACCGGCTTCTACATCCCGATGTACCCGGGCGAGGAGCAGGTGCCGGAGCTGGCCAACCTCGAGGACAAGGTGCCCGACGACGCCGACTACGACGACTTCGTCGCGGTCGCCAACGAGGGGATCCAGATCGCCCTGGCCGAGCTCCCGAACGGGAACTACTGGGCTCGCTGGGGGTTCAACCTCACCACGGCCACCTCGGCGGTGCTCTGCTTCGCGCTCGTGCGCATCCGCGACGAGTTCCGACTGACCAAGTGGCTGAGCGGACGGCTCATCGTCTATCTCGGCGCGCTCTCGTACATCGTGTACATCTCGCACTACCAGCTCTTCAAGCTGATGGATCCCTCGGGCCTGGGCGGCTGGAAGTGGCTGCCGATCAAGGTCGTCGCGGCGTTCCTGCTCGGCATCGCGCTGTACAAGTGGGTCGAACAGCCCGTCCAGCGGCGCTTCCGCCGGCGCTTCGTGCAGCAGGTCCCGGCGAAGGACGGCTGAGCGCGCCGCGATGTCCGGTACCGGAGCGACCACGAGCGAGCGGCGACTGATCCAGGTCGACGGGCCGCCGCTGGGCCACATCCCGTCCTTCGACGGGCTGCGCGGCCTGTTCATCATCCAGGTCGTGCTCTACCACGCCGAGGTCACGCTGTTCATCAAGGGCAGCCCGATCCTCATCGACTGGTTCTTCGTGGCGAGCGGGTTCCTGATCACGACCCTGCTGCTCGACGAGTTCAAGAAGACCGGCGACATCGCGCTGCGGCGCTTCTACAAGCGCCGGGCGCTGCGCCTGTTCCCCGCGATGTACGCCATGATCGCGGTCTTCAGCGTCCTGATGTTCGTGGCCATGCGGTTCATCCCGGACCAGGACGGCCTCGAGACCATGTGGTGGCTCGAGTCCCTGAGCGCGGCGCTGTACGTCTACAACATCGTCGCCGCGTTCTTCCCCGGGACGATGGGCATCCTCGGCTACCTGTGGAGCCTCGCGGTCGAGGAGCAGTTCTACTTCGGGTGGCCGCCCCTGATCCGCCGCATCCTGCGCAAGCGCACCCGCCGCACCGACATGGTGCTGATCGGCGGCGCCATCACCTTCGTCGTGGTGTTCTTCACCCTGCGCTACAGCCTCGGCAACGCCATCGAGACCTCGGCGACCACCGGCCACCCGACCTACGCGGACGAGGGCGACATCACCTGGCAGGGCGTCGTGTACCGCATCGCCTCGACCCGCCCCGACGTCATCGTGCTCGGCTGCCTGACCGCGGTGCTCGCCCGCAGGATCCCGCGGCCGGTCCCCGAGCGGATCCGCAAGGTGCTCGCCGTGGTCGCCTACATCGCCTGGGGCTGGTTCGGCCTGGTGCTGCTCACCTGCGCACCCGGCGCCCCGTCCGCCTTCTCGATGTTCGGCGGGCCCGTCTACCAGATCGGTCTGCTGATGCTGGTGCCGATCATGCTCGACGGCTACCTGCGCCAGGACACCTGGTACTCGCGGCTGTTCTCGATGAAGTGGGCCCAGTGGCTCGGCCTGCGCATCTACGGCATCTACGTGTGGCACGGCATCGTGCTGCTCATGTGCGCCCCGGCCATCCTCGGCGCCTACGGCATGCAGCGGCGTCTCATCGGCACGGCCGCCTCGGTCCTCGCCATCGGCGCCGGCCTGCTGTCGTACCGCTTCCTCGAGCAGCGCTTCCTGCGCTCGGCAGGCAGCGGGGTCCTGAAGCGCAAGGCCGTCGCGACCAGCGCCGACGCCGGCGGCACAGCTGGCACCAAGGAGAGCGGCGAGTGACCGACACCGCGACCCGGGTCGAGCCTGTGGACGACCCGGCCGAGGATCCGGGGGTCCCACGCTGGGCGATCGGCGTCGCGGCCCTCGTCACCGCGCTGCTCACCCTGCTCGTCGCCCGCTTCACCCACCCCGCGGTCGGTCCCGACGCCGTGTCGTACCTGGCGGTGTCGAACTCGATCCGCACCGGCGGCGGCATCGCCTTCTGGATCGAGGACCCGCTGCTCACCTGGCCACCGCTGTGGCCGGCGCTCATCGCCGGGTTCACGGCGCTGAGCCGCCTCGACAGCGACGTCGCCGCGCTGGTGCTGAACTCGCTCGCCGCGGCGGCCTGCGTGCCCGCCGGCTTCGCGGTCGCGCGGCGCGTGCTGCGCACCCGCTTCACCACGCGGGCGATGCTCGTCAGCCTCGCCGTGTCGCCGGTGCTCGTCGGTCTCGCCGTGCTGGTCCAGACCGAGGTGCTGTTCGCGCTGGTCACCCTGGGTGTGCTGTACGTGCTCATGCGCTGGATCGACGACGACGCCCCGAAGTGGCTCGTCGTCGCCGGCGCCCTCTGCGCGGTCGGCTTCTACGTCCGCTACCAGGCGATCTACGTCGTCCCCGTGTTCGGCGCGTGGATCGGGCTGCGGGTGCTGCTGCGCCGACGCTCGCTCCCCGCAGCGATCGCCGCCGGGCTCTGGTACGTCGTGCCGGCGGTCGTGCCGCCGCTGCTGTGGATCGCCAGGAACCTCAGCGTCGGCGACTCCGCGATGGGCCCCCGGTTCCCGTCCTCGATCGGCCCCGCCCGCAACCTCGCCGCGGCGTTCTCGACGACGTTCAAGTTCCTCACCTCGTTGCCGAGCGTGCCGCTCGCCCCGACCGCGGCGGTCACCGTCGTCGGGCTGGCCGTCATGGTCGTCACGCTGGAGCGCACGACGCGCCCGAAGGGCTCCACGCTGCGGTCCTCGATCGTCGCCCGATCGCTCGAGGCGTTCCAGGGGCCCGCCGGGCTGCTGGTGGTGTTCGTCGGCGGGTTCACGCTGCTGATGGTGGTGACCCGGTCGATCATCGGCTTCGACGACCTCGACATCCGCCTGCTGTCACCGTGCCTGTTCCCGACGTCGATCCTGCTGCTGCGCTGGAGCGAGCTGGTCCTGCTCGACCACGCGCGGCGCCGCACGCTCGGCTACGTGGCGGTCGGTGGGTGGCTGGGCCTGCAGATCGTGATCACGCTCGCGCTCGTCGGTCCGGCGAACAGCTTCATGGCCGACTACGGCTTCAACGCCGACCGTGCGGTCGCCGCGTCGACGAGCCCGGCGCTCGACGCGCTGCCCGACGACTGCAGGAACTACTCGAACAACGCGGGTGATCTGTACCAGTCCGGCTTCGAGGCGTTCATCAGCCCCCGCAAGGTCGAGTACAAGAGCGACCAGCCGACCCACGACCTCGAGAAGATCGTCGACCGGGTCGAGTCCGGCGAACCGGTGTGCCTGGTGTGGGTCGAGTACTCCGTCGACGACGAGTACTGGTCGGTCGAGGAGCTGAGCGAGCACCTTCGCCTCGTCGAGCTCGACAGCGCGGACGACGTCACGACGTACCGCCTCGAACCCCGGTGACCACAGCCCGATGACACCGGCCCAACGATGACACCGGCCCACCGGTGACACGCGACAGGGTGGTGGTCGTCGGGGCGGGCATCGTCGGGCTCGCCAGCGCGGTCGAGCTGCAGCGCCGGCGGCCCGGGCTCGACGTGGTCGTGCTCGACAAGGAGGACGGCCCCGGCCGCCACCAGACCAGCCACAACTCGGGTGTCGTGCACTCGGGCATCTACTACCCGCCGGGCTCGGCGAAGGCGACCCTGGTCGCCCGCGGCCGTCGGCTGCTCGAGGACCACTGCGAGCGCCACGGGCTGCCCTTCGAGCGGTGCGGCAAGGTGATCGTCGCCACCGCCGTCGCCGAGCTGCCCGCCCTGGACGAGCTGGAGCGGCGGGGCCGGGCGCACGGGCTCGCCGTCGAACGGATCGGGCCCTCCGAGCTGCACACGATCGAGCCACACGTGTCGGGCCTGGCCGCGCTGCGCGTGCCCGAGGCGGCGATCACGGACTTCGCACGCGTGGCGGCCTCGCTGGCCGACGACCTGGTCGCCCGCGGCGGCACGCTGCTCACCGGTGCCGAGCTCCGCGCCGTCGAGCACTCACCGCTCGACGGCTTCCGGCTCACCACCACCGCCGGCGACGTCACCGGGACGCACCTGGTGAACTGCGCCGGACTGCACAGCGACAGGATCGCCCGGATGGCGGGCGCGACGAGCGCCGGTCCCGGTGCGGACGTCTCGATCCTGCCGTTCCGCGGCGAGTACCACGAGCTCACGCCCTCGGCCCGACATCTGGTGCGCCACCTCGTCTACCCCGTGCCCGACCCCCGATGGCCCTTCCTCGGGGTGCACATGACCCGGATGGTCGACGGCTCGGTGCACGTCGGCCCCAACGCCGTGCTCGCGGGTGGCAGGGAGTCGTACCGGCGCGGCCTGCACCGCGGCGACGCCCTCGAGCTGCTGCGCTCACCCGCCGTGCGACACCTCGCCCGCGCCTACTGGCGAACCGGCGCCGAAGAGCTGCTGCGGTCGCGCTCGCCGCGCCTGCTGCTGCGCGACGTGCGCCGCCTGCTGCCCGAGGTCGGAACGGACGACCTGGTCGTCTCGACCAGCGGGGTGCGCGCCCAGGCCGTCGACCGCAGCGGCAGGCTGCTCGACGACTTCGCCTTCGCCTCGTCGCCCGGCGCGGTGCATGTGCTCAACGCGCCCTCGCCTGCGGCGACCGCCTCGCTCGCGATCGCCGAGGTGATCGCCGAGCGGCTGCTCGGCTGAGCGGCGCTCGCCCCCTCCACCGGTGCCCGGACGCGACGACGGAGGGCCACAGGGGGTGGGCCCTCCGTCGTGATGCACTGCGCCAGGGGGGGGGTGACGCGTGCAAGATCTCGGCGCCCGGGGGCGCCAGGGGTGGTCGGCTCAGGCCGCCTTGCGGGCCCGGGTCACGGTCTTGCGGTCGAGCAGCTGGTCGGTCAGCGGCTGGGCGGCGGTGGCGATGCCCAGGGCGACGGACTTGTTGGTCGTGACCAGCTTCGAGGCGAACTTCGCCTGGTTGTCGATGAGCTCCTTGGGGGTGGGGAGCAGTTCGGCGAAGGGCACGGCGGGCACCGAGGGGACGGTGTCGACCACGTAGGCGACGACGGTCGCCACTGCGTTGGAGACGGGCTCCTTGGTGCTGGTGATCGCGGCGATCACCTGGTCCTGGACGTTGCTGACACGGTCGAGCACTGCGGTCATGGGGGTTGCCTCCGAGGGGATGGTGGGGCGCCCACAGGAGCGGATCGGACCCGATCGACTCGGGTGCTGCCCTGTGTGCTGCTACCGCTAACTGTAGCAAGCGCCTGCGAACTACGTCAAGCACCTTGTTTGCAGAAGTGAGCGTTTGCAGAAGTGAGCGTTTGCAGAAGTGGGCGGCACGATGACCCGTGGACGGAACCCGAATACCCGACTACCTTGGTCGGGAATGATCGTCCGGGTGACTCGGTTGCCCTCTTCGACACCCCCCGATCAGCAGCAATCCCCAACAGACAGGAAGTTCGACATGTCCATCCAGCTCGGCGACGAGGCACCAGACTTCACGGCGGAGACGACCCAGGGAACCATCAACTTCCACGAGTGGAAGGGCGACAGCTGGGCCATCCTCTTCTCGCACCCGAAGGACTTCACCCCGGTGTGCACCACCGAGCTCGGTGAGGTCGCCCGCCTGAAGCCGGAGTGGGACAAGCGCAACGTGAAGGTGATCGGCCTGTCGGTCGACGAGGTGACCAACCACGCCGACTGGGAGAAGGACATCGAGGAGACCCAGGGCTCCGCGGTGAACTTCCCGCTGATCGCCGACAGCGACCGCAAGGTCTCGGACCTGTACGACCTGATCCACCCGAACGCGAACGACACCCTCACGGTGCGCTCGGTGTTCGTGATCGGCCCCGACAACAAGGTGAAGCTCATCATCACCTACCCGGCCTCGACCGGTCGCAACTTCGCCGAGATCCTCCGGGTCGTCGACTCGCTGCAGCTCACCGCGAACCACTCGGTGGCGACCCCCGTGAACTGGACCGAGGGCGAGGACGTCATCATCGTGCCCGCGCTGTCCGACGAGGACGCCAAGGAGAAGTTCCCGCAGGGTTGGAACGCCGTGAAGCCGTACCTGCGCCTCGTCTCGCTCCAGAAGGACTGAGCCACTCCCCCATCGTGAACCGATCGAGGGCGCCCCACGGGGCGCCCTCGATCGCGTCCGGGCTCCGGTGTGTCTCGCCGAGTGCTCAGGCGACTCTCAGCGTTCTCCCAGTCGGGTCTGGCAACGTGGACACCGTGAGTGGTGAACGACTCCTGCTCGTCGACGACGAGGACAACCTCCGCTCGATGCTCGAGGCCGCACTGCGACACAACGGCTTCGAGGTGCACGCCGTGGCGAACGGACGTGACGCCATCGAGCGCGCCGGCGAGATCGACCCGGACCTGATCGTGCTCGACGTGATGCTGCCCGACCTCGACGGCTTCGAGGTGTGCCGCCGCCTGCGGGCCGAGGGCACCAGGACCCCGGTCGTGTTCCTCACCGCGAAGGACGCGACCGAGGACAAGGTGCGCGGCCTCACCCTCGGCGGCGACGACTACCTGGTGAAGCCGTTCAGCCTCGACGAGCTCGTCGCCCGCATCAACGCCGTGCTGCGCCGGGTCGGTGTGAGCACCTCGGACTCGGTGCACCGCTGCGCGGACCTCGAGATGGACGACGACGCACACCGCGTCACCCGCGGCGGCGAGGAGATCTCGCTGTCGCCGACCGAGTACAACCTGCTGCGCTACCTGCTGGTCAACAAGGGGCGGGTCCTGTCGAAGGCGCAGATCCTCGACCACGTATGGCAGTTCGACTTCAACGGCGACGGCGGCATCGTCGAGACCTACATCGGCTACCTGCGCCGCAAGGTCGACCGCGGCGAGACCAAGCTGATCCACACGATCCGGTCGGTCGGCTACACGATCCGAGAGCCTGCCCCACCTCACACCGCGGGCCCACCCACCGCGGTGCGCTGATGTCGCTCACCTCGCGGCTGCTGGCCGGCATGGCGGTCGTGGTCGTCGTGCTCGTCGCGACGGCGACGGTGGTGACGCGCACGACGCGGGACCACCTGATGGAGCAGGTGGACCAGCAGCTCGAGCGTGCGGTCGGTCCCGGTGGCCCATGGGCGGGCGGACCGCCTCGCGGCCTGCGCCCCGACGACGGGCAGCGCTTCGGCGGGCGCGGGGTGGAGCAGCTCAACAGCTACTTCATCGCCACGGTCGGCGACGACGGCGCCGTCGACGTGCTCGCGACACCTCGTCTGTCGGGCAGCGGTGACGACGCAGCACCGGTGTTCGACGCCCGGCAGGCACGAGCGTCCGCAGCCGACGACACGCCGTTCGACGCCGACACCGACGACGGCGAGTCCTTCCGACTGCTCGCCCGAGAGGTCGGACGCTCCGGGGCCGTGGTCGTCGTGGGTCAGTCGGTGAGCGACGTCGACGACGCGATCGGGCGGCTCGTGCTCGTCGAGGTCCTCGCGACCGCACTGGTCATCGCGGTGCTGTCGTTGGTGACGTGGTGGGTGCTGCGACTCGGGGTCCGCCCGATCCGCGCCATGACGACCGCGGCGTCGACGATCGCAGCCGGGGATCTGTCCCACCGCGTGCCCGAGGCCGAGCCCGGGACCGAGGCCGGCGAGCTCGGCGAGGCGCTCAACTCGATGCTCGCCCGCATCGAGTCGGCGTTCGAGGAGCGCACCCGTTCCGAGGCCCGACTGCGACGGTTCGTGGCCGACGCCTCGCACGAGCTGCGCACCCCGGTGACCACCATCCGCGGCTACAGCGAGCTGTACCGCCACGGCGGACTGTCGGGTGAGGGCGAGCTCGACGAGGCCATGCGACGCACCGAGCAGGAAGCCACCCGGATGGGCAACCTGGTCGGCGACCTGCTGGAGCTCGCGCGGCTCGACCAGGGACGACCGCTCCAGCGCGGGGTCGTCGCCCTCGACCGTCTCGTGGAGGACGCTGTGCGGGACACCCTCGCCGTGCACCCCGAACGCTCCGTCGTCGCGACCACCGAGCCGGTCGAGGTCATCGGCGACGAGGAGCGCATGCGCCAGGTGCTCGCGAACCTGGTGACGAACGCGGTCGAGCACACCTCCGCCGACGCGACCGTCACCCTCGGCGTGAGCCGGGTCGACGGCTGGGCGCAGCTCGTCGTCGCGGACGACGGTCCGGGAATGGCCCCCGACGACGTCGAGAAGGCCTTCGAACGATTCCACCGCGCCGACCCGTCGAGGTCGCGCCAACAGGGTGGCAGCGGCCTCGGCCTCTCGATCGTCGAGGCCATCGTCGAGGCCCACGGCGGCACCGTCGGGCTGACCAGCGAGCTCGGAACCGGCACCGTCGTCGCGGTGCGCCTTCCGTTGGACGAGCCGCAAGTGGCGTCCTGATCGTGGCGGGAGTGAGGACAGCCTTCCGTTGGATGGGTCGCGGGACTTGTCGCGACCGACGTCTCCCTGAACACTGTGGCGGTGACTGAGACGGGGGCAACGGTCCGGGACGCCGCACGCACGGGGGGATCGGACGGGACGGGTCGCTACGTGTGGCTGCTGGCTGCGGCGTCCGCGCTCGCGGTGCTGATCGCCAACCTGGCGGGCATCGCGACCGGCGACGACGGTGTCGGCTACCGGGCGATGGCGGAGTCGCTGGTCGCCGGCAACGGCTACGGGTACTTCCTTGAGGACCCGGTGACCGTGTGGCCCCCGATCTGGCCGGGGCTCATGGCGCTCGTGTCGTGGCTCACTCCCCTGAACGCGCTGGGCGCCGCGATCGTCCTGAACGCAGCGGTGAGCGCTGGTGTGGTCGTCGTGGGACACCGGTTGCTGCGCAGCGTCGTCAGCGACGAGCGACTGGTGCTGCTCGGCACCGTGGTCTTCGCGCTCGGCCCGTCGACGATCGGGCTCGGCCACGTCCTGATGACTGACATGGCGTTCGCCCTGGTCGTCATGACCTGGATGCTCGTCCTCATGCACTTCCGCCGTACCGGGTCCTGGACGGCGCTCGGGCTCGCGGCGCTGCTCGCCTGGGCGGGCTTCGGCCTGCGCTACGTCGGCCTGGTCCTCATCGCGTTCGGCGGCCTGTGGCTCCTGCTCGACCAGCGCCGCACCCTGGTGGAGCGGTTCCGCAACGGCGTGCTCTACGGCGTGGTCGCTGCCTCGGCGCCGCTCGCGTGGATGCTGCGCAACCACTCGATCGACGGCACGTTCACCGGTGAGCGGAACCCCTCGGCACGCGGGTTCGTCGACAACTGCTTCGACGTCGCGGCGACGCTGGGGCGCTTCCTGCTGCCGGGCTTCGGCAACGGCTTCACCAAGATCTGGGCCGGCGTCGGGATCGTCGCCCTGGCCGTCACCGTCTGGGCCACCTGGAAGGTGCTCCAGCGCCGCCCCGACGGCAGCGCACGACACGACAGCCCCACCACGGTGCTGCGCCGCCTGTGGGCCGCGGCGGGCACGCCGCTCGGTCTGATGCTGCTGGTGCCGACGCTCTACATGGCGTACATGCTCTACGTCCGCACGACGACCGCCCTCAACCAGCTCGACCTGCGACTGCTCTACCCGGCGTACTTCCCGCTGCTCGTGCTCGGCCTCGCCCTCGTGGAGCGGGCCCGACGTCTCGAGGGCACCGACGACGCCCGATGGTGGCGACTCGGTTGGGGTGCCGCCCACGTCTGGGCCGTCGCCAACGTGGCCGCCGGCATGGTCGCGATGGTCGCGTTCGCCGCGGGTCACCCGTACTTCGCCGGCAACTACGAGTCCGACACCTTCGACGAGGTCCGGGAGAACGTGGCGCTCGAGGCGCTGCCGGACGACTGCCGGGTGTACTCGAACCTGCCCAACGGCCTGTACCCGGCCGTCGAGTCGTTGTGGAGCCCGCAGCGACGTGCGCTGGAGTCGAGCCGCGAGATCCCCGACCTCGAGGAGATCACCGCGACGTTGGACGACACGCCGTCGTGCCTCGTGTGGATCGACGAGCCACCCTTCTACGGACACCTGTGGCCCCTGGAAGAGCTCGAGGACCGGTTGGACCTGACGCTGCTCGACGAGCAGGGCAACGTCGCGGTGTTCCGCATGGAGGCCCGCAACGACTGACCGGCGTCCGGACGGGTCGCCCTCGAACGGGTGACCCAACGGGCATCCGCGATCCGGCGGTGCGGTTGCTCGACACTGTTGGGCGTGAACCCGAGGTTCAGCGTGGTGATCCCGGTGCGAGACCGAGCCGACGTGATCGGCCGAGCGACCGCGGGGGTGCTCGCCCAGACCTTCGGCGACGTCGAGGTCGTGGTCGTCGACGACGGATCGGTCGACGACAGCGTCGCCGCTGCCCGCTCGGTCTCCGACGGCCGTGTCCGCATCGTGCGACAGGACGCCGCCGGCACCGCCGCCGCGATCACCTCGGGCATCGACCGGGCCGCCGGCGAGTGGTGCCTGGTGCTCGACCCCGACGACGAGGTGTCGCCCGGCTGGCTGGCCCGGCTCGGGCGGCTGATCGACGCCACCGGCGCGGGCCTGGTCAGCTGCGGCGGCCAGGAGCGTCACCTGGACGGCTCCTTCACCGCCGTGGAGCCGCAGCCCTGCACCGTGCCGGGCGATGACGCCGCGCTGTGCTTCCGCTCCGGGGCCTTCGCCGCGCCCCGCCGGTTGCTCGTCGAGCTGGGCGGCTTCGGCGGCCCCGGCGACGAACGGTCCCCGGCGCAGGTCGGCGCGCTGCTCGTCGACGCCGTGCGCGACGAGGGCGCCCCGATCGTCTCGACCCCCGAGCACCTCGTGCAGTGGAACGCCCGGTTGCCCCAGGCCGAGTCCGCGGACCCCGACGAGGCGGTCAGCGGCGACCGGCTGCGGCTGCACTCGATGCTGCAGGCGATCGACGCCCTCGCGCGGACCCCGATCCCCGACGCCACGCTGCTCGCCCGCTACGCCACGGTCGGCGGCGTCGCCGCAGCGAAGCTCCGCGACCGCAGCGAGGCGCGACGCCTGCTCACCCTCGCCCGCCGCGTCGAGCCGACCACCGCCAAGCACTGGGCCCGCTGGATCGTGGCGTGCGTCCCTGTCGTGGCGGACCGTGTCTGGGAGCCCGGCGACGAGGGCACGACGAACGCCGACGACGTACAGGGAACGGTCGACGATCGGGCGGCGCTCGACGGCGACGGGACCCTCCACGACATGCGGGCGCACGGGTAGGCTCGTTGCCCGGCCGGCGCACGTCGTGCGCCAGGAGAGGGGACGATGAGCACAGGGTCCGGGTCGATCACGCAGACCGCCGCCGCAGGGGCGCTCGAGGCGGTCAAGCTCTACGGCGAGGGTGACACCGAGATCCGGGCGCTCGACGGCGTCACGGTCACCTTCGAGCGCAGCCGCTTCACCGCGATCATGGGTCCCTCCGGCTCGGGCAAGTCGACCCTGATGCACTGCCTGGCGGGTCTCGACCGGCTCAGCTCGGGCCGCACCTTCATCGGCGACACCTACCTCGACGAGCTCAACGACGCGCAGCTGACCGAGCTGCGCCGTGATCGCATCGGGTTCATCTTCCAGGCGTTCAACCTGATCCCGACGCTGTCCGCGCTCGAGAACATCACCCTGCCGATGGACCTCGCGGGTCGGAAGCCCGACGCCGACTGGATGGACCAGGTGATCGACACCGTCGGTCTGCGTCCCCGCCTGAGCCACCGACCCAGCGAGCTCTCCGGTGGCCAGCAGCAGCGCGTCGCCGTGGCCCGAGCGCTGGCCAGCCAGCCCCAGATCGTCTTCGCCGACGAGCCCACCGGCAACCTCGACTCGCGTTCGGGCACCGACCTGCTCGAGTTCATGCGCCACGCGGTGAGCGACCTCGGGCAGACCATCGTGATGGTGACCCACGACCCCACCGCCGCGGCGCACGCCGATCGTGTCGTGTTCCTCGCGGACGGCCAGATCCGCGACGAGATGATCGAGCCCACCGCTCCCCGGGTGCTCGATCTCATGAAGCAGCTCGGGGACTGAGCGCCTCGTGTTCCGGGTCGCGCTGAAGGACCTGCTCGCCCGCAAGCGCCGGTTGTTCACGACGGGTCTCGCCGTCATGCTGGGCATCGCCTTCCTGAGCGGCACCCAGGTGCTGTCGTCGGTGCTGAACGACTCGATCGACTCGCTGATCGACGACGTCTACGAGGGCTACGACGCGGTCGTCCGCTCCCCTGATGCCGACTCGGTCGGCTTCGGCCAGGCGATCCGCAGCCCGCTGCCGGCGTCGCTCGTCGCGCAGGCCGAGGCGGTCGACGGCGTGCGTGTGGCCGAGGGCGTCGTCGAGACCACGACCGCCCAGCTCGTCGGTGCCGATGGCGAAGTGGTGGGCTCCGACTTCGGCCCGCCCACGCTCGTCTCCAACTGGCTGCTGGACGAGACGTTGCGGTTGGGGCGGCTGACCGAGGGTCGTGGCCCCACGGCCGACGACGAGGTCGCCCTCGACTTCAAGACCGCCGAAGACGCCGGTTACGTCGTCGGCGACGAGGTCACCGTCGGCGGTCCCGACGGCGCCGAGCAGTTCGAGCTCGTCGGTCTCGTCG
>JAEWED010000075.1 GCA_023389745.1 Actinomycetes bacterium
CCAGGAGCTCGTCGACACCAACCAGGCGCCGGTCTACGTCGTGCACTTCACCCAGGCCTCCGCGGTCGAGCGGGCGCAGTCGCTGATGAGCGTCAAGCTCCTCACCCGGGACGAGAAGGACCAGATCGCCGAGCTCGTCGGCGGGTTCCGCTTCTCCGCCGGGTTCGGCACGACGCTCGCCAAGTTCGTGCGCCACGGCATCGGCGTGCACCACGCGGGCATGCTGCCCAAGTACCGGCGCCTGGTGGAGCGGCTCGCCCAGGCCGGGCTGCTCAAGGTCATCTGCGGGACCGACACCCTCGGCGTCGGCATCAACGTGCCGATCCGCACCGTGGTCTTCACCGCGCTCGCCAAGTACGACGGCACCAGGACCCGGCTGCTCAGCGCGCGGGAGTTCCACCAGATCGGCGGCCGTGCCGGGCGGGCCGGCTTCGACACGATGGGCACCGTCATCGCCCTCGCACCCGACCATGTGATCGAGAACCACAAGGCTGCGGCGAAGGCCGCCGAGCGGACCGCACAGGACAAGAAGGTCCGCAAGATCCAGAAGAAGAAGCCGCCGCCCGGACAGGTGTCCTGGGGTGAACCCACCTTCGACCGCCTGGTGTCCGCACCGCCCGAACCCCTCACCTCCAGCTTCGCGGTGAGCCACTCGATGCTGCTCAACGTGCTCGACCGGCCCGGTGACGGACGAGCAGCGCTGCACGAGCTGCTCACGCAGAACTACGAGACCGACACCAAGCGGGCCGACCACGTGGCCCGCGCCGACGAGCTGCTCGCCGCGCTGCTCGACGCCGAGGTGGTCGAGGAGCTCGACGAGCCCGACGACTTCGGCCGCACCGTCAGGGTCACGATCGACCTCCAGGAGACCTTCGCCCTGGACCAACCGCTGGCCCCGTTCGCCCTGGCCGCGCTGGACCTGCTCGACCCCGAGTCCGACACCTACGTGCTCGACATGGTGTCGGTGATCGAAGCCGTGCTGGATGACCCCCGCCAGATCCTGAGCGCCCAGCGGTTCAAGGCCAAGGGCGAAGCGGTGGAAGCGATGAAGGCCGAGGGCATGGACTACGACGAGCGCATGGCGGCGCTCGACGAGATCACGTGGCCCCAGCCGCTCGCGGAGCTGCTCGAGCCGATGTTCGACGTCTACCGCGAGCGCCACCCGTGGGTGGCCGAGCACCCGCTCTCGCCCAAGTCCGTGGTGCGGGACCTGTGGGAACGCGCCATGGACTTCGGCGACTACGTCCGCTTCTACAACCTGGCCCGCTCCGAGGGCACCGTCCTGCGCTACCTGTCCGACGCCTACAAGACCCTCATGCGGACGATCCCCGACGACGCCAAGACCGACGAGCTCGTCGACCTCATCGAATGGCTGGGCGAGCTGGTCCGCCAGGTGGACTCCAGCCTGCTCGACGAGTGGGAAGCGCTGCGCAACCCGAGTGCCGAGCCCGGTCGAGCGGTCGAGACGCCGCCCATCGACCACGCTCCACCGGCACTCACGTCGAACCGCCGGGCGTTCAAGGTCCTGGTGCGCAACGCCCTCTTCCAACGCGTCGAGTTCATCGGCACCCGGCAGTGGCAGGAGCTCGAGGCGCTCGACGGCGACGACGGGTGGGACGCGCAGCGCTGGTTCGACGCGATGGCGCCGTACTTCGAGGAGCACGACACCGTCGGCATCGGTGCGGACGCCCGCAATCCTGCGCTGCTCCTCGTCGACGAGCACCCGGTCGACCACCCCGGCTGCTGGGCGGTCCGCCAGATCCTCCACGACCCCGCGGACGACCACGACTGGCGCATCCTCGCCCTCGTCGACCTGGCCGCCAGCGACGAGACCGGCCGAGCCGTCATCCACGTCACCGACGTCGGGTGTCACCAGCCGCGGTGACCCCCGCTGCGGCGCACGGTGACAGCTGCGGCGCGCGTGCACCTCTTCGTCGCAGCAGACCCGAGCGACACCGGAGTCAGTCGGATCGACAGGACAGCTCGACAGCCACGAACGATCAGTCGGTCGCCCGCACCTGAAGGTGTCGGGCCAATGCGGAGGCCATCTCACCCCTGAACGCGCGCGCCGTCGAGGCGCTCGGTCGGATGCTGTCGGCACCGTGGTACATGCCGGACACGACGTGGAGCTCGCAGTGGACGTCTGCGTCGACGAGCCGCATGGCGTACTCGACCGCTTCGTCGTGCAGCAGGTCGAGAGTGCCGACTCCGATCCAGGCGGGCGGTAGCCGGGCGAGGTTCTGCGAGCGCCCCGGCGCCGCATACCTGGCGGGATCGTGGCGGCTCGGCAGATGTCCGAGGTAGGAGCTCCATCCGAATCGGTTGGCTGCCGGCGACCACACGAGGGATCGTGCCGGTTCGAAGTCGCGGAGCGCGGTGCGGTCGTCGAGCATCGGGTACGCGAGGAGCTGGAAGCGGACAGGGGGACCGCCCCGATCCCGAGCGAGGTGCGTGATCGCTGCGGCGAGCAGTCCGCCGGCGCTGTCGCCACCGACAGCGATCCGGCTCGGATCGATTCCGAGCTCGTCTGCGTGCTCGTGCATCCAGCACAGTGCCGTGTAGCAGTCCTCGACAGGGGTGGGATAGGGGTGTTCCGGAGCAAGCCGATACTCGGGGCAGGCAACGAGGACGTCGATGTCCTCGGCGAACCGGGCGCACAGCTTCGATGCCTGTTCCGGGGTACCGATCACGGTGCCGCCGCCGTGGATCCAGATGAGGCCGGCCGACGCGCGGCTCCGGTCGGAGTGCTCGACGGTCAGCACCCTGATCGACGTGCGCTCGCCGCTCGACGCTCGTCTCGACCCGATCTCGATTCCTGGCCGGTTGGCCACTGGCGTGCGGGTGAGCATGCGCCGAATGAGCCGCGCGTGTCCGATGGATGCCGGGGCGATCGGGAGGATGAGCAGCGGCGTTCGCAGGTCTGTTGCGACCGATGACAGCGCCTGCAGTCGTCGCCCCATGATCCTGGCGGCGAGGCCGCCGATGGTTCCGATCGCTGCGACGACCACGAGTCGTGCGGGCCATCGGGCGCCGTGTGGTTCGACGCGCCGGTTGCGGTCCGTGGTCACTTCGGCCTCACGGTCATGCCGGTTGGACGGAGATGTCGAGTTGCTCGAGGCGACGCACCATGAGGCTCTCCTCCCGCAGGGGTTGCCGGTCACCGAGCGTGACCCAGGACGTGGTCGTCAGGAGTCGACCCAGCACTGCGTCGGCTTCGATGCGTGCGAGCGGGGCGCCGACACAGAGGTGGATGCCGCGTCCGAAGCCGACGTGGTCCCGCGGGAACTCTCGGTCCAGGCGGAGCTCATCGGGAGTCTCGAAACGGCTGGGGTCCCGGTTGGCCGCGGCCCACAGCAGCATGACGCTGGAGCCTGCCGGCACCGGGATGCCATCGAGCTCGGTCTCGTTGCGGGCAAGTCGGAGGTGGTACCGGAACGGGGACTCCAGACGCAGGACCTCCTCGATGAACGGTGTCAGCAGCTCTGGCTCGGCGCGCACTGCTTCCTGCACATCCGGGAGGGTCGCAAGGATCTCGACCGCGTTGCCGAGCAGGCTCGTCGTCGATTCGCCCCCGGCGCTGAGGAGCGTGTGCATCATCACGAGCGCGAGCGACACGTCCAGCTCACCGGACCGGACGGCGTCGGCGGCGAGCCCGAGGAGGCCGTCACGTCCGTTCGCGACGGCGTCGGTGACCTGATCGTTCATCCAGTCGAGGATCTCTGCAGCTCTGGCCATCGCAGCGAGGGTGTCGTCGAGCGAACCGGCTGCGAGCATCCCGGTGGAGTCGAATGCGGCAGCGAGAAGATCGTCGGGATCGTCGTCGACGAAGCCGATGAGGCGCGCGACGACACGGATCGGAATCGCGTTGGCGACCGCTGACATGAACTCGAAGGATCCTGCGGCGACGGGCGGGTCCATGAACTCGGCGGCCATCCGGTCCACGCTGGGTCGCAGTTCCTTCATGCGCCGGGCCACGAGGTTCGGGAACACCATCGCACGGTGCTCGGCGTGGGCGGGCGGGTCTGCCGTCGCGAGCACGTCGGTGCCGTCTCCGATGCCGATGTCGGTCAACGCCGGTGCGCCATCGTCATCGCGGTAGATCACCGAGCGCAGGTTCGACGAGAAGTCCTGCGGCCGCCTCACGGCCTCGGTGACCGCGTCGAAGGAGCTGACCACGACGAGGTCGACGCCGGGCACGCGCCACACCGGCGCCTCGTCGAGGAGCTGCCGGTAGAAGTCGCCCGGTTCGTTCCAAATCTGCGGATCCAGCAGACGCTGTGCAGTCAGCTCTTCCGGGGCCCTCATGCGCACCTCCTCCAGCTCGGCCCGCTGCGGAGCCGACGCGGACACGCCATTGACATATGTCATTGACGGGTGTCAGCGTACGCGCGAGCGTGGCGTGTGGCCAGCGAGTGCCGGCCTCCGCAGATGCCCTGACGGTCCCTGCGGCGAACACACAAGCCACTTCGGGGGGACCGATGGTCGGACTGTTCGGCAGCAGAGCGGCGCGCCGTGCCGTGTCGTGTGCGCTGGCCGTGGCGATGACCGGTGCGGTCGTCGCGTGCGGCGCTTCCGGGGACTCACCGGGCGAGGCCACTGAGGATGACGGAGCCACCTCGCCTCCTCCTGCCGAGCAGTCGAATGCGGGCGATTTCGGCGATCTACGCGGCGTGTGCGGCGACGGCGACGCCAAGGTGGATCCAGATGAGGCGGGCACCGGGACCGACAAGCTGTACATCGGAGTGGCGACCGACCGCAGCTCCAGTGTTCGCCCCGGGCTGAACAAGGAGATGTGGGACGCGTCGGTGGCCTTCGTCGAGTGGTGCAACGCCGCGGGTGGGATCGGCGGCCTGCAGATCGAACCGGTCGAGCTCGACGCCGCCCTGTTCGACGTCCCCGCAGCCATGACCGCGGCGTGCCACTCCGCCTTCGCGCTCGTCGGCGGCGGCTGGGCCCAGGACAACCTGCAGTTCACCGGTCGAGAAGGGTCCGACTTCCACCAGTGCGGCCTCGTCGACATCCCCGGCTACGCGGTGTCACCGGAGAAGTCCGGATCCAGCGGCCAGGTCCAGCCCGTTCCGAACGGTGCGAGCACCGTGTCGAACACGTGGATCCGCAGCTACGCAGACCTGTACACGGACGCGTCCCGGAAGGTGGCCATCGCGTACGCAGACCTGCCGTCGCTCGACCAGATCCGACAGAAGTACGTCGCCGCAGTCGACGACGTCGGCCTGGAGATGGTCGCCGAGATCGCCTACCCGCCGATCGGGATGACCGACTGGACCCCACTCGCCCAGCAGGTCATCCAGTCCGGTGCGGGCACCCTCTTGTGGGTCGGTGAGGCGGGCAACGTCGCCAGTGCCCTCGGCAAGCTGCACGAGCAGGGCTGGGATGGGCACGCACTGCTCGAGACCAACATGTACGACCCGCTGCTGTTCGGCCAGGGGAACGAAGCGGCAGATGGCACCGTCGTCCGCCAGGTCGTGCATCCGGTCGAAGAAGCCGATGAGTGGCCTGCCGTCCGCCAGTACCTCGACAACCTCGAGCAGCACGTGCCGGACGCCAAGGTGGCACCACTCGGCGTCCAGTCGACGAGCGCATGGCTGCTCTTCGCCGTCGCTGCCAACGACTGCATCGAGGCGAACGACGGGACCCTCACCCGGAAGTGCATCCTCGAGCAGGCCGCCGCGCAGAGCGACTGGACCGGTGGTGGTCTGCACGCACGTCAGGACCCTGCGCCGTTCACCCAAGCCAGCACCGGTCCCTGCGACATGCTCATGATTGCGAAGGACGGGAAGTTCGAACGACTCCAACCGGAAATCGACGCGGGCGAGGACGGCTTCAGTTGCCCCGCCGATGGTGTCACCGAGGTCCCCGCGCTCGAGGGCCTGGGTGTCGTCGTCCCCGGGGCGGACATCTAGCCAGGGCACATGTCCGCATCGTGTTGACTGACTCCGCCCACGCTGCGACGGTGCAACCCATGAGCCAGAGCGACGCGCACCTGTCACACCGTGACCGTCAGCGCCTCGAGACCAGAGAGAAGCTGTTCGCCCTCGCGGTCGACGAGATCGCCACCTCCGGCATCGACCGAGCGGACGTGGGAGCGATCGCCAAGGCCGCCGCTGTCGCACGCGGCACCTTCTACTTCCACTTCGCGACCAAGGCCGACGTGCTCCTCGAACTACAACGCCGCGAGATCGACCGCATCGTCGACCAACTCGAAGCTGCACCGGATGCGGGACTCGCCGATGTCCTCGACCGCGTCGTCACGGAGGTGCTCGCCAGCGAACATCGCCTGGGCGCGGCCCTGTTCCGCGACATGGTGTCGGTCAACTTCGGGCGCGCGACCAGCACCGCCGAGCAGGTCGAGACCAACCGTCTCGTCGATCACGTCGCCCGCGCCGCAACCGCCGCTCGACACGACGGCTCGCTCCGGCCCGACGTGGACCCCGTCGAGTTCGCCGCGATCGCGCTCATCGGCCTCTTCGGACTGCTCGCTGCCAGCCGCGGTGCGAACGCTGGGCGAGATCAACTCGTCCAGCGCTACGTCGAGACGGTGCTCCGAGGATCGCAGTCGCTCGACCGCACTGCTGACACGACCTGACACGCCCAGGCGTCCACTCTTCGGCGCCCGAGTTCGCCCGCTACTCGTCGAGGGTCCGCTCCCGCTCGGCCAGGATCGGCTCGAGCCGGTCGAAGTCCGCGTCGGACCAACCCTCCGGTTCGGTGATGCCGACCCAGGCCGACAGGTACTCGCCGCTGGTGTAGAGGTGGCCGTGCCCCGCGGGCACGTTGCCGGCTACGGGCAAGTCGAGCGCGACCTGCCACATCGTGACGAGCGGGAACCAGCCCATCTCCTCGGAGACGTCGGGCCCGCGCTGGCCGTCGTCCAGCCACTCGGGCGGCGTCAGCGCCAGGTGGCCCGAGAAGAACGAGACCGGGTCCGAGTTGTGCTGGAGGTACACCAACTTGGTCTCGCCCCACTGGGCGGTCGGTTCGTCGAGCACGTCCTCGAGCGAGGTGAACCGCACGGTCCGGCCGTCCTCGTAGACCGGCAGCCACGCGGGGCTGCCGGCGTCACGGTCGGCCATCAGCTGGTTCCACAGCGGGTTCACGAACGGCGGACCGACCATCAGCGCGCCGTCGATCGGCTCGTTGAGCACGTTGATCGACGTCAGGATCGACTCGACGCCGAAGGACCCGAGCGACAGCCCGAACAGGTACAGGTCGGGCCGGGAGTCCTCGGGCAGGGTCGACCAGTGGGCGTGGATGGTGTCGAACACGACCCGGGACGTCTCGCGGGTGACTTCCTGGTCGGCCAGCAGCGAGATCCAGCTCGGCAGGTACGAGTACTGGACCCCGACCACCGCGGTGTCGCCGTTGTGCAGGTACTCGAGCGAGTTCAGGGCGTTCGGTTCGAGGAAGCCGGTGCCGGTCGTGGTGGCGACGACCAGGACCGAGCGATCGAAGGCGTCGGTGCGCACCAGCTCGTCGAGCACCAGCTGCGCGCGGGCTTCGAGGTCCTCGGCGGAGTTGATGCTGGCGTAGACGCGGATCGGCTCCTGCGCGCCACCGCCGTTGGCCTCGTCGAGCTCCTCGACGGTCGCGCCCGTCGAGACGAACCGCTTGCCCTGGCGTCCGAGCGTGTCCCAGTCGACGAGGGAGTCGGGACTGCCGGAGCGCAGCTCCGAGGTCGGCTGGGTGCGTCCTTCCGGTGTCACCGCGTCGCTCACCGAGAACGAGCTGTTGGCGAGCGAGAAGAACCCGTCGACGAGCACACCCGAGACGACCGTCCACACGACGACGGTCACGATCGCCATGCCGACGACACGGGCGACCCTGCGAGGCATCACCCGCTCCGCCCACCCGGCGACGAACCGGAACAGACGACGGATCGAGCGAGCGATGATCAACAGCAGCGCGCCGACGAGCACCGTCACGACGATGATCGTGAGCCAGACCGTGGGTGAGGTGGGCGCCATGTCGAACAGCTCGCGCACGTCGTTCTGCCAGCCGACCTGCCGCCAGATCGACAGCGCCGCGGTCAGACCGACCAGCGCGACCGGAACGCCGAGCACCACCCGGCCGACGGTGGTCGCCCACGTCGCCCGAGGGATCTCGAGGTAGCGCCACAGCCAGGCGCCGAGGACGCCGAACGCGTAGCCGATGACCGTGGTGATGCCGGACACGATTCCCTGGAACAGACCGGTTCGGGGCAGCAGCGACGGCGAGAGCGACAGGGCGAAGAACAGCAGTGCGACCACGAGACCCGGGCCCGAGAACCGCCGGCTGAACACCTTCGGGGGAGCGTCGGTGCCGGTGTCGGCGGCGGTGACGTCCTCGGTGTCGGCGCCGAGATCCGTGTCGAGGCCGGGCGGCGTCGACGGCTCCTGTTCCTGCTCGATGGTGGGCAAAGGCTCGGGGTTGCTGTCCTGCACCCGGGAGAAGCTAGGAGCGAAGCCCTACCGACCGGTGGACCGGCGCGTGAAGGGTCCGCGGTCGGCACGACCGTCGAGCCGTCCTCGCTCGTGCGAGGAGTCGGAAGGGAGCGTGACCCGACTCGCCGGTTCGAGGAAGTACCAGCCGATGTCGTGGTCCTCGACAGCGACGCAGTCGCGACCGACCCTCCACAGGGCGAGCGGCACCGGTGTCGGGTCGTAGCGGTACCACTGCGGGAACGAGGCGCTGATGGCCGTGGTCGCCCGGGCTGCGTGGTAGTGCGGGATGCGGTGGTCGATGTGGTGCGCCACGTGTGTGCTGCCGATCCGGTGGTGCAGCAGGTCGACGACACGTCCGTACGGACGGTCGACGGTCTGGAACGCGCCGCGCAGCCACGACCAGTCGGGATCCGCGAAGTGTGCGATGTCGACATCGGTGTGCTGGAGCCACGTGTAGGTGACCAACCACGCGTTGACGACCAGGTACGGACCGACGTAGAGCAGCAGGACCGGCACGACCGAGCCGGCAGCGATCGACCACGCCACCAGCGCAGCGATCACGGCGAGCACGGCGGCGGAGGACGCCCACACCCGTGCATGCCACCGAGCCGGGAAGAGCTCGGTCGTGAACGGTCGGGCGGGCCAGAAGTGATTGGACCGCCCGCGGGCCGGCCCACCCGTCGTGCCGGCGAGCAGGTAGGCGGGCCAGCCGAACAACAGGGCACGGGCGATGACCACCACGGTGGCGACGTTGCGGCCGAGCAGCCGGCGTTCCGCCCGACGTGCCGAACCATCGGCGCTGCAGGCCCGAACGGGCACGTGGGTCTCGCCCTCGTCGAGGTGGTTGGTCTTGGCGTGGTGCACCGAGTGGCTGCGCTGCCACGAGAAGTACGGCACGAGGAGTGCCGTGTGCAGCACGAACCCGATGGCGTCCTGCAGCCGGGAATGCGGGGAGAAGGCACCGTGACCACATTCGTGGGCG
Source organism: Actinomycetes bacterium (assembly GCA_023389745.1). Lineage (GTDB taxonomy): Bacteria > Actinomycetota > Acidimicrobiia > Acidimicrobiales > Microtrichaceae > JAFAFN01. The sequence continues at coordinate 9,421 of JAEWED010000075.1, forward strand.
ATCACCCACAGCCCGACCGCGGCGGTGCCGGTGAGCACCGCGTAGAGCATCCACGCCGGGAGCCACGCCCACGTCATCGGGAGCCAGAGCGCAGCGCCCACCACGAGCGCGGTGACCAGTGCGAGCGAGCCGCCGAGGTAGAGCAGCGAGCGTGCGGTGCTGCGCTCGAAGCAGTCGTCGGGGATGATCGCCCGGACCTCGGCCCGGGTCGGCAGGCGCCCTGGGTGCGCCATGTCTGCGATGGAACCGGTGACATCGGCGGGGGTGTCATGATGGGAGTCGATCGTCATCGGGCGTGAGAATGGCCGGTCCCTCGATCGGAGGGAATTCCGACCCGACAAGACCCTCAGGTCCGGGGGTGTCGTTCGTCACCTGGAAGCTGCCGTCATCACCTGGAAGCACTGGCGATGACCTTGGGCCCTACCAACCTGGGACCGATCGCCGCAGAGTTCATCCAGCGACGTCACGACGAAGGTTCGGAACCAGGTCTGCGGCTCATCGCTCGATCGAGGCAACTGCACGGAGGGTCGCCATCGTGACGTCCGAAGCACCGATTCCACCAGCAACGTCAGTGCCGGCCGTGTTCACAGCGGCCAAGCTCCGAGGCCTCGACGAACCGGTGCGCCGCTACTTCCTGGCCGCGATCGCCCCTGGCACGCCGCTGTTCACCGCGGTGCGACTCGAGATGCGGGGACGGATCAAAGTCGGCCGCTGGATCCCGTTCCGCGCCACCGAGTTGCTGGCCCCACGCTCCGGGTTCCTGTGGCGGGCGACCGCCGCGGGCATCATCACCGGATCCGACCGCTACCTGGACCGACAGGGCGAGATGCGCTGGCGCCTCGCCGGGTTCCCGCTGTTGAGAGCCGGTGGCCCCGATGTGGCGCGCAGTGCGGTCGGGCGGGTCGGCGCGGAAGGGCTGTGGGTCCCCACGGCGCTGTTGCCCCGCTTCGGGGTCGAGTGGCAGGCGAGCACTGCGAACGAGATCGTCGGACGGTTCGACATCGACGGAGTGCCCGTCGAGCTGTGCCACCGGATCACCGACGGCGGTGAGCTCATCGCGACGTCGGTGAGCAGGTGGGGTGACCCCAACGGCGGTCAGGACTTCGACTGGCACCCCTTCGGTGGATCGGTGCGAGCGCCGCGCACCTGGTCGGGGTTGACGGTCCCGAGCGAAGGGTCCGTCGGCTGGTTCCCCGGGACCGACCGCTGGCCCGAGGGAGAGTTCTTCCGGTACCGACTCACCGACCTGCAGCCGATCACGGCGCGATGACGCTGGTCGCTGATCGCCAACGAAGCGTTCCGGAGTGACCGGCCCGAGTGAGCCGACCGACGCCGGAACCGATCAGTTCTGCTGCGGCCCTGCTCCGTCGGGTTGCACGGCCGACGGCGACGTGGCGACCACCGAGCACAACACGCTGGCCGTCGCCGTCAGCGTGCCGAGACCCCATCGCTCCGCCGGGTGGCGAGCGGCCAGGTTCGCGACCGTGTTCCCGGCCAGCGCGGCCGTGATGACCCACGTCCACGTGCGCACGGCTCGCGCCCCGAGGAGACGCCGACGCACGACGCCGCCGCGCATCGCCACGACCCACGCGCTCGCCGAGAGGTTGACCGCACCGACAGCGCTGACCCAGCGATAGGGCGGCTCGAGCACGCCGGCGGTCGTCGGTGCCCGGCCGCCGTACGCCGCATCGCCCCATGGGGCGCCCGACGCGAGCGCCACCTGATGGACGGCTGCGACACCGAGCAGGCCGCTGGCGACCACGGCTGCGGTGCGTGTCGTCGAGACGTCGTGCTCGCGTCGAGCGGTCGCCACGGACCTGCTCATGACGAGGAGACGAGAGGTGACGACTGCACGCTGCCGTGGCGGGTCGTACGAGCTGCAGGGGGCCGTGATCGCATCCCGACACGTTCTCCGGGCATCTCGTTGGCGTCAAGATCCCCGACACGCCGGCCAGATAGTGCGTACTCTCTTGCACGGCGTCGCGTTGGTGTCACCACGGCCTTGACCCGGGGGAATGTGTCGGGCCGTCGTCGAGCACTCGCACGCCCAGATCGGGCAAACAGTGGGGGAACCATCATGAAGACTCGACGACTCGGCCTGTCCGGGGTCTGCGTTGCGATCGCGGCGTTGGTGCTGTCGGCGTGCGGGGCCAGCCCGTACCTGCCGCCGGCGGTGACGCTGACCTCGCCGTACATGAGCGCGTCGACTCCCTTCGTCGATGGGATCTCAGGGATCGGAAAGCAGCAGGCGAGGATCGTCGTCTGCTCGATCGGCGGCGGGCCGCTCGAGGTGCACGTCCACCACCCCAACGCCAGCGAGGGCACCTCGTTGACGGTGCGGGCCACCTCGACGGACACGACCGGCGACGAGGCCGACACGACGCTCATCGACGTCGGCCACCCGAGCCCGACCGTCGGGGTCGACACCTACTTCGAGTCGACCCGTGACCTGCGACCCGGCGAGTGCGCCGAAGTGATCCTGTTGAGCACGTACAACATGCTCGCCCCCGGACCGTCGTTCCACTTCACCGTCACCTGGTAGGCCGGGCGGGGCATCCACGACGGTCGGCCACTTCGTGCCACCGACCCCGGCCGCCGACGCGACAGCACGGGAGGCCAACCGTTCGCTGCCCGGATGCGCTACACCCGCACCTGGGTCCCCGGTCCCGACAGCTGGCAGGTGATCGCAGCACACGCCAGCGCGCTCGCCTGAGCCGCTCAGGAGAGCGAGCGGCACACGAGCACGTCCGCTCGCCGATTCCCGACGCTGTCGACATCAGCGAACGGCCTGTAGACGGGCGTTCACGAGCCCGATGTCGAACTCGTACCTGTCGACCGTACGTCCGACCCACCTACTGAGGAGCTCGTGCTCCTCGTGCGACGGGTCGGCGAGCACCTCGAGAAGATGCTCGTAGCCCCATGAGCCACCGACATCCTCAGGCGGGCACGCGTTGGCGCCGTCGAGACACACCGCGAACTTCAGGCCTCTCGGCATCCTCCACATGCCGCGGACGGTGACCTCGTGCTCCCAGGAGTCGCCGAAGTCGTACTCGTAGGTGAAGCGATCGTTCGTCCCGACCGCGGTGACCACGGTGAAGTCCTTCTCGTGAAGCTCGCCGTCGGGGTAGTCGTCGAAGTGCATCCCGTACCGCTCGCCACCGATCTCGAAGGCGTGCAGATGGGAGTCCTCCCAACCCATCGCTGCCCGGAACATGCGGTGCAGCTTGTCGAGCCGAACACTCCCTGGAACGAGAAGCCGGCGCCACACACGCGGTTCGACCTCGCGCAGCTCGATCGTGCAGTCGATCACCGGTTGGCCAGGGGGACTCGGCATCACTCCGACCCTAGGGCCGCGGCCCCGGCTGCCGGGCGACCGGGATCTGCACCACCGATCACGAAACCGTGCAGGCCACTGAAGGACCTGGACTGTGGCGCACCGAGGGATTCATCCCACGGCTTGGCACTCGACGAGCCGCTTCACGGCACTGACGTACGTTGCCGCTGCCGCAGCCGCTTGCTTCTTCGGGTGCACCGAATAGGTGGCCCACCGCATCGCCGACAGCTCGACCGTCATGGTGAGCGTCGACCCACCGCCCGTCGCCCTGACCTCGTAGTGCTGCCGCTGCGGTGGACCCGTCACGCTTCGCACGCTCGCGAAGTACCCGGGGGACTCCTCGACGACCTCGACGACGCTGGCGACCAGCATCCCGAGAGGGCCCTCGCTGATGAAGCACTGCTGCTCCCCTGGCCCATCCGGCGTGCCGGGCACCCGGAATGCCCGACGAACGGTCGGCTGGACAGCGGGAGCGTTCTCGGCAGGCCGGACGAAGGCCCAGACCTGGCCGGGTGGCCGAGCGATGAGCTCCGTCGCCGTGCCCGACCACACTCGAAGCGCCGGTGAGATGCCCTCAGCGGACTTCTGAGTGAGCGCCAGCACCAGCCAGGCGATGAGCGCGGTCGCCGCCACCGGCACGAGCACCTGTGCGCCGTTGTCGTCCCGAGCCCCACTCGACAACGCAAGGAGCCCCAAGGCCATCAGCGCAAGGACCAGAACGATCTGCGCGAGTTTCCACACGACTCGTACCGGATGCGGCGTCGTCCGCATGTCGTCCCCTCCCCCGTGAACAACGCCCGATGCGGAGCTCCGCCTCGGGCACGACCGCTGCTCTCGGTCTCCCGTCAAAAGCAGCAACGGCCAGGGCGAGCGAGCCCTGGCCATCTCGTGTCGGAGGGGGGACTTGAACGCCGCAGTCTCGGGTGACCGTGCGTATCGTTGCGTCTCCATCCGTGCTGGTCAGAGCCGGTTTTCGTCGAGGCGTCGTACCTGCCCGTACCTCTCAGAACCACCCTGTTTCATCGCGTTCGCGGACAAAGTGATGACAAGTCGGACTGCGGAGTTTCGATCCTTCACCCGTCACGATCGGCCGCGAGGCGCTTGCTCCCCTCGCCAGGCCTCGCCTCTTGTCATCACCTGTCATCAACGACCGAGGGATCGGCGTCCGTGGACCGTCCAGCGACTGCCACGTCACCGCGGTCCACGGAGTCGCCCGCTGCCAGACTGGAGTCCGTCCGGCTCGGCTCGCTCAAACGGGACAAGGTGATGGGTAGCCACTTCCAGCCAACCAGGGACGAGGACGTCTCGGCGTTGACGCTTCGAATCGATCAAGGGAACGAACGCCCGAACTACCCGATCGTGACCATTCTGGTCGACGGTGAGGATCGCCTCGGTCGGCTGGACGGGGGGTTCATCGGCTTCGACCCCGAGGAGCTTCTCGACACAGGTGCGTTGATGCCCGGTCACCCTCCCCGACGCGTCGCCGTCTACCGCTGTAGCTGCGGCGAGGCCGGCTGCGCTTGTATCGCTCCCGTCATCGAACAGTCCGAGAACCGTGTGGTGTGGTCCGACTTTCGTGACTACACGGGCGTATTCGTTCGCCCGCTCGTTGACCACGTACCGAGGGGTGGAACGGCCCTCGGCGTCGGGTCGATCACCTTCGACGCCGAGCAGTACCTGCGAGAGGTGGAGCGAGCCATGGGCGATCGCTCCTGGGAGTCAGATGCGCGACTCACGGCACGGCTTCTTCGCGAGCACCTGGAGCTGCACTTCGACGAGCTTGCCAATCGCGGATACTGGCGAGGTTGGGTTGCACCGAGCTGGGAGGTCGATGGCGAGTTCCACGTGGACTTCATCGCGCCGACGGGCCAGATCGTGGTTGCACTTCGGCCCTCATCCGCGGATCCAACGGCAGCCGCTCTCGAGATGGCCGACGAGGTTCTGAGAACTGACCCTGCCCTGTGGAACGTGACCATCAACAACGCTTGGCCCGACGACAGCATCCGCGCTGCGATCGAGGCGCGGGCGAGGGGGCGCCGCTAGGCGGATCGGAATCGCCGAACCGGAGCGACGCGTCGATCACTGCTCGCTATGGCATACCTGCGGAACTCCGGTCGAGGAGCTGCCGCTGATGGGGCAGGATCATCCGATGGTCCTACCGCCGCTGCCTGAGACGACGATCCTCCTCGTCGAGGTGGGATCGACCGCGCACGGAACCGGCATTCCCGGCGGGGAGGACTACGACCAGCTCGGTGTGGTCGTCGAACGGCCCGACGAGGTGCTCGGTCTCGACGACCGCGGGTTCAAGACCGTGATGCAGCGAACCCAACCTGAGGGTGTCCGCTCCGGCCCCGGTGACGTCGACCGCACCCTGCATTCACTGCGCCGGTTCGTTCGACTCGCGGCATCCGGGAACCCGTCGATCCTCATGGCGTTGTGGGCGCCCATCGATCATGCGACAAGCGAAGGCACCGAGCTCCAGGCGCTCGGCGAGGCGTTCGTCGGCCGTCACGTTGTGCCTCGGTACCGGGGCTACATGCAGTCCCAGGCGCAACGGCTGCTCGGCACTCGGGGTGGTGGCCATGGGCGGCGGGGCGGCGGTGGCCGCGAGGAGCTGATCGACGCTCACGGCTACGACACCAAGTACGCGATGCACTGCGCCCGTCTCGGGTTCCAGTGCCAGGAACTGCTCACGACCGGAGGGCTCGCGCTGCCAGTCCAAGGTGAGCCAGCGGAGTGGCTACGAGCCGTGCGACGAGGCGAGATCAGCTTCGACGACTGGTGGACCACGGTCCTACGACTCGACCACGAGCTCGAGGCCCTCGAACACGACGAACGGTTCAGGCCTGGCCCGGACCGCTCCCGGATCGAGCAGTGGACGATCACGACGCATCAGCGCGTCTGGCAGCGACTCGCCGACGACGTGAGCCCATGACGGTCGACGACCACGCGGAACCCCGAGCGCGATTGTGGCGCGCCGCCATCGAGTGGGCGGGAGGGGCTCGCGGCCAGGTCTTGGTC
>JAEWED010000084.1 GCA_023389745.1 Actinomycetes bacterium
GCTCCGCTCGCTGCGGTTCAGCAACGACGAATCGGCCGCGGCGGCGGCCGTCCTGCGCGCCCAGCCGGCGCTCGACGCGGCGCTCCGTGACCGCACCGACGCCTCGCTGCGGCGACTCGCCGTCGCCGCCCGCGACGATCGAGCCGCGGTGGTCGAGCTGGCGCGCGCCGAGGCCGCCGCGCGGGCCTCGGTCGACGGGGGAACGCTGGGTCGACGTCTCGACGAGGTCGTCGCGCGGCTCGCCGAGCTGTCCGAGCACGAGGACCTGCTGGCGATCGCCCCGGAGCTCGACGGCGCCGCGGTGATGGCGGCGTTGGGGATCGGGCCGGGCCCCGACGTGGGCGCCGCGCTCGGCTACCTGTCGGAGCGTCGCATCGAGTGCGGGCCACGCAGCGCAGCCGACGAGCTCGACGACCTGTCCGGCTGGTGGGCACGACGGGCCTGAGGCGCGAAGTGGCCGGACGCCAGGGCCTGACGCCGGGGCCCGGCGTGCGGGTTGTCCGGGGCGGGCGGACCGATCCGGTCCCGGTGTCCCCTAGCGTGGAGGCATCGAAGACACCCGTCGAGACGACGGGACCGGGAGGAGCGGATCATGGCTGGAATCGTCGTCGGAGTGGACGGGTCGGAGCACTCGGTCGACGCGCTGCGGTGGGCGGCGGAAGAGGCGAAGCTCCGGGGTGTGACGCTCCGGGTCGTCGCCTCGTTCTCGGCGTCGATCATCAGCACCGGCTACGAGGTCGCCAGCCCCGACCCCTCGGATCTCGCCGCCGCGTCGAACACGATGCTGGGCGCGGCGCTCGACACCGTGCGCGACTCGGGAGCGCTCGACGGCGTCGACGTCGTGACCGAGGCGCTCGAGGGGCATGCGGGTGAGCAGCTCATCAAGCTCTCCGAGGACGCGGACCTGCTCGTCGTCGGCGCCCGGGGCCACGGCGGCTTCCTGGGTCTGCTGATGGGCTCGGTCACGACCTACGTCGTGAACCACGCGCTCTGCCCCGTCGTCGTCGTCCGTCGGTAGGGCCGTCGGCGAGGGTCGGCCGTCCCGCATGCACGCGGCGTGTGGGTCAGGTGCCTTCCTTGCGGGCCCGCACGATGACGGTGCTCGGGACCCAGTCCGCGATCGGCGACGAGTGGATGCTGCGGCGGTCGGCCTCGGGTGCCGGCTCGACGACCGCATCGACGCGGAAGTTCGACCGGATCAGCGTGGTGAAGACGTCACCGATCTGGTGCACGTGGGTGACGCCCTCGTCACCACCGGCGCGCCACGCGTGGGGATGCTCGCTCCAAGCGGTGCGGGTCAGGTAGGGCGTCTGCTGCTCGTCGTTGTCGAGCTCGAGCATCATCGAGAACGGGTGGGGCAGCGACATGACCAGCGCAGCGTCGGGCTTCATGATCCGGTGCAGCTGGCGGAAGACCCGACCCAGGTCCTGCACCCCGCCGAGGGAGTAGACCGCGACCACCAGCTCGATGCTGTCGGCGCGGATGAAGGCCAGGTCGGCCAGGTCGCTGTGGTGGAACTCGACCTTGACACCCGCGATGTCGGCGCTGTGACGGGCCTGGGCGAGGCGAGCGGTCGACGACTCCACCGCGATCACGCGAGCGCCGCGACGAGCCAGCGCGACGGAGCCGGATCCGGCACCGCACCCGAGGTCGAGCACGCGACGACCCTCGATCGCACCCGCGGAGGCCATGAGCTTGGCGATCGCCGCATCGTCGAGGTCCGGTCCGAACTGCACCACGTCGGTCGGCAGGTCCGCGCCGTGGGGGTAGCTGGCGGCGGGGAGTTGCGGAGCGGCGGCACCTGCGCGGACGAGTGTCGGCCGTGCGTCGAGGTTGCCGGCCGAGGGGTGGCGGCGGGGAGCCTGGAAGTGCGGGATCGAGTCGGACATCGCTGCGAAGTCTGATTCAAGCGGCGCCGCTGAGCGTGGATCCCAGCGGAGTCGCAGGTCACGCTCGCGGTCCGCCGTCGTGTGCCCGGCGGTAGCCTCGTCCTCCGTGCCGTTCCTGCAGCCGGAGTCCCCGGGCCGCCCCGGTCGATCACCGGGCAGCGTCGACTACCGCTTCGCCCGGCGCCGGCTCCTGCACCGGTACCGGTCGGGCGAGCTGACCCGCGGCGACGTCTGCGACGCGCAGATCGAGCTCATGCGGATCGCGCTGAACTGCTCGCAGGGATCGACCGCTGCGTGCCCGGTCTGCGGAGAGCGAACGCTGCGCGTCGTGCGCTTCGTCTTCGGTCCGAAGCTCCCGCCCGGGGGCCGGCCCGTCGCCACCCGCGCCGAGCTGCGAAAGCTCGCCACCGGCGTCGCGGGGCGGCGTTGCTACACCGTCGAGGTGTGCACCTCGTGCCGCTGGAACCACCTGCTGCAGGTCGCGCCGCTGTCGAGCGGTGAGGCGGGTGGCGGGACCGACGGACAGGCCAGCGGCTGACCGCTCGCTCAGCGGCGCTGGGACGCGACGCCGCCGACGGAGCAGAATGTTTCGATGGCCGAACGACGTCGCAGCATCTTCTGGCGTCTGCGTCGCCTGGGCTACGTGGTGCTGGTGCTCGCCGTCGTCGCCGTCGGTGGCCTGTGGATGGCGCTCAACACGATCGACCTGCCGCCCGCCAAGCGGTCGGCCGAGACGACGTTCGTGTGCGACATCGCGGTGGCCGACGGCCAGTGCGACTTCCAGAACTCGATGGCACACCTGTCCGCGGCAGAGGACCGGGTGAACGTCGAGTACGACGACCTGCCACCGGTGCTGGTGCAGGCGGTGCTCGCCGGCGAGGACCGCAAGTTCTTCGACCACAGCGGCATCGACCCCGTCGGCATCGGCCGTGCCTTCTACCAGTCGGTGCTGGGCGACAGCGCGTCCCAGCAGGGCGGCTCGACCATCACCCAGCAGTACGTGAAGCTCACGTACCTCACCTCGGAGCGCTCGATGGAGCGCAAGCTGCGTGAGGCCGTCCTGGCGGTGAAGCTCGAGGGCGAGCTCGACAAGCGCGACATCCTCACGCGGTACCTGAACGAGATCTACTTCGGCCGTGGCGCCTACGGCGTCGAGGCGGCGAGCCGCACCTACTTCGGCATCGGCGTCGAGAACCTCCAGCTCCACCAGGCCGCCTACCTCGCCGGTCTGATCCGTTCGCCGAACCGCGCGGACCCGACCCAGGATCCCGACGAGGCGTCACGTCGACGTCGCACGGTCCTCGCCGGCATGGTCGCCGAGGAGTACATCACCCAGGAGCAGGCCGACGCCGCGGAGGCGGTGCCGTGGGTCTGGGAGCCGACGGCACCCGACGGCACCCCGCAGACGATGACCGTGCTGCCGAAGGCCGCCGAGAAGACCGACCTCGGCGTCGTCGACGATGCCGAGCACGGCTCGGAGTACTGGGTCGACCTGGTCCGACGTCAGCTCCGCGAGCGCTTCGGCGCGGGTGCCGAGACCCAGGGCCTGCGGGTGTACACGACGTACGACCCCGAGATGCAGGCCCAGGCCTACGAGGCGGTCACCGACAACCTCGACCGGGGCGACGGCCCCTCGGGCGCGCTCGTCGCGGTCGACGACGCGGGCCGGGTGCGCGCCATGGTCGGCGGCACTGACTTCGCGAACAACAAGGTGAACCTGGCGCTCGGCAAGCAGGGCGGTGGCTCGGGTCGTCAGCCCGGTTCGACCTTCAAGCCGTTCGCGCTCGCCGCGTTCATCGAGGACGGCTACTCGACGGACTCGCTCTACAAGTCGCCGCCGACGACGCAGTTCCCGGGCGTCTACACCGAGCCGGGCAAGCTCTGGTCGCCGCGCAACTTCAAGAAGGCCGACCAGGGCGTGCTGACCGTCGAGGAGGCGACCTGGAAGTCGTCGAACACGGTCTACGCCGGCATCGTCAACCTGATCACGCCGCAGCGCCTGGCCGAGATGGCGAGCCGACTCGGTGTCGAGGCCGAGCTGCGACCCGACTACGCGCTGGTGCTCGGCACCAACGAGGTCTCGGTGCTCGACATGGCATCGGCCTACTCGACCTTCGCCGATCGCGGGCAGCACATCGACCCCTACTTCATCCGACGCGTCGAGAACGCGGACGGCGAGGTGCTCTTCGACGCCGCGACAGAGGTGCGTCCCGAGCAGGTGATCGCCGAGCCGGTCGCCGACACGGTGAACTCGGTGCTCAGCGGCGTGCTCATCAAGGGCACCGGCGCGAGCGCCAACATCGGGCGGGTCGCGGCGGGCAAGACCGGGACGACGACCGACTCCAAGGACGCCTGGTTCGTCGGGTACACGTGCACGCTGACCGCCGCGGTCTGGATGGGCCACGAGCAGCCACAGGCGATGGAGGAGTTCAAGGGCGAAGAGGTCTCCGGCGGCACCTGGCCGGCGAGGATCTGGCACGACTTCATGTCCGAGGCCACCGAGGACGACGAGACGGAGTGCGAGTTCCCCACCACCGACGCCGGGGAACGTCTGGTGAACCAGAACCTCGAGTGGGCGCGCACGACGACGACCGTGCCGTCGAAGCGCTCCACGACGACCACCTCGTCGCCCGACGCCGACACCTCCTCGACGGTGCCGCGTTCGTCGACGTCGACCACTGCGCCGCCGCGCTCGACGACGACCGCTCCGGCGCCGACCACGACGACCACGGCCGCGCCGCCCACCACGGCGCCGGCGGTCGGGGGCCAGGCGAGCGGTCAGGGGTAGCGGTCAGCAGTCCGGCGACGGGGACGCTGAGCCCCCTCCCGGGCACGTCCCGGGCGGGTGATCCACCCTCTTGGCAGCGCCCCGACGCTGCCGTAGTGTCGGTGTCGACGGCCGGCAGCTACAGGGCGCTGGACCTGACAAGGAGGCCAGAGATGGCTGCAGCGACTCGCACCACCGTTCCCATGGTGAGCCACCGCAAGGTCCGCTCGGGTGCGGATCCACTGGTCATGGTGACCGCGTACGACGCTCCCGGCGCGCGCATCGCGGACGAGGCGGGCGTCGACCTGATCCTCGTCGGCGACTCCGTCGCGATGGTCGTGCTCGGCTACGACGACACCCTCCAGGTGACCACCGACGACATCGCGCACCACACCGCCGCGGTCGCCAGGGCGAAGCCGTCGGCGTTGATCGTCGGGGACCTGCCGTGGATGAGCTACCACGTCTCGGTCGAGGACACGGTCCGCAACGCAGCCCAGCTGATCCGAGCGGGCGCCCAGTCGGTGAAGCTCGAGGGCGGCGCACGTCGCGTGCCGATGATCGAGGCCCTCGTCGCCGCGGAGATCCCGGTGATGGGCCACCTCGGCCTGACCCCGCAGTCGGTGCACGCCATGGGTGGGTTCAAGGTCCAGGGCCGTGACTCCCAGGCCGCGCTGCAGCTCGTCGCCGACGCCAAGGCGCTGCAGCACGCCGGGTGCTTCGCCATCGTGCTCGAGGGCGTGCCCGACCAGGTGGCCCGCATGGTCACCGACGCGGTCGACGTCCCCACGATCGGCATCGGCGCCGGCGTGCACTGCGACGGCCAGGTCCTGGTGTTCCACGACGTGCTCGGCATCGAGGACCGTGTCGCCCCGAAGTTCGTGCGCCGCTACGCCTCGCTCAAGGACGACGCCGTGGCGGCGATGTCGAACTACGCGGCCGACGTGCGCTCCGGCGCCTTCCCCGGCACCGACGAGAGCTACCACCTGAGCACCGACCAGGCCGAGGCGCTGTCGCTCTACGGGTCCGCCCCCGCCTGACTGTCACAGGCCGTCGCCAGACTGTCGACGGACCTCGAACCAGCTCGACCCCGTGTCGGGTGACCCCTCGAGCGCCCGGCCCGTCTGGTGGCCGGCACCGGTGCTGCGACTACACTCGTGCGGTCGTGCTGCCGGGGTCGATCATCCGATCGGTCCGGGCGCGACCACAGCAACACCCTGTCCTGCAGATCGCAGGACCCTGACGGCCGAAGGGCCGAGGTCCAAAGGGAGGTATTCCACGTGACCACTCGCGTGTACGAGTTGATGATCATCGTCGACCAGGACGTCGACGACGCAGCCGGCAAGGCCGTCATCGCACGCACCAAGGAGATGATCGAGGCCGACGGCGGCACCGTTCCGACGGTCGACCACTGGGGTCGTCGCCGCTTCGCCTATGCGATCAACCACAAGAACGAGGGCGTCTACACCGTCCTCGAGATCGTGACCGATGCGCCGAACCTCGACGAGGTCGACCGGTACCTCCGACTCGCGGACGAGGTCGTCCGCCACAAGCTGATCCGCCTGCCGGATGCCGAGGCTGCGCGCCGCGGCCTCCTCAGCGAGGCGGGCTGACGCCCGTAGGAGGACCCAATGGCCAACGGAAACACAGTCGAACTGATCGGGAACGTCACACGTGACCCCGAGCTGCGCTTCACCCCCAGTGGTGCGGCAGTGGCGAACTTCGGCCTCGCGGTGAACCGTCGCTGGATGAACCGCAAGACCAACGAGTGGGAAGAGGACGTGTCCTTCTTCGACGTCGTGTGCTGGCGCGAGCTCGCCGAGAACGTCACCGAGTCCCTCACCAAGGGCACCCGCGTGATGGTCTCGGGCCGTCTCGACCAGCGCTCCTGGGACACCCAGGAGGGCGAGAAGCGTTCGAAGGTCGAGGTCGTCGCCGACGAGATCGGCCCCAGCCTGCGTTGGGCCACCGCGCAGGTCACCAAGACAGAGCGCCGCGAAGGCGGCGGAGGCGGCGGGTTCGACTCCGCCCCACTCCCGCAGGAACCCCCTGCCGGCGGGTACAACGATGATGAGGAGCCGTTCTGATGGCAAAGCCGCAGATGAAGCGTGGCCCGAAGGGCAAGGGCAAGGACGCTGGTCGCAAGTTCAAGAAGAAGATCTCGATCCTCAACTCCGAGAACGTGGAGTACGTGGATTGGAAGGACGTCAACCTGCTGCGCAGGTTCGTGTCCGACCGTGCCAAGGTGCGCGCCCGTCGGGTGACCGGCAACGACGTGCAGCAGCAGCGTGAGATCGCCCGGGCGATCAAGAACGCCCGCGAGATGGCGCTGATCCCCTACGCGAACCGCGTCACCACCCAGCGCGGCGGTCGTGGTGGCCGTGGCGACCGCGACGGCGACGACCGTGGCCGCCGCGAGCGTCCGGACCGCAACGAGGGCTCGTCCGAGGCTCCGGCCGAGGCGACCACCGAGTTCGCCGAGATCGACACCGCAGCAGTGGGCACCGAGACCGGAGGTGAGCAGTGAGCGCAGTGAAGGTCATCCTCCGCTCCGACGTGTCGGGGCTCGGCAAGCGCGGCGACCTCGTCGAGGTCTCCAAGGGCTACGTGCGCAACTTCCTCGAGCCCCGCGGTCTGGCGATCGCGGCGACCGACGGTGCGCTCCAGCAGGCCGAGGCCATGCGTCGCTCGCGTGACATCAAGGACGCCCGCGACCGTGAGTCCGCGACGCAGATCGCGACCGTGCTCGTCCCCAAGAAGATCGAGATCCAGGCCAAGGTCGGCGGCAACGGCCGTCTCTTCGGCTCGGTCACGACCACCGAGATCGTGGCGGCCGTGCTCGAGCAGACCGGCATCGAGCTCGATCGCAAGGACGTGCACCTCGACGAGCACATCAAGGAGCTCGGTGAGCACACCGCCACCGCGCACCTGCACGCCGATGTGCAGTTCCCCATCTCGCTCGAGGTGGTCGCCGCCGAGTAGTTCGGCCCGATCCACGAGCAACCTCGTTCCCGAGCGCTGTCGGTCCGCCGGCAGCGCTCGGGTCGTTTTCCACCGCTCTCCACAGCCGGTCCGCCGGGCGGCCAGCCCCGGTGTCACACCGGTTGTGCACAGTGGAGGGCAGTCGATCCCCGGTCTGTCCACAGGGGTTCCCCGAAGAATTCACAGCGTTGTTCCTCTATCGATGCACAGGCGTTCCCGCTGAGGATGGTCACCGATGTCCGAACCCCCTTCCGGCGGCGATTCGCCGCGACTCAGAGTCCCACCGCAGAGCATCGAGGCAGAGGAGTCCCTGCTGGGGGCGATGCTCCTGAGCGAGCAGGCCATCTCGGCGGTCACGAACGTCGTGACGGCCGACGACTTCTACAAGCCGGCTCACCGGCACATCTTCGACGCCATCCAGACGCTGTACGCCGCGGGTGAGGGCGTCGACCCGGTGACGGTCGCCGACGAGCTCGCCCGTGCCGAGGTGCTCGACTCGATCGGCGGGTCGGCCCGCCTCGTCACGCTGCAGGCTCGCACCCCGGCGATCACCAACGCGCTGCACTACGCCAAGATCGTCGAGGAGAAGGCGCTGCTGCGGAAGCTCATCACGACGGCGAACGACGTCGCGGATCTGGGCTACTCACCGCTGGACGACATCGAGAAGACGATCGACTCCGCCGAGGCGATGATGTTCGCCGTCGCGCAGCGCCGCAACACCGACTCGATGGCCGCGCTGGCCCCGTTGCTCGACGCCAGCCTCGAGCAGCTCGAGGCGCTCTACGAGCGCGGCGACGCCATCACCGGCACGCCGACGGGCTACACCGACCTCGACACCCAGCTCGCCGGCCTGCAGCCCGGTGCGTTGATCGTCGTCGGTGCGAGACCGGCCATGGGAAAAACCGCTCTTTCGTTGGGCATCGCGGCGCACGCGGCGGTGCGCGAGCAGCGTCCGGTGCTGTTCTTCTCGTTGGAGATGGGCCACCTCGAGCTCACCCAGCGTCTCATCGCCGCCGAGGCGCGCATCGAGGCGACCAAGCTCCGCACCGGTCGGCTGACCGACGCCGACTGGACCAAGATCACCAAGGCGATGGGCCGCCTGGGCGAGGGTCAGCTCTGGATCGACGACAACCCGGCGCTGACCGTCACCGAGATCCGCTCCAAGGCCCGCCGGCTCCAGGACCGGCTCGACCAGCCCCTCGGCCTGATCATCATCGACTACCTGCAGCTCATGTCCGGGCGTGGTTCGGCCGAGAGCCGTCAGGTCGAGGTCGCCGAGATCTCCCGAGGCCTCAAGGTGCTCGCCCGTGAGCTGCAGTGCCCCGTCATGGCCCTGTCGCAGCTGTCCCGAAGCCTCGAGCAGCGAGCCGACAAGCGACCGATGCTCGCCGACCTGCGTGAGTCGGGCTGCCTGACCGCGGAGACCCGCGTGCTGCGCGCCGACACCAACGTCGAGGTCACCCTCGGCGAGCTCATGGCCTCCGGCGAGCGCGACGTGCCGGTCTGGTCCCTCGCGGACGACTGGTCCCTGGTGCCGGCCACCATGACCCACGCGTTCCCGAGCGGCACGAAAGAGGCCTTCGAGCTGGTCATGGCCTCTGGCCGCCGGGTCACCGCGACCGCGAACCACCCGTTCCGGACCCTCGCCGGGTGGCGGCGTCTCGACGAGCTCGCCCCGGGCAGCCGCATCGCCACCCCCCGTGCGCTCGCCGCACCCGACGAGCTGACCCGCGTCGGCCCCTCGCTGCTCGACCAGCTCGTCGACGCCTCGATCCGGGCGGGCGCGGTCGACCCGCAGGTGTTCTCCCTGCCCGACGACCAGCTGCACGCCGTGCTCGCCGGACTGTTCGGGCGGGTCGGTTCGCTGGGCGTGGGTGAGTTGCGCGGGCGCCCGAACGTGCGCATCACCGCGACCAGCACGTGTCGCCGGCTCATCGACGACCTGCAGCTGCTGCTGCTGCGTGTCGGTGTGCTGTCGCGCATCACCGACGTCGGCCCGAAGAAGTCCCGTTGGCGCCTGTGGATCCACGGCGTCGAGCACCAGCGACGCTTCCTCAGCCAGGTCGGGATCGCCGGCGAACGCGGCCGGGCGGTGCCCGAGGCGATCGCCGCGCTCGACGGTGTCGCCGGCAACCCGAACGTCGACACGATCCCCGCCGAGGTGCGCGACCTGGTGGTCGACGAGCTGGAGCGGGCGTCGATGACCCAGCGCGGTCTCGCCGCGGCGCTCGGCGAGCAGTACTGCGGTGGCTACCTGCTGGGCACCGAGGCACGTCCGCGGGCCTCGAGCCGTGCCCGCCTCGAGCGCATCGCCGAGGCGACCCAGTCCAAGGCGCTGTCATCGCTCGCCAACTCCGACGTGTTCTGGGACGAGGTCCTGAGCATCACGCCGGTCGGCGAGAGAGAGGTCTTCGACGCCACCGTGCTCGGCACCCACAACTTCGTGGCGAACGGCATCGTCGTGCACAACTCGATCGAGCAGGACGCCGACGTCGTGATGTTCCTGTACCGCGACGAGGTGTACAACCCCGACAGCCCCGACAAGGACACCGCCGAGCTCATCGTCGCCAAGCACCGTGCCGGCCCCACCGGCGTCTGCCGCCTCGTGTTCCTCGACTACTGCACCCTGTTCGCCAACATGGCCAAGAGCGTCTGACGCCCGTGATCGGTGGTCACCGAAGCCTGTGCATGACACCGGGGCGCGGGAATATCTTGAACGTTCAAGTGCTTCCCGTCGATGATGGCTGAGCACTCGAGCACCCGACTTCCGACGTACTTCGTCTCCCACGGAGGCGGACCCTGGCCCTGGATGAAGGACCAGATGCCGTTCGACCTGGACGAGCTCGAACGGTCGCTGCAGGCGATCCCCGCCGAGATCGGCGTGACGCCGAAGGCGGTCCTCGTCGTATCGGGACACTGGGAGGCGCCCGAGTTCACCGTCCAGAGCTCGCCCAACCCGCCGATGCTCTACGACTACGGCGGCTTCCCCGACTTCACCTACCGGATCCAGTACCCCGCGCCCGGATCGCCGCAGGTGGCGACCCGCGTCGGCGAGCTGCTCGACGGCGCCGGCATCGAGGTGCGCACGGACGCCTCGCGTGGCTACGACCACGGCGTGTTCGCGCCGCTCTACGTCATGTACCCCGACGCGGATGTCCCGGTCCTGCAGCTCTCCCTGCGCCACGGCTACGACCCTGCCCAGCACCTCGCCGTCGGACGGGCACTCGCACCGCTGCGTGACGAAGGCGTGCTCATCGTGGGCAGCGGCTTCTCGTTCCACAACCTCCGACTGCTCGGCCCTGCCGGCGCCCGACCGTCGCGCGAGTTCGACGACTGGCTGACCCGCAACGTCGTCGGGGCCACCGCCGCGGCGCGCAGCGAGGCACTGCTCGACTGGGCGAGCGCTCCGAGCGCTCGCGTCGCTCACCCCGCCGAGGACCACCTGCTGCCGCTGATGGTCGCGGTCGGTGCCGCCGAGGACGAGGCAGGCGTGAGCATCTACCAGGAGGACTTCATGGGCTCGATCCGGTCCTCCAGCTATCGCTTCGGGACACCCTGACGCCCGGGCCGACGAGCAGGCCGCTCAGTTGCGCTGCAACCGGGCCGCGACCTGGGTCGTCACCTTCGTCGCCCGGTCGGCCACCAGCTTCGGCGACACCTGTCGCAGCTGCTCGCGTCGAGGGCGCAGTGGGAGCGGGACGGCGGCGCCGCTGCGCAGCGCCGAGCGGAACGCCACCAGCAGCTCCATGTCGACCAGCGCCCGCCCCGGCGTGTAGAGCGGATCGGTGCCGTGCAGCACCGCCGAGCGCATGCCGTCGAGCACCGTCGCGATCGCCACGCGCTCGTCGTCGAGGGTGTGGCGCGCGTACGGGTTCCGCCACGTGAGCTCACCGTCGGGCACCGCCAGACGCAGCTTGCTCAGCCGGCCGTCGACCTCGATCCGCTCGATCGTCGAGGTCCACGGCGCACCCGTCGCCGAGGGCAGCTCGAGGGTGTCGCCGCGGAACGCCCCGGACGTCCCTTCGAGCAGCGTGCCGACCGACGCACCGTCCGGACGTCCGTCGCCGGAGCGGTGGCGCAGCACCGCACCGTCGCCGTAGACGACGGTGGAGCGGCCGGTCGTCGCGCCTCGATCGAGCGGCGACTCGGCGCTGAGCGCCGCGACCGCGGCCCGTTCGCCCACCAGATGGGTCCGCAGCGCCGCGAGTGCGTGGTAGTCGTACAGGTAGCCGTCGTTGTCGGCGAGGTGGATCGCACCGACGTAGCCCCGCTCGACGGCGAGCTGGCGGAGCCGCTCGGTGGGCATGAACGGCGTCTGCTCGCACACACCGACCAGCAGGTCGGTCTCCTCGATGCGCGCGAGCGTCGACCGTCCGACCGACGCGTCCCAGCAGAACGGCGTCTCGAGGAGCAGCGGCACGCCCAACTCGACCAGCGACGGCACCACGGCGTCGACCGCGCCCGGTGCGACCGCGGCGACCAGCAGCTCCGGTGACCGCTCGGCGACGAGCGAGGCGGCATCCGCGAACGCCGTCTCGCCGGTGGCGGCCTCGACCTCGTCGAGGGCGCGGGTGGGTCCGCCCACGGCGCCGACCACCTCGAAGTGGTCCTGGAGCGCATGCAGCACCGGCAGGTGGAACGACGTCATGCGCGGCCCCGCTCCGACCAGACCGACCCGGAGGCGACGGTCCGGCGACGTGCTCGACGTCGTGCCAGTGGTCGTCGTGCCAGTGGTCGTCGTGCCAGTGGTCGTTCGGGAAGTGGTCGTCGTGCCGGTGGTCGTCGCAGCAGTGGCCGAGATGAGGCGGGCGGGCGGCGCGTCGAGCTCGGAGCGGATGCGCGCTGCTGTGCGCAGGGCCAGCGCGACGATCATCAGCGTCGGGTTCATGTAGCCGCTGGTGGGGAACACCGACCCGCCCGCGACGAACAGGCCGCGCACGCCGTGCACCTGGCACTGCGGGTCCACGACGCCGTCGCGGGGTTCGATCGACATGCGGGTGCTGCCCATCGGGTGGGCCATGTCGTGGATGCTCTCGCGCCAGGCGTCGGCACCGAGGTCCTGCCACGGCACCGAGGTCGGCGGCGAGTAGCCCAGCCGGCGGACCTCCCGCTCGAAGAGCTCGGACGCGCGGACCATCGTGTGGAACTCGTCGTCGTGGGCCCGCCAGTGCACCTCGGCACGAGGCATGCCGAAGCCGTCCACGGTGTTCGCCAGCGTGATCCTGCTGTCGGGATCCGGGACCTGCTCCACGACGCAGCAGAAGTCGACGCGGTCGGCCGGGATGAGCGACGGCCGATGACGCACGTACCGGTCGTAGACCGCGCCGGCCAGTCGATCGGGCCGCAGGCCGACCGCCGCGGCAGCACGCGCGGCGTCCAGGTCGCGAGGGTCCCTCGAGAGGCGGCGCACCGCGTCACGCAGCTCGGCCGCGGCCGCGTCGCGCTCGCCGTACTCGACGACGTGGATCGAGGCGTTGAGCAGACCCTCTCGCCGCTGCAGCTCAGGGCTGAGCCGTGCGCCGACCGCGTACACGTGGCGGGCGCCGCCGTGGTCGATCCAGCGCAGGCCCATGCGGCGCCGCAGCGCCGCGTCGCCGTGGCCGTCGTAGCTCGCGATCACCGCGAGCGGGTGGTCGCTGAGGTACCGGCCGACGTTGTCGCAGTGGTTGCCGACGCCCTCGGGTCGGCTGGCACGCGACGCGAGGAGCAGACGCGCGTTGTCGATCCCGCCGCAGCACAGCACGACGTGACCGGCCGTGATCCTCACCCGGCGACCGTCGAGCCCACCGACCTCGACGCCGGTGACCTGGTCGCCGACGTCGTCGGTCGTCACCTCGGTGACCGATCCGTGGGTCAGCACCCGGAGGCCCTGCGCGGCTCGGAACGTCGCCAGGTGCGCCTCGCCGAAGTGCATCGGACGAGGAGCACCGGCGTGTTGCAGCGCGCCGATGTGTGCGGCGGCGTCGGGCCCCTGTTCGGCGGAGGACCGGACGGCGTCGGCGGCGGCCGGGTCGTGCAGGCTGAACTGGTAGACGAGCGGCTGCAGCAGCTGCTGGTCCCACGGGCGGGTGGGATCGCCGGCCAGCTCGTCGGATGTGGCGCCCCGGAACCGACCGGGCCCCAGGCCGAGCAACGCGCCGGCGTGGTCCAGGTGCGGCTGCAGCTCGTCGCTCGACACCGGCCACCCGCTGAGGGGCACCCACGGTCGAGCGGCCAGGTCCATCTCGTCGAACACGCCGCACCGGCCGGTCCACAGCGACGACGTGCCACCGAAGCCCCGGGCGCGGGTCACGTCCTGCGGAGCCCGGGACAGCCCGGTGCTGACGATCTCGCTGAGGTCGTCGACGTCGGGGTCGGGCTCGTGGCCGCCGCTCTCGACGAGCACGGTCTCGATGCCGGCGTCGAGCATCTGCAGGGCGATCGAGATGCCGGCCGGACCGGCGCCGACGATGCACACCCGCGTCTCGATCACCGTGCGGTCGGGGATGTCGTGCAGGGCCTCGACGCTCATGGGGTCCTCCTCCGGCTGTGGTGTGCGGAGGAGTCGCCGGGACGGGCAGGTGAGCGGGGTGGCGGACGGGCCCCTCCTGCACGTCCGCACCACTGTGGGCGCAAGCATAGGCCCAGCCCCCAGGCGCTTCCCATGGGTGGATTCCCACGCCGCGGGGGGAGGGGAGCGGCCCCTGCTGCCGATATCGTGCAAGCCATCAGCTCGCTCGTCACCAAGATGGTCTCGAAGTTCCGAGGCGGCGGCGCGGCCGCGGAGTCGGTCTGGGGCCTGTCGATCGAGTCGGTGACGATGGTCGGGACCATCCTGTCGTTCACCTTCCTCGGTCGCTCCCTCGGCCCCGACGGCTACGGCGGGTACGCCGCCCTCTACGCGATCGTCGGCCCACTGGTCACGCTCGCGGCCTCGGGTGTCACGCTGTCGCTGCTCCAGCACGTCGTGCGCGACCGCGAGGACCTCGAGGGCACCGCTCGGTCGTGCCTCACCCTCTCGCTCGTGCTCGGCGGACTGCTCACCCTCGTCGGCTACGTCACGGCGACCTTCATCGTCGAAGGCGTCGCGACGGTCGCGATGATCGCCATCCTCGCCACCGAGTTCGTGACCATGCCGCTGGTGCACCTCACCGCGACGACCGTCCAGGCACGGTCGGGCTTCGCCGCGTCCGCGCCGATCCGGCTCGTGGTGCTGGGCGCCCGCATCGTCGTGCTGACCGTGCTCTACCTGACCTCGACGCTGTCGATCATGTCGCTGGGCCTCACGATGCTGGCCGTGTCCGGCGTCGCCGGGTTGGTCTTCCTCGTCCGGGTCGGACGCCGCTACGACTTCCCCTTCGTGCCGGGGCGTGTGCGGTGGCACCACATGAAGTCGAACCTGGCGTACTCCGGGGGCATCTCCGCCGACGCGCTCGGCAACGAGGGCGACAAGCTCGTGCTCGCGGCGAACGGCCTGGTCGTCGAGACCGGTCTCTACGCCGCGGCCTACCGCATCGTGCAGTTCGGTCTGCTCCCGGTCGGCAGCGTCATCCAGGCGACCCACGCACGCTTCCTCGAGCACGAAGAGGGCCTGCGTCGCCAGCACCTGGACCGTGCGCTGCGCTACGCGTCGCTCGGTGCCGCCTACGGCGTCGTGTTCGCGATCGGCATCTCGCTCGTCGCGCCGCTGCTGCCGATCGTGCTCGGCGACGAGTTCGAGGAGTCCGTCACCATCGTGCGGTGGCTCTCGCCGATCGTGCTGCTGCGGGCCGTGGGCAGCTGCTCCATCAACGGGCTGATGGGCCTGTCGAAGGTCACGCTGCGGACGATCCTGCTCGCCATCAACGCCGCGATGGCGATGGTGCTCTACATCGTGTTGATCCCGCGCTACGGCTGGGAGGGCGCCGCGATCGGCACCCTCGTCGGCGAGGTGCTCTCGGTGGTGATGACCTGGACCGCACTGGTCGTCTGCCAGCGGGCGGCGGACCGTGAGCTACCGGTGGTCGACGACGACGCCGACCGCGCCGAGCATGCGGCCGACGCCTCTGAGGAGCTCTGAGAGGGCGAAACGCCACCACGGACGCTGCCGACGGGCCAGGCGGGTGAAGGGCCCCACGAC
>JAEWED010000104.1 GCA_023389745.1 Actinomycetes bacterium
GTCGTGGGCGGCATCAGGGCGCCCGGTCGGCCGGCGTGGGTGACCGGGGTGTCGGCGTGTCAGTTCGGCCAGCGTCGCTTGGTGCGGGTCCGCGGGCGGCGGTCCGGCGACGCCCAGTCACGTCGCCAGCCGTCGACGTCGTCGCCGCGCAGCGACGGTGTCGATCCCTCGGCCGCTCGGCGACGTGCCGACCACCAGTCGCTCGTGGTCTCGTCAGCGAGCTCGGCGATCGCCGCTTCGACCCGCGTCGCGAGCCGGCGGGCGTCCTCGCCGTCACCGGCCCAGAGCGCCTCACCGAAGTTGACCCGCACCGTGCCGGGCTCCGGACGCGACGCGCCCTTGGGCAGGATCCTGCCGGTGCCCTCGAGGTGCACGGGCACGATCGGCACTCCGCAGCGCACTCCCAGGTAGGCGGCACCGCCCTTGTGCTCCTGGCCCCAGCCGTCGGGGCTGCGACCGCCCTCGGGGAAGATCAGCAGCGACCAGCCGTCCTCGACCAGGGTCGCCGCGCGCTCCGCGGAGCGGCGGCTGACCTTGGTGCGCTCCATCGGCACCGCGCCGTACGCCCATGCGGCGAGCGCGGCGGTCGAGCGTTGCTCGAAGAAGTAGTCCGCCGCCGCGGCCACGACGAGCTCGCGGCGCCACGGCAGCGGGATGGTCGTCATCAGCAGCGCCGTGTCGAGGTGGCTGTGGTGGTTCGCGACGAAGATCGCCGGGCCGTCGACCGAGTCGAGCCGGTCGGTGTTGCGGACCTCGGGCCGGCAGGTGAGCTCGGTGAACGCCCGCCCGACGGTCGCCATGGCCGCCACCCGGGTCCACCGGGCGACGGGGCGACGTGCCCACTCGGTGTCGTAGTGGTCACCCAGGTCGTCGACGTGGGCCGGCGGTTCGACGCCACGTGGCACGGCGGCCGCGGTGTACGGGAACCCGAGCGAGCGGACGCGACCCACCGGGTCGGGCCGACGTGCCCAGGCGCGTTCGACCGCGTCGAGCAGCGAGCGCTGCTCTGCTCGGTCGTCGTTCGAGCGGGCTGACCCGGACCGGTCCACGTCAGCTCACGTCCGACATGCCCAGCGGCGGGTTCTTCACGTAGGTGACCGTCGGCGACGGGCCCACCACGTCGGCGGCCATCTCGAGGGCGTCCGCGAGCGTCGACGCGGGGCGGAACCCGAGGCGGCGCACCGTCGCCGGGTCGCCGCCGACCACGATCACCTGGCCCAGGTGCTCGAGCGCGTGGCTGCCCCAGTACCACATGTAGAAGGGGTGCACGCCGTGGTAGGCGTAGCTCGTCCGGTACAGGTGGCGGTACCACTCGTCGGTCGCGAACGACGTCTCGAAGCGTGCCTCGATCTCGAGCGGGTCGGTCGTCTCGGGCAGCACCTGCTCGAAGAAGTCGATGTACGACGGGTGGTGCACCGGATGGAACTCGTTCGTCGTGGGGTGCGTCATGATCAGCACGCCACCCTCACGCACGACGGGCTTGCCCTTGTACATGTTGAAGAAGTAGCCGAGACCCAGGCACATGACCAGGATCGGGTTCATGATCGAGTTCACGTTGTACGGACCCACGTACGGCAGGCCGTAGAGCACGACGTCGGTCTGCCCCTCGACCTGCACGAGCTGCTGGTCGTAGACGTGCTGGGTGGTGATCTTGTGCACCGCCTCGACCTCGCCGGCCTGGACAGAGGTCAGCGCGTACGGCGCCTCCCACGAGTGCATGACCTTGCGGCGCGCCGCGGGGCGCAGCCGGTCGAGGCCCTTCTGGACCCCCAGGAACGTCGCCCGGTCCCGGGCGGTCCACTCCCACTCGCGCTTGGCGAGCACCGACAGCGGTCCGTCGCCGAAGAGGTCGTTGTTCACCGTCGTCTCGATCTGGAAGACCTTGATGCCGGCGTTGCGAAGCACCTCGCCCTGGCGCCAGTTGCTCCGGTGCAGCTCGGAGCGCTCCTGGTCCATGAACGACCGGGTGGCCCGCATGGTCTCGACGTTGTGGTGGTGGCGCAGCGCCTGGTAGCCCGACAGCCCCGTGGCGGTCGACTTCCAGCCACCGTCCATCGAGACCAGGTTCAGGTTCACGTAGACGATCAGGTCCGAGGTCGCCGCACGCTTGGAGATCTGGACCTCTTCGCCGTGCCGGGTCTCGCCGATCATCATCATGGCGTCGGGGTCTTCGGCATCGTGGTTGTACAGCTGACCCCGCGGCGCGAAGGCGTCGTACACGCGGTCGCCGACACAGTGACGCAGCTCGGCCTCGGTCATGCGTCGGTGCAGCGCGAGCGCCGCGATCAGGTGCACGTCGTCGACGCCGGCCTCGGCCGCCAGGTCGAGCACGGCCTCGATGATGCGCTGGCGGACGTCGGGTCGACGCATCTTCGGCAGCGGCAGCGAGACGTCGTCGAACGCGATGGTGAGCTGCATGCCAGGGAAGAGCAGCTCGGGCAGCGGGTCGGAGTCGATCGGGTGCAGCAGCGCGTGACGGATCGCGCCGTCGGGGTCCTCGATGCCGGGCAGCGGCTCGGGCGGGTAGATGATGCGGCTGCGGTCAGCGGGGAGCCGCTCGAGGCGGAACTGCTCGCCCGAGTGCAGCAGGACCGGTGGGGTGGAGCGGTCGACGTCGAGGACCAGGCCGGGACGTGGCGCCGCCTGGACCCGCGGCCGGCGGGCCAACGGCGAGCTCGGGGTGGCCCGTCGCTCGGTGGAAACGGGTCGGCGTTGCGGACTCATCGTTCGGGATCTTTCGCGTCGATTCCAGGGGCGGCGCGGTGCGCCCGCCCGGGTCGTGGGCTGCGGGGTGGACGGGTGGTGCTGGGACGGCCTGCCCGCAGCACCGGAGCGGCGGGGTGGTCGGGGTCGGACAGCGCGAACACGACCTTGGTGGCGCCGCGACGGCCTGCCTCGCTGGCGTGTGCGATCGCGTCGGCGTAGCGCTCCAACGGGTACGACGCCGACACGAGCCGGCCCAGGTCCTGTGCGGCGACCAGCTCGAAGGCCAGGTCGAAGGTGCGCACCCGGGAACCGCCGACGGTCTCGGTGCCGTAGGCGTAGACGCCCTGGAGCGACAGCTCGCGCTGCCACAGCGCAGTGAGGTCGAGGTGCTGGGGAACCGGCATGCCGACGAGCACCACACGGCCGCCGGGCCGGGTCATCGCGGTCGCAGCGGCGATGCTGTCCGACGAGCCGACGCAGTCGACGGTCACGTCGACGCCGCCGCTGAGTCGGTCGTGCACGCTGGTGCCGTCTCCGACGAACGAGGTCCCGACGACGCGACGCACGGTCCGCAGCAACGAGCCCGGCTCGCAGACGGTCGGTGCGACGCCGTCGACCGTGCCGAGCTCGGCGGCGAGTCGGCGCTGGTGTGGATGCTTGGCGGCGACGACCAGGCGGCCTGCGGGGCTCCACCGTGAGAGCGCCGCGATCGTGGTCAGCCCCAGCGTGCCGGCGCCGATCACCGCGACGGCGTCGTCGCGGCCCACCGAGGCCGACAGCGCCGCGTGCACCGCGCACGCCGTCGGTTCGACGAGCACCGCCGCGCGGTCGTCGAGGTCGTCGGGAACGACGTGCAGCTGCGAGGGGTGCGCGACCATCTGGTCGGACCAGCCGCCACCGGTGTCGCAGCAGAAGCCGCTCTGCAGGCCGGGTTCGAGGCAGCCGTGCGTGAGGTGTTCGCAGTTGCCGAGCCGGCCGTCCGCGCACGCGGTGCACGGCGGTTCGATGCCACGGGTCGCGCACCCGAGCACGGGCTCGAGCACCACCCGGCGGCCGTCGGGGTCGTCTGCGACCACCTCGTGGCCGGGCACGAACGGGAACGAGACGATCTGTTCGAACCAGCGGCTCGAACGGCCCGTCACCGTCGTCAGGTCCGATCCGCAGATGCCCGACATGCGGGGCTGCAGCGTGACCCAGTCGGGGCCGGGCAGCTCCGGCGCGTCGAGCTCGCCGTAGGTGAGCGGGCCGAGGCGCGCCGCGACGTCGGCCCGGGTGCCGCTGAGCAGACGGGCCGCACCGAAGCGGGCGTACTCGGTGTCGATCGACAGTGCCTTCATGAGGTCGCGGCTTTCATCGGGTTCGCGGCGCTCATCGGATCCCACCGCGGCTGCCGGGGCCCTGGCGGCGAGCCATCGGCACGAGCCGGTGACGGAAGCCCGGGGCTGGCCGGAAGTCCTCGACCAGCCAGCCGCGCTTGCGGGCGATCGACGCGAGGCGCGGCTCCGGGTTCACCGCGACGGGGAACCCGACCGCTTCGAGCATCGGCAGGTCCGACGACGAGTCCGCGTAGGCGACGCTCTCGGCCAAGTCGAGGCCCTCGCGTGCGCAGTAGTCGGCCAGCAGCGAGGCGCGCGCCTCGACCGTCGGCGGGATCTCGTCGAGCTGCCCGTTGAGCACGACCCGGCCGCGGTCGTCGATCTCGGTGCCGACCCGTGCGCTGATGATGTCGTCGAAGAGCGGCTCGAGCGGTTCGACCAGGATGCTCAACGCCCCGGTGATCAACACGGTGCGGTGCCCGAGCGCGCGGTGCTCGCGCACTCGGCGGATCGCGGCGGGGAAGGAGCGTTCGAGCAGCATCTGGTTGAAGTGCTCGCGTGCGTCGCGCTCGATCTGGTCGAGGGGGGCGCCGTCGTAGCGCCGGTAGAAGGCCCGCAGGAAGTCGGAGCGGTCGCGCCGGTCCTGTGCGAGCAACGACGGCCCCTCGGCCAGGGTGCGTGCCGCGAAGCGGAGCCGGTCCGTCGGCGACAGGTGCCGGGTCGCCATCCACGAGTACGACGTGACGACGTTCGAGGCGATCAGCGTGTTCTCGAGGTCGAACGCGACGAGCTGACGCTCGGGCGCCAGCACCCGGGCACGCAACCGTTCGGTGCGTGTGCCGCCCGCCGAGCTGCGCGACGGCGAGGACCGTGCCCGGCCGTGGGCGACCACCGACGGCAGGTGGATCTCGGTGATGTAGCGGTCCCAGTCGATCGCGTCGGGGTCGAGCGCGAGGGCCCCGCGTTCGTCGGCGTCCATCGAGTCCCACAGCGCGAGCAGGTGGTCGACGCCGTAGACGGCTTCGCACTCGGTGTAGGCGCCGTACAGCTCGACGTAGGACTGGGCCCGTTCGGTCTGGGAGCGGCGCTCCTCGATCGTCGCTCCCCACTGGGCGGCCTTGCCGCGCACCGGCAGGTTGACGATGACCTTCTCGGCGGTGCGCAGCACGGCGGAGGCACGGTTGAGCTGGCCTTCGACGCGGCCGCGTCCCGGGAAGCTCCAGTCCGGCACCACGATCGGCTGGCCGTGGGTGTCGTAGAGCGGGTGCTCGGTGAACCACTCGCGCACCCGGTCGACCAGGCGCTGGTACTTCAGCGGGTTCCGTGAACCGCTCGCGACCTGCACGATGTGCGGTGTACCCGGAGCGGGCGGCTCGTCGTCCGGTGGACGGCCGGCGGTCGCGACGATCGCGGCGACGACGAGGTCGACGGGGATGACGTCGACAACACCCTCGGGCACACCGGGGAACTCCTTCAGCAGACCCCGGGCGTAGGACAGGATGATCGGTTCCGCCATGCGGAAGCCGCGGATCCAGCCGGGGCGCGGTTCGAGCAGCGCGGACTCGATGATCGAGGGACGCACGACGCTCAACCTCGGGGCGCCGTCGCCCTGGGCCCGCAGCGTCTGCGCGGTCGCCATCTCACCGAGCGCCTTGGTGAACGCGTACGCGTCGGGCCAGCCGACCGACGCGGCTCGGGCGCGGCCGATCTCGACCATGCGCTCGTGCACCCAGTCCTTGCGGATCGCCTCGGTGCGCTCGGCGAGCAGCGGACCACCCGCTGCGCCGAACTCGGTGCGGGCGCGGCGACCGAACTCGGCGAGTCGTTCCGGCGCGCGGCTCTCGGCGTCGGTGTCGCCCTTGGAGCGGCGTGCGGCGGCGACCTCGGCCTTCCAGTCGATGCCGGCGACGAACGCGCTCTGGTCGACGGGCACCTCCCGTGCGTCGCCGCGGCGGTTGCCGGCCACGTAGCAGGTGCTCACGCACACCAGATGGGGTGCGACGCCGAGCTCGGCGAGCAGTTCGGCGATGCGCACCGGGCCCAGCAGGTTGACCTCGACGGCGCGGTCGAGCGGCGAGTCGAACGCCACGGTCGCCGCGGAGTGGATGACGACGTCGCAGCTCGCCAGGGCGGCCCGGCCGACCTGATCGAGGCCCAGTCCGTCGGTGCCGACGTCGCCGGCGACGACCTCGATGCGATCGCTCAGCGCCGCGAAGCCCTCGTCGCCCAGCTCCTCGCGCAGTCGGTCGAAGCAGTCGTTGCGCAGGATCTCACGGTCGACGCGGCGCTGGGCCGAGCTGCGTCGTCCGTCGCGGACCAGCAGCACGAGCGTCACGTCGGGAACGCATCGCAGCAGACGCTCGACCAGCGCCGTGCCGACGAAGCCCGTGGAGCCGGTGATGAAGATGCGGTTGCCGCGCAGGCGGTCGATGATCACGACGGCTCCTGGCCTGTGGATCGGCGGTCCGTGCGTCGCCGTGCGCGGCGGGCGTGCCGGTCCAGCGCGTGCTCGACGAGCTCGTCGATCAACGCCGAGTACGACAACCCGGAGTGCTGCCAGAGCATCGGGTACATCGAGATCGGTGTGAACCCGGGGATCGTGTTGATCTCGTTCACCATGAGTCCACGCCCGGAGCCGTCGGGTGCGTCGGCCTCGAGGAACATGTCGACCCGTGCCATGCCCTCGGCGCGCAGCGCGGCGAACGTGCGCAACGCCAGGGCCCGAGCCGCCTCCATCGTGGCGTCGTCGAGCTCGGCGGGGATCCGGGTCTGCGCCACGCCGTCGGCGTACTTGTCGTCGTAGTCGTAGAACTCGGCGCCCGGCACGATCTCGCCGACGACGCTCGCCCGGGGGTGGTCGTTGCCGATCACCGCGCACTCGAGCTCCCGGGCGACGACGGCCTCTTCGATGACGGCGAGGTCGTCGTACTGGAACGCCTCGGAAAGCGCCTCGAGCAGCGCTTCGGCGCCGGTCGCCTTGCTGACGCCGATCGACGAGCCCATGTTGGCGGGCTTCACGAAGACGGTCTCGCCGAGCTCGGCGAGGATGCCCAGGACGAGCTCGGTCGCGGTGCCGACGTCGTCGAAGTCGACGGCGCGGATGGACCGCCAGCGAGGCTGCGCGATGCCTGCGGCGTCGAGCACGGCCTTGGCCATGACCTTGTCCATCGCGACCGACGAGCCGAGCACTCCGGACCCGACGTAGGGCAGATCCGCGATCTCGAGCAGGCCCTGCACGGTGCCGTCCTCGCCGTTGGGGCCGTGCAGGATCGGCAGCACCACGGTGGGCAGCTCGTCACCGCTCGGCGAGGTGTCGACCTCGGCCCGAGCAGCGCCGTGCGACCCGGTCGCCGCGGGAAGGGCCCGCAGCGGGTCGAAGTCATCGCCGCCGATCTCGAGGGAGTCGGGCAGCTCGTCACGCAGGCCGTTCGAGAGCAGCTCGGCGGCCCGATCCGCGATCATCCAACGGCCCTCGCGGGTGATGCCGACGGGCACCACCTCGTAGCGGGTGGGGTCCACGGCCTGGAGCACGTGGCGAGCGGAGATCCTGCTGATGTCGTGCTCTGCGGAGCGGCCTCCGAAGAGCACCACCAGGCGAACACGATCGGGCAAAGGCACCGGGAGAGTGTAGGCAGCTGGGAGAATGCCCGAATGCGCATCGATGCCTCGTCGCTCGCCGCGGCGCTCCACGGCGAACTGGTCGGACCCGACGTCGTCCTCGACGGCCTCTCGATCGATTCTCGTTCGGTCGCCGACGGGCAGCTGTTCGCCGCCGTGCAGGGCGAGCGCGACGGCCACGACTTCGCCGCCGCAGCGCTGGCCGGCGGTGCGGGAGCGGTCCTGGTCGAGCGTGTGGTCGAGCCGGGACCGTCGATCGTGGTGGAGTCCGTCGCGACCGCACTCCCGGCGCTGGCGGGGTTCGTGCGGGACCGGATGCCGGACCGGGTGATCGGTGTCACCGGATCGGTGGGCAAGACGACCACGAAGGACCTGCTGGCGTCGGTGCTCGGCCAGCACTTCGTGACCGCCGCGTCGGAGCGGTCGTTCAACAACGAGCTCGGCGTGCCCCTGACGCTGGCCAACGCCCCCGACGACGTCGAAGCGGTCGTGGTGGAGATGGGTGCTCGCGGCGCGGGGCACATCACGACGCTCTGCGACATGGCGCGGCCGACCGTCGGTGTCGTGACGACTGTCGAGGGCGTCCACACCGAGGTGATGGGCGACCTCGAGCAGATCGCCCGCACCAAGGGTGAGTTGATCGAGGCGCTGCCGTCCGACGGGCTCGCCGTGCTGAACGCCGAGGTGGCCCTCGTCGCGGCGATGGCTGCTCGCAGTGCGGCGCCGGTGCTGCGCTTCGGTGAGGGCGGCGACGTCCGGGCGAGCGGTGTCGAGGTCGACGCCGAGCTCCGGCCGTCGTTCCGTCTGGAGTCGCCGTGGGGGAGCGCCCAGGTCCGCCTGGGCATCAGAGGTGTGCACAACGTGGCGAACGCGCTCGCCGCCGCGACCGCCGCACTGGGCCTCGGCGTGCCGCTCGAGCGGGTCGTGGCGGGGCTCGAGTCGTCGGGGTCGTCGCCGTGGCGCATGGACCTGCAGCGGGCGTCGTCGGGGCTGCTGGTATTGAACGACGCCTACAACGCGGGCCCGGCGTCGATGGCCGCGGCGCTGCGGTCGCTGGTGTCGCTGCCGGTGACGCGTCGGGTGGCGGTGGTGGGTGTCATGGCCGAGCTGGGCGACACCGCACCCGCCGAGCACGCCCGCATCGCTTCGCTCGCCGAGTCGCTCGAGGTGCACCTGGTGCCGGTGGCGACCGAGCTCTACGGCGTCGCGCCGGTGCCCGACACCGACGAGGTCCTGGCGACCCTGGGCGGGCTCGGCCTGGGTGACGGCGACGTCGTGCTGGTGAAGGGGTCTCGGGTGGCCGGGCTCGAGGTGGTCGCCGAAGCACTGCTCGTCTGAGGCCGGACGACCGCCGGAACCTTGTTCTGACGAAGCGGTGGGGGAGTGCCCCAGCTGGTCCTACTCGGCGCCCAGGGCGACGAGCTCGGGGTCGCGCAGGTCGATCACGACCGCCAGGAGCGCAGCGACGGCGGCGCCGAAGAGCAGCACGGCGCTGATGCCGACGGTGTCGATGATCGGTCCCGCGAGCAGGCCGCCGAGGGGCACCAGGCCCGCCCACGCCATCATCCACAGCCCCATGACCCGGCCGCGCACCTCGTCCGCGACCCGCATCTGCAGCGTGGTCGACAGCGCGGTGACGATCACGAAGTAGGCCGCGCCGAGCACGAACGCCGTGACGAACGCGACGGCGACGATCGAGGTGGTGCCGAAGATCGCGAGCGACGCGGCGAACACGACCAGTCCGCCTCGTGTGGTCGTCGCACGGTCCCTCGCGGAGAGGAACGATCCCATCGACAGCGCGCCACCTGCGGCGCCGAGGGCGAAGGACGCGAACAGCAGGTTGAAGCGCCAGCCGGTGAGGCCGAGGTGCTGCTCGGCCAGCAGGGGCATCTG
The DNA here is from genome assembly GCA_023389745.1 of Actinomycetes bacterium. Taxonomy (GTDB): domain Bacteria; phylum Actinomycetota; class Acidimicrobiia; order Acidimicrobiales; family Microtrichaceae; genus JAFAFN01. The sequence goes on from JAEWED010000104.1 coordinate 9,534, forward strand.
GTAGATGAAGATCAGCGAGCACAGCGACAGCACCGAGATGGTGATCAGGACCCGGGTGATGAGGGTGTCGGCGCGAGCGGCTCGTAGCCCGATGCGGAGCTGTCGCAGCGGCCCGTCGGAGTGGCCCCCCTTGGGGGAGAAGTCGACGTCGACGCTCATCACGGCCCAGATCACGAACAGGTAGGTCGTGCCGTTGACGAGGAACACCGCCGAGGAGCCGGCGAGCGAACCGACCAGACCGCCGAGCAGGGGACCGGCGACGCGCGAGGAGTTCATGGCGACGGAGTTGAGGGCGATCGCCGGCTGCATGTCGGCGCGTGGCACCAGGGTCGGCAGCAGCGCGTTCATCGTGGGGCCGTTGATCGCGTTCGCGCAGCCGATGCCAGCGACGACCAGGACGAGCACCAGCCGGTTCGGCGTGTCGGACAGCGCGACGATCGCCAGGATCACCGACAGGGCCATCTGCCAGCCGGAGAGCGACACGATGATCGTGCGGCGGTTGAAACGGTCGGCGAGCGCCCCGCCGAAGGGCGACAGGACGAGCATCGGGCCGAGCTGGGCGAAGGTGATGACGCCGGTGAACCAGGCGTCGCCGGTGAGGCTGTAGGCGAGCGAGATGAGCGTGATGTTCTGCATCCAGGTGCCGACGTTGGATGCGAGTGTGCCGGCGAAGAGCCGCCTGAACGCCTGGCTGTGCAAGGCGGAGCGCAGGGTTCCTGGGGTCGGCGAGCTCGGTTCGCCGGAATACTTCGAAGATCGAAGGGATCGCACTCGCGCAGTGTACGACCGGGTGGGGAGCGCCCCAAGCGCATTCGGCGCTGCCCGTAGGCTGGTCGGACCATGACGGACCCGTCGGTGCGGACGCACTACCAGGTGCTGGGCGTGTCTCCCGGTGCGAGTGTCGACGAGATCCGCCGCGCACACCGACAGCTCGCCCGGGTGCTGCACCCGGACCGTCAGGCCGAGTCGACCGATGCGGAACGTCGACTGGCCGAACGTCGCATGCGAGAGGTCAACGCGGCGTGGACGGTGCTGTCGGACCACGACCGTCGACGGGCCTACGACACCGAGCTGCGGGCGGCTCGCACGGGACCGACCGGCGCTCGATCTGCTGCGACGAACGGCGCGCCGCCGAGACCCGGTCCGGGATCCTCGCGCCAGCCGTTCAGCGGCGCACCCGAGGATGCCCCGGACCCCGACGCGGCCTACGCCCGCCAGCGACTCGACGAGCTCGACCCCGACGAACCCGAGCTGAGCGCCGGTCACTACTGGCTGCTGCGACGCGGTCCGGTGGTGCTCATCGTGCTGGTGGGGCTCGTGCTGTTCGTGGTCACCGCGTACGCCGGCTCCGGCAGCAGGACCGGTGACGACATCAGCTCGACCACGACCTCTCCGCCGGACTGCGCGCGACTGGTCGAAGGCCGCTCCGCGGTCGCCGTGCCGTGCACCGAACCCAACGACGGGCGCATCCTGACCCAGGTGTCGGCCGCCCTCGACTGCCCGAAGCAGACGCGGTACGTGCTGTTGGGTTCGGAGTTCTTCTGCGTGAGCACCGATCCGTCGGTCACCGCGTCGACGCCGACGGTGCTCGGCGGCGGCTGATCAGTCGAGTATCGGCGGGGGAGCGGAGCGTGTTCGCCGCCGGCGCCCTGCGCCGCTAGAGTGTCGCCCTCACGGGCGTATAGCTCAGCTGGCTAGAGCGCTGCCTTCACACGGCAGAGGTCCACAGTTCAAGTCTGTGTACGCCCACCGCACCGGAACCCCTGCAACCGCAGGGGTTCCGCCGCGTCCGAGGCGCTCCGCACGGTGACGTCGATCGACCCCATCCCAAGAGGTCATCCCAAGTGGCCGGTATCGTTGCGCTGCATGGGATCGATGCGGGAGAGGGGACCCGGCGTCTACGAGCTCCGGGTCTGGGCGCACGGGAAGGCGACCAGCCGGACGTTCCGAGGGACCGCTGCCGAGGCGCGCTCGGAGCTCGTGCTGCTCGAGGCGCGGGCCATCAGCGGGGAGTTCGTGACGCCGGTCGTCGACGAGGACAACCCGACGATCCGGGAGTGGCTCGAGGACTGGTACGCCCGCCAGTCGCCGACCTGGTCGCCGAGCTCGGCCGCGACAGCACGCGGGCACATCGACAACCACATCACGCCGGCGCTCGGTGACCGGCGCCTGGGCGAGCTCCGCCGGGCCGACGTCGGCCGCTGGCTGCAGCAGCTGCGCGAGAAGGGCCTCAGCCCAGCGACGCAGCTGCGCGTCTACGGCGTGCTCCGCTCGGCGCTCGAGCAGGCCGAGCGGTGGGAGCTCATCGCTCGCAACCCGGCGGCGAAGGTCGACCTGCCGAAGGTGCGCTACGAGGAGCCGACGACGCCGAGCGCCATGGACCTGGTCCAGGCGATCGAGGCGTGCACTTCGATCCACCAGCGCACCCTCGTGTGGCTCGCGGCGGCAACCGGCGGCCGGCGAGGCCAGCTGGTGGCGCTGCGCTGGTCCGACTTCAACCTCGACGACGAGCTGCTCACCTTCCACCGCGCGGCGGTGAAGGTGCCCGGCGGGTCGGTCGTGAAGGAACCGAAGGGCGGCAAGCCGATCCGGGTGCCGATCGACCCGTACACCGTTGACGTCGTGAAGGCCTACCGCCGGCACCGTCAGGAGCAGGCGCTCAAGGCCGGTCGCGGGCGCCTGGCCGAGTCGTCGTACATGTTCTCCCGCGACCCCGGCGGGCGGACCCACTGGTACCCCGACACCGCGTCGAAGATGTGGGACGAGGTCCGCTCCGCTCGAGGCCCCGACGTCGACGGCGAGCCCGGGCCGCTGCTCCTGCCCCAGCTGCAGGGCGTCCGGCTCCACGACCTCCGCCACGCGCACGCCACGATCCTCATCGCCGGCGGCGTCTCGCGCCGCGCCGCAGCGGACCGGCTCGGTCACGCCCAGGTGTCGACCACCGACCGCTACACCCACCCGGTGACCGAGGCCGAGCGCGCCGCCGCGGCGATCATCGGCGAGGTCCTCAGCCGCGGCGCCTGACCGGCATAGCGTGACCAGCGGGAGAGGGGAGCGAGGCATGGCGGAACGCGAGTGGTTGCCGGACCCGACGGGCCGGCACCCGTTCAGGTCGCGGAAGAACGGGGAGTGGACCGACCTCGTGGCAGCGTCAGCAGACGGCCAGGCGGTCAGCTCAGACGCCGGCGGCGGCCGCGAGGCCCGGGCGCACGACCGGATGTCTGGCGCTGCGACGCCGAAGCCCGACAAGACCTGGGGCCGGGCCAACCTGTGGGCGCTGCTCGGCGTGATCGCCGTGCTCGGCGGACTGTGGGCGTGGATCACCGACTACAACGCCGGCCAGCAACGCAAGGCTGACGAGGCCATCGATCGCGTCATCTCGCTGGGGAGCACGAGCGAGCTCGAGTACTGCTGGTCAGGCACGGCGTCCTCGGTCGACATCACGATGGCCACGATCAGCGGCGGCACCAGCCAGGCGGCGGACCGGGCCAACGACCAGTGCATCAACGCCGGTGACGCCCGGCCCGGCACCTTCGCCTACATCTCGGCGCAGATCACCTCGAAGTACGGCGGCACGATCATCTGCCAGATCAAGGTCGACGGCGTCGTCGTCGAGGAGACCCGATCCGAGGGCGACTACGTGATCGCCAGCTGTTCCGGGCGCGTGTGACCCTGGACCTCTTCCATGCCATGGAGACTCTGTTCGCCGGTGGCGTGCTGCACCGCCAGGTCACGGGCCGATCGACCGCCAGCACCCCGCCACCGGACCCGGCCGAGTGGCGTCGGGATGGGATGAGGGATGGGATGCTGGCCGGCATGATCGACGACGAGCAGCTGCTCGAGCTCCCCGCTCCCGGCCAGGTCGTGTGGGCCCGGACGCTCGGCATGGAGACCACGGTGCGGTGTCGGATCGAAGGACTCGAGACGACGGTGCGCTTCGAGTACTCGCGCACGACCGATCTGACCGGCCGGCGGCGCGTGCAC
>JAEWED010000218.1 GCA_023389745.1 Actinomycetes bacterium
ACGTCGTCGCACCGCGGTGGGCTCCGACGTGCTCTCGGCGTGCTCGGTCGCCACGATCCCGGTGCTCGACGCGCTCGTCGGGATCGACCTGTTCTGGCTGGTGGCGCTGGCGGTCGTCGGCGCCGTCTTCGACCCGGCGGGTGTCACCGCCCGCGAGACGATGCTGCCGGCGACCGCCGCCCGCGCCGGCTGGCCCCTGGAGCGGGTCAACGGTCTGCACGAGGCCGTGTGGGGTGTGGCCTTCCTGATCGGTCCCGGTCTGGGCGGCGTGCTGATCGCCACGGTGGGTGCGGCCGACGCGCTCTGGGTGACCGCCGTCGGCTTCACGCTCTCCGCGCTGCTCGTTGCGTGCATCCGGGTGCCCGACGCGGGACGACCGGTGGCAGCGGACGCGCCCGAGTCCATCTGGCGCGGGACCGTCGACGGTCTGCGCTTCGTCGCTCGGGACCCCCTGCTGCGGGGTCTCACGGTCATGACGGCGGTGATCGTCTCGGTCTACATGCCGATCGAGGGCGTCCTGCTGCCGGTGCACTTCGAGCTGCAGGGTGAACCCGGCCGCCTGGGTGCGATCATCATGGCGATGAGCCTCGGCGGCATCATCGGCGCCCTGGGCTACGGCGCGCTGGGTCATGGTGGGCTGGGTCATGGGCGGCTGGGTCATGGTCGGCTGGGCGGACGCCTCCGGCGCAGCGGCGCCTTCCGCGGCGCCCTGCTCGGCACCGCGGCGTTCCTGCTCGTGCTCGCCGCGCTGCCGCCGTACTTCGTGATGCTCGCCGCGGCGGTCGGGATCGGGGTGTCCTACGGACCGGTCGGGCCGATCCTGAACCTGGCCATGCAGACCCGCACCACCGAGGCGATGCGCGGGCGCGTCGTCGGGATCATCACCTCGACGGAGTACGCAGCCGGTCCGATCGGCTACCTGGTCGTGGGAGCGGCGACGCAGCGCTTCGGTGTCCGTCCGACCCTGATGGTCGTGGCCGTCCTGGTCGCGCTGGTCGCCGTCGGCGGGTGGCTCGTCCGGTCGCTCGACGAGCTCGACGAGCTGAACGGCGACGGGCCGGATGGCGCGTCGATGCCTGCGTTGCTCGACGAGGCGACCGCCGGACCGGTCCCGTTGGTCATGCCGCCCCGGGACCCCGACCACCGGCCCCACGGGATCGACCACGGCTGAGCAGGGCTACTGCTGGTAGCCCTCGACCACGTCGCTCGACCGCACGGGCGCGGCCTCGGGGTCGAGTCCGGCGTTGCGCCGAGCCCGCCGCTGACGGAGCAGGTCCCAGCACTGGTCGAGACCGAGCTCGACCTGGGCCAGACGTTCACGGTCCTCGGCGCTGAGGGCATCTCCGTGGGAGCTCAGCTCGTGGAGTCGCTGCTCCTCGGCGACGAGCTCGTCGATCCTCCCGAGAATCTGTTCGTCCATCGTGGTGTCCTCCGTCGTTGGTGGTCCCGCCGCGACGTTACCGAGCCGGAACGGCGAGAGCGGCTCAGCTCCACAGGGCTCAGCTCCACAGGGAGTCGAGCTCGAGCTCGACGTCCATCGCCGCGTCGATCGTCGGCACCGCCACCCGCCGGTGCTGGCGGTCGACCTCGTCGAAGCAGGCACGCACCGGCCGGGAGAGGAACCGCGAGACCTGCCCGTAGGTGTGGTCGTCGTCGCGACCCCTGGGGCGCAGGTGGAAGCGCAGCGGTTGGTAGACGTGCAGCGCAGCACGCGGGCGGGTCATGGCCACGTAGAAGAGACGGCGCTCCTCCTCGAGGCCCTCACGCGTCGTCAGCGCCATGTCGGACGGGAAGTTGCCGTCGGCCGCGTTGAGGACGTGCACGACGTCCCACTCGAGCCCCTTCGCCGAGTGGACCGTCGAGATGACCACCCAGTCCTCGTCGAGCAGCGGCGGGCCGGCCAGGTCGCCCGTCGAGTTCGGCGGTTCCAGCGTCAGGTCGGCCGCGACGTCGGACACCCTGGCGACGTCGCCGGCGCCGGCGACGAGCGCGTCGAGATCCGCCAGTCGCGGCTCGCTGTTGTCGTAGTGGCGCTCGACCAGGGGCACGATCGCCGCGCGCAGCCGCTCGGCGTGCGCAGGGACCGACTCCCCCTCGAGCGCGACGAGCGCCTCGACCAGGTGGTCGGCATCGGCGCGCGACGACACGGGCAGCTGCTCGAGCGCGAGCGGCCACCGGAGCATCACCTCGCCGTCGGTGCCGGGCTGGGACAGGCCGAGCGCCTCGATCGCCCGACGGGCCCGGGTGGGTCCGACCCCCTCGATGAGCTGCAGCAGGCGGAACCAGGCGAGCTCGTCACGGGGGTTGTCGGCCAGCCGGAACAGGCAGATCAGGTCCTTGACGTGGGCGGCCTCGAGGAAGCGCAGACCGCCGTACTTCACGTACGGGATGCGTCGACGCGACAGCTCGAGCTCGAGCAGGTCGCTGTGGTGCGCGGCGCGCACGAGCACGGCCTGCTCACGCAGCGCGACGCCTTCTTCGTGGTGCGCCAGGATCTGCTCGCAGACGGCCTCGACCTGCGCGTCCTCGTCGGCGCAGCGGACCAGCCGTGGCCGTGGACCGGTGGTGACCCGGCTGCGCAACCGGGTGCTGAACCCCTCGGGCGCCTCGGCGCCGATCGCGTTGGACACGTCGAGGATCGGCTGGCTGGAGCGGTAGTTGTCCTCGAGCAGCACCGTCTCGATGCCGGGGAACGTGTCGGCCACGTCGAGCAGGTGCCGGGGGCTCGCGCCGCGGAAGCCGTAGACCGCCTGGGAGTCGTCGCCCACCACCGTGAGGCGGCGGTCCTCGGCGCGCAGCGCGGCGAGCACGTCGACCTGCAGGGCGTTGACGTCCTGGTACTCGTCGACGCACACGTGGTCGTACTGCCCGGCGAGCAGCGGACCGAGACGCTCGTCGCGGGCCGCGGCGCGCCAGTAGAGCAGCAGGTCGTCGAAGTCGAGCAGACCGAGGGTCCGCTTGCGAGCGACGTAGCCGCGGCAGATCTCGGCGATCGGCTCGATCTGGTCGCCGCACCACGGGGCGACGTCCTCGATCACGTCCCGCAAGGGACGTCCGGTGTTGACCGACCGCGAGTACAGGTCGAGCAGCGTCGCCTTGCGGGGGAACCGCCGCCCGGTGCGCGGCTCGACCGCCAGATCCTGGCGCACCAGGTCGACCAGGTCGGCGGCATCGGCGGCGTCGAGCACCGAGAAGCCCTCGGCCAGGCCGAGCGACGCCGCGTGGGCCCGCAACGTGCGGTGCGCGACCGAGTGGAACGTCCCCCCGACGACCCGGCCGGCCGACCGGGAGCGCGACGACCCGACGACGTCGGCCGCCTGCTCGGCCAGCAGCGAGCGGGTCCGGCCGACCATCTCCCTGGCGGCGCGGCGGGTGAAGGTCAACAGCATGATCCGCTCGGCCGGAGTGCCGGTGGCCACGAGCCAGGCGACCCGGGACGTGAGCGTCGTCGTCTTGCCGGTCCCGGCGCCGGCGAGGACCCGCAACGGTCCGTCGTCGAAGGTGGCCGCCGCCCGCTGCTGCTCGTTCAGACGTTCGATCATGGGGAACATGTGTTCGATCGTAGTGGAGGTGCAGCACGACGCGGCGGTTTGGTCGTCCCGTGGCGCCGGGTACCCGTCGGATCCGACCACCAGCGCTGCCGTCGCGTCGTCGCGGCGGCACCCGACCAGAGGAGTAGACCCACCATGAGCGCCGACGCCGAGATCATCCGACACGACGACGGTTCGCTCACGGTGCCGGTGGCGCCGGATCGCCACGACCTCGAATCCGGCGATCCCGGTGCTGCCGCGCCGACGTCCCTGACGCTGAAGCCCGGCGAGGGCGGCTACGACGAGGCGCTCGCCGAATGGGACCTCCAGCAGGACCCCGACCGCGGCGCCGCGGTCTCGACCGCGTCCGGCCGAGAAGAGGCGATGACCGTCGTGCACGCGGTCGGCACCGACCACGAAGAGGTCGAGGACGCGGTCGACGCGCTCGCCGATCCCGAGGCGAGCGCCGAGGCGTTGCGCCACGTCCTGGTGGGCGGCGTGCCGTCGGTCGACGCGTTCGCGACCGAGGTCGCCGAGGCCGAGGGCGGCGAGCCGATCCCGGCGCACAAGGTGACGAAGATCATCGGCGAGGTCCTCGCCGAGATCGACTCCTGACGGTGACATCGTGAGCGGGGACATGGTGAGCGGGGACATGGCGAGCGGGTCCGGCGGCGCCGATCAGCGCCGCTGAGCGCTCCTCGCTCGGCCGGGTAGTGTCCTGGGTCGCTCCGGGGCGTTGCGGGCACAGGGCCCCGCCCCGGCGATGGGGGCCTCCATGAGAATTCTGCGACTCGCCGCGACACGTTCTGCGGCGCTGATCGGCGCGCTCGTCCTCGGCCTCGTCGGCGCCTCGTGCACCGACGACGGCGCCTGGTCGGCGGTGCCGCTGCGGCGCGAGCAGCCGGTCACCACGACCCTCGGCGACGACACCGGCCACTACGCCGCGACCATCACCCGGACCGAGGACGGGGTCGCGCACATCACCGGCAGCTCGATCGAGGACGTCTCGTTCGGGCAGGGATGGGCGAGCGGCGAGGACCGTGCCTGCGACCTGGCCGATCAGGTGGTCCGGGTCAACGGCGAGCGCGCCCGCTGGTTCGGCGCCGGCGAGGACGACGAGCACCTGAACTCGGACCTGGCGTGGCGTGCGATCGGGATCCGAGGCATCGCCGAGCGCGACTGGGACCAGGCCGACGACGAGATGCGCGACGCGCTGACCGCGTACACCGACGGATGGAACGCCCACCTGCGCGAGGTCGGCTCCGACGGGATCACGGACTGGTGCAGGGGCGCCGAGTGGGTGCGCGAGCTCGAGCCCGTCGAGGTCTACGCCTACGCCCGCTCGATCGCCCTGCTCGCCTCGAGCGGAGCGGTCGCTCCGATGATCGCCACCGCGCAACCCCCGGCGGCGGCGACCGACGACGACGCCGAGGCGAGCGGCTCGTCGGACGAGCCGGTGACCGCGTCGAACGGTTGGGCGATCGGCTCCGAGCGCTCGGAGCAGGGTCACGGCATGCTCGTCGCGAACCCCCACTTCCCGTGGGAGGGGCAGCTCCGCTTCTGGGAGGTCCACCTGACCGTCCCGGGTGAGGCCGACCTGTACGGCGTGCAGCTGTCCGGCCTGCCGGGTCTGGCCATCGGCTTCAACGACCAGTTCGGGTGGACGCACACGGTGTCCGACGGCTCCCGCTTCACCGCCTACCGGCTCGACCTCGTGGACGGCTCCCCCACCACCTACCGCTACGGCGACGGCGAACGTGAGATGACCTCGGACGACGTCGTCATCGAGGTGCTCGGCGACGACGGCGCCGTCGAGGAGCAGACCCACACCCTGTGGCGCAGCCACTACGGGCCGATCCTCGACTTCCCCGGATTCGGTTGGACCGACGAGGCGACGATCACCCTGCGCGACGCGAACATCGACAACGACGAGTTCATCTCGCAGTACGTCGGCATGATGCACGCCCAGGACCTGGACGACCTGATCGAGCTGAACGAGCGGTACACGGGCGTCCCCCTCTTCAACACCATCGCCACCTCGGCCGACGGACGTGCCTGGTACGCCGACACCTCGGCGACCCCCAAGCTCTCCGACGAGGCCGAGGCGGCCTACACCGCGTCGCTCGACTCGGACCCGATCGTGGCGATCGCCGCGGACAACGGCGCGGTGCTGCTCGACGGCTCCGACCCGATGAACGAGTGGCAGGAGGTCGAGGGCGCCCGCGACCCGGGGCTGGTGCCGTACGCCGAGATGCCGCAGACCGAACGACGTGACTACGTGTTCAACGCGAACGACTCGTTCTGGATGCCGCACGCGACCGAGATGCTCGACGGCGACTACTCGCTCATGCACGGGCCGCAGCGCACGTCGCGCACGCCGCGCACCCGCGAGAACGCGACGGTGCTCGACGACACGACCGACTCGGGATCCTCCGGGTCCGACGGACGGTTCGACCTGGACGAGCTCGCGGCCGCCGCGCTCGCCAACCGGGGCTACACCGCCCGGGTGCTGCTCGACGACGTGGTCGACCGGTGCACCACGACCACGTCGGTCGCGGTCGAGGCGCTCGAGGGTGAACCCGCGAGCGATGACGCAGAGGCCGTCGAGGGCCTGCCGGCCGCGACGGTCGAGCTCGACGAGGCCTGCGCCGTGCTCGACGGCTGGGACGGCGTCTACGACCTGGATCGGTCCGGTCCTCCGCTCTGGAGGGAGTTCCTGCTGGGCTTCGACAGCGGCGCCCAGACCGAGGCCGGCCCGCTGTGGGCCGTCGAGTTCGACCCCGAGGATCCGGTCGCCACGCCGTCCGGGCTGGCCGCTGCACCCGCCGAGGGCCCGGACCCGGTGCTGGTCGCCCTCGGGCGAGCAGTGCAGACCCTCGACGCGGCCGACCTGCCGGTCGACGTGACCCTGGGCGAGGTCCAGCAGGCCGAGCGCGGCGGCACCATGGTGCCGATCCACGGCGGCAGCGGCGTGGACGGCACCACCAACGTCGTCGGTTGGGGTCGTGGCTGGTCGACGCTCGACCCGGCGCTCGTCGCGCTCGAGCGCACGCCGGCGACGACCAACTCCCAGCTCGCCACCACCTCCGACGGCGAACGCTCCACCGTCGGCTACCGCATCAACAACGGCACCTCGTTCCTGATGGCGCTCGAGTACACCGACCACGGGCCTCGCGCCCGCACCTTCCTCACCTACTCGAACACCGCCGACCGCTCGGCGCCGGACCACCTCGCCGCGACGCAGCGGTTCTCGGACAAGGACTGGAAGGACGTGCGCTTCACCGCCGCCGACGTGTCGGCCACCGCGACGTCGGTGACCGAGGTGCGCGGGTGACGCTGGCCCGCCCTGTGCTGGCCCGCCGGATCGCAGCGGTCAGCGTCGCGGCGCTCGCCGTCGTCGTCGTGAGCAGCTGCTCGGGCGGCAGCGAGGCCGACGAGTCGTCCTCCGGCGGCGGGCCGACGGCCGCCGACACACCCACGGCGGACTGCTCACCCGCACGTCCCGCCGACGGGCTGTCGACGACGCCGACGGAGCAGGAGCTCGTCATCGACGGGGCGGTGCGCCGCTACTCGATCGCGGTGCCCGAGACCTATGACGGCACGACCGCGATGCCGCTGGCGCTGAGCCTGCACGGCTGGGGCGGCTCGGGTGCCGAGCACGAGGCGAACTCCGCCTTCGCCGCACGCGGCGTCGAGCGCGACGTCGTAGTCGTCACCCCCGAGGCCACGGGCGCACCTGCGGAGTGGAACATGTTCGACGACCCCGAACGCACTCCCGACTTCGACCAGATCGGGACGCTGGTCGACACACTGCTCGACACCTACTGCCTCGACGAGCAGCGCGTGTTCGCCGCGGGGCACTCCAACGGCGCGGCCTTCACCGGGTTCCTCGCCTGCCGCGAGCCCTACCGGTTCGCAGCCGTCGCGATGGTCGCCGCGACCATCCCTTCGACGTGTCCCGAGGGACGCACCCCGTCGGTCCTGGCGATCAGCGGTGACGCAGATCCGCAGGTGCCCTATGCAGGCGGCTCCGTCGGTGGCGGCCCGACGCAGATCCCCGGCGCGGTCGAGACCATGGCCGGCTACATCGAGCGCTACGGCTGCCAGGGTGACGTGGCGGTGTCGGAGCCGGTGCCCGGTGTCCGCTCCGAGCGCTCCTCGGACTGCACCTCGGGCGCCGTGGTCGGCTTCGACACCGTCGTGGGCGGCACACACCCCTGGCCGGGTGGACCGAGCGCGGCTGCGGACCCCACGAACTCCCAGGCCGGTCGGGACTACGACGCGACCGGGGCGATCCTGGAGTTCTTCCTCGCCGCCCCACCCCAGCCCTGAGTCCCAGCCCTGCCCTGAGACTCAGCCCAGCCCTAACCGTTCCTTCCCGCTCAGATCGCGTCGCGGCGCTGCATCCACTGGAACGCGAGCCAGCCCGGCAGCGTCGGCAACCAGAAGGTGACGGTCCGGTACAGCAGGGCGGCGGGCAGGGCCGCGTCGGCCGGCACGCCGACTGCGCTGAGCCCCGCGATGAGCGCTGCCTCGACCGCGCCGATGCCGCCGGGGGTCGGTGCGACCGAGCCGAGCAGACCGGCGCCCAGGTAGACGACGGCCGCGACGGCGAAGGGGATGTCGGCCCCGTACGCCTTGACCGACGCGTACAGGGTGACCGCGTAGGCGAACGAGGTGAGCAGGGAGCCGAGCACGCCGGTCAGCAGCCGCCGAGGATCGCGGATCGCCTCCATCAGGCTCGGCACCGTGTTGTCCCACGTGGGCCGCAGCCGGGCGACGATGACGCGCCGGCTGACGGGCACGATGAACGCGACCACGATCGCAGCGACGACGCCGGCCACCACGTAGAGCACGCCGGTCGAGGGCATCTCGACGTTCCAGATCGGCTCGTCGGTCGACCAGAGGCTGAGACCGAGGAACGCGAGCACGGTCGTGACGAGCGAGACCAGGGTCGAGACCCCGACGCTGGCCAGGGCGAGACCCGGCGGGGCACCCGCCTTCTGGATCACCCGCACGTTGGTCCCGGCGCTGCCGACAGCGGCCGGGGCGACCAGCGTGACGAACGTGGCGGCGAACTGCGCGGCCATCCACCTGGCGACCGAGACGTGCACGGGTGAGAACGGCGAGATCGTCAGCATCGAGCCGACGTAGGTGGCCAGCGACGCGAGCACGGCGATGGTCGCCCATGCCCAGTCGATGCTGCGCAGCACCGTCGCGAAGTTCACGTCCCCGAGCTGACCGGCGAGCACGTACACGGCGAAGGTCGCGGCGACCAGGCTGACCACCGAGCGAGGACGGAGCCGTTCGAGCTTCACGTCGTCGACCGCCGGGCCCGGGTAGCGAGCGGTGGCGGCCTCGCGGAGTGTCTCGAGCAACCCCTCGTGCTCGGCGAGCGCTCGGCGGGTCGCGGCATTCAGCGCGATCGGCTGCATCACGGTCGCCAGGTTGGCCAGGTCCTCGGTGCCGATGGCACGTTCGGCGGCGTCGGTCGCCCGGTCGATGCCGACCATGACGGCCGTCGCGATCAGCAGCTCGGCGCGATCGAGGCGCATGCGCAGGTACGGGGCGGCGATCTCGCCCTGGGTCAGCCCGAGCACCCACACCCTGCCGTCGTCGTCGACCGCGAACGAGCCGGGGTTGAGGCCCTCGTGGGCGATCGCGGCGTCGTGCAGCAGCCGGACCTGACCCCACATCTGGTCGAGGGCCGCGTCGGAGATCGCCAGGGCGGAGAAGGACCCCAGCGGTCGCAGGTCGAGGATCCGCTCCTCGACGTACGCGGTGGTGTCGTCGTCGACCGACACCGCGGCCAGCAGCCCGGGGGTGCGCACGCCGGCGCTGCGCGCCATGAGCACGGGTACGGCAGCCTGCTGCATCTGGGTGTGCTCCGAGATGCCCGGCGACCTGGTGACCCAGGTGCGGACCCTCACCACCCGGGTCAGCTGCGCCAGGACCCTCGCCGTGCGTCGGTCCGGGTCGAGCACCTGGGCGAGGGCGTGGGCGCCGTCGACGGTCTCGATCTCGAAGCGGCGCCCGAGCTCGGACTCCTCGTCCAACTGGTGCATCCGCGCCGCTCGCACACCGACGCGCGCCAGCGCGGCGGCCACGACCCGGGCCGGGGCCCTCGGGTTCTCGGCACCCGCCACGTACCGCACCGCCAGGCCGATGGCATGCCCGGCCAGCGCGCTGACCACCAGCGCGATCGGCGTGGCGCGACGGTCGATCAGCGTCAGGACCGCCAAGGCCAGCAGCGCGGTCCACACCACGGTCACGGTGCGGGGTCTGGCCCCGTGACCCTCGGCGGTGATCAGCGCCGCGACACCGGCGAACAGGCCGAACGCGGCGGCGGTGCGGGTCCCACCCGAGCCGGCCGGCAAGGTCAACGAGTCGTAGAGCGCGCCCTCGATCAGGTCGGGGGCGTAGACGCGGAAGAGCTCGGCGGCGAACGCTGCGAGCAGCCCGGCGACCACGGCGGTCACCAGCAGGCGCCAGCGACGTCGTACGGCGAGCTCGACGACCAGGTACAGCGGCAGCGCGGCCACGATCAGGCTGTTGAGCGTCGTGAGCACGCTGACGACCAGCGACGGCACGCTCGTCACCGCCGTGGTGATGTCCTCCTGGAGGCCCGCGGTGGTCTCGGAGCCGATCGACCCGGCGACCACGATCGCGGCGATGACGAGCAGCGTGGCGATCAGGCGCAGGACGTCGGAGAACGGCCGGGTTCGTGTCGGCTCGGCACGCTCGTCGATCTCGACGTCGTCGATCGTCCACCCGGACCCGGCGTGCACGGGCGCGCGAGTGGGGTCCGACGGCATGCGTCGAGTATGGCCGACCGACGTGCACCTCATGTGTGACGTACCGCCCGCACCGGATCCGGGCCGCGGGCTATCTTCCGCCGGACCCGATCGAGGAGATTCCAGGTGCTCGCCGTCAGCTGTGTGTCCCAGTCCACCGAATCACCGCTCGACGGTCTGTGCGTCGGCGAGGTCCCCGACCCCGAGCCCCGCGACGGCTGGGTGCGGGTGCGTCTGAAGGCCGCAGCGCTGAACCACCACGACCTGTGGTCGCTCAAGGGTGTGGGCCTGGCAGCGGACCGCCTGCCGATGATCCTGGGCTGCGACGGCGCCGGCACCCTCGACGACGGCAGCGAGGTCGTGATCCACTCCGTGATCGGCGACCCCGAGGCGAACGGCGGCGACGAGACCCTCGATCCCAAGCGAACGATCCTCTCCGAGCTGCATCCGGGGACCCTGGCCGAACAGGTGCTCGTCCCGGCACGCAACGTCGTGCCCAAGCCGACGTCGCTGTCGTGGGAGGAGGCGGCGTGCGTGCCGGTGGCGTTCCTGACCGCGTACCGCATGCTCACCACACGATCCGGCCTCGACGGCCCGGGGAAGGTCCTGGTGCAGGGCGCCGGCGGCGGGGTCGCCTCCGCGGCGATCATCCTCGCCAAGGCGTTGGGCCACGACGTCTTCTGCGCCACCCGCGACGAGGCCAAGGGTGAGCGCGCACGGTCGATCGGTGCCGACCACGTCGTCGCCACCGGCGAGCGCCTGCCCGAGAAGATGGACGTCGTGATCGAGACCGTCGGTGCCGCCACCTGGGACCACTCGCTGCGGTCGCTGCGACCGGGCGGCCGCATCGTCGTGTCCGGCGCCACCAGCGGTGCGACCCCGTCGGCCGACCTGAACCGGGTGTTCTTCCTGCAGCTGTCGGTCGTCGGCTCGACCATGGGCACCCGCGGCGAGCTCGAGGAGATGCTGGCGTTGCTCGCCGCCACCGGCGCCCGGCCGGTCATCGACGACGTTCGCCCGCTGTCCGACGCACGTGCCTCCTTCGAGAAGATGGAGGCCGGCGACGTGTTCGGGAAGCTGGTGCTGACCACCTGACCGGCTGACGACCTGGCCACCTGACGACCTGGCCGGCTGGGGCGGGCCACCGGGCTGGGGCAGGGTCAGGCGACCTCGGTCGCGGCTCCGGCGAACTGGGCGTTGTACAGCGTGTGGTACGCACCCCGTGCGGCGAGCAGCTCCTCGTGGCTGCCCTGCTCGACGATGTTGCCCTGCTCCATCACGAGGATGATGTCGGCGTCGCGGATCGTCGAGAGGCGGTGGGCGATCACGAAGCTGGTCCGGTTCGAGCGCAGGGCGGCCATGGCCCGCTGGATGAGCACCTCGGTGCGCGTGTCGACCGAGCTGGTCGCCTCGTCGAGGATGAGGATCGTCGGGTTGGCGAGGAACGCCCGGGCGATGGTCAGCAGCTGCTTCTCGCCGGCGCTGACGCTGCCGCCCTCGTCGTCGACGATCGTGTCGTAGCCCTCGGGCAGGGAGTGAACGAACCGGTCGACGTAGGTGGCGACCGCGGCTTCGATGATCTGCTCGTCGGAGGCCTCGGGGTTGCCGTAGGCGATGTTGTCGCGGATCGTCCCACCGAAGAGCCACGTGTCCTGCAGCACCATGCCGATGTTCGAGCGCAGGTCGTCGCGTCGCATCCGGGAGATGTCGTTGCCGTCGAGGCGGATCACACCGCCGTCGAGCTCGTAGAAGCGCATGATCAGGTTGACCAGCGTGGTCTTGCCGGCACCCGTCGGGCCGACGATGGCGACGGTCTGACCGGGCTCGGCGACCAGCGACAGGTCGGTGATCAGCTCGGTGTCGGGGCTGTACGAGAAGCGGACGTGGTCGAACTCGACGCGGCCGCGTGGGCGGTCGTCGACGAGCGGTGCGACAGGGTCAGGGGTCTGCTCGGGTGCGTCGAGCAGCTCGAAGACCCGCTCCGCCGAGGCGATGCCCGACTGGAACACGTTGAGCATCGACGCCAGCTGGGTCAGCGGCTGGGTGAACTGCCGCGAGTACTGGATGAACGCCTGGATGTCGCCGATCGACATCGACCCCGACGACACGCGCAGTCCGCCGACGACGGCGATGACGACGTAGTTGAGGTTGCCGAGGAACATCATCGCCGGCTGGATCGTGCCCGAGAAGAACTGGGCACCGAAGCTCGCGCCGTAGAGCTGCTCGTTCTTGTCGTCGAAGCGTGCCTCGACGTCCGCGGTGCGCCCGAAGACCTTGACCAGCGAGTGGCCGGTGAAGGCCTCCTCGACCTGTGCGTTGAGGGTGCCGGTGTGGCCCCACTGGGCGATGAACCGCTTCTTCGAGCGTGACGCCACGGTGCGCAGCACGAACATCGACAGCGGGATCATCAACACCGTCAGGCAGGCGAGCAGCGGAGAGATCGTGAACATCATGACGATGACGCCGATGATCGTGAGCGACGAGGTGAGCATCTGGCTCAACGTCTGCTGCAGGCTCTGCGCCACGTTGTCGATGTCGTTGGTCACCCGGCTGAGCAGGTCGCCGCGGGGCTGGCGGTCGACGTACGACAGCGGCAGCCGGTTCAGCTTGTCCTCGACCTGGGCCCGCAGGCGCATCATCGTGCGCTGCACGACCGTGGCGAGCAGGTGCGCCTGTGCCCACGCCAGGGTCGCGGACACGACGTACAGACCGGCGATGAACAGCAACATGTTGCGCAGCCGCTCGAAGTCGACGCCCTCGCCGCCGATCACGCCGTCGACCACGATGTTGGTGGCGTTGCCCAACAACCGTGGGCCGAACACCGACAGCGTGACGCTGACGACCGCGAACACCATGACGAGCACCAGACCGAAGCCCTCGGGGCGGAGCTGACCGAGCAGGCGGCCCGTCGAGCCCTTGAAGTCCTTGGACTTCTCCGCCGGCATGCCGGCCGAGGCCATGCGGTTGGTGACCGCCCGGGCGTCCTGGCGCGGCGGAGCGGGCGTCGAGTCGGCGGCTGTGTCGCTGTGTGCTGTGTCGCTGTGTGAGGTGTCGCTGGGCTCGCTCACGCTGCCTCCTGCTGTGCCCGCTGCGACTCGACGATCTCGACGTAGGTCTCGCACGTCTCGAGCAGTTCCTCGTGGGTGCCGAGCCCCACCTGGTAGCCGTCCTCGAGGACCAGGATCTGGTCGGCGTCGATGATGGTGGACACCCGCTGGGCGACCACGACCACCACGGCGTCGGCGGTCTCCGGTGCCAGGGCCGCTCGCAGGCGTGCGTCGGTGGTCAGGTCGAGCGCCGAGAACGAGTCGTCGAACAGATAGATCCCCGGCCGACGGACCAGCGCCCTGGCGATCGCCAGGCGTTGTCGCTGCCCACCCGAGACGTTCGATCCGCCCTGTGCGATCGGCGAGGCAAGTCCGTCGGGCATGGCCTCGACGAAGTCACGCCCCTGGGCCACCTCGAGCGCGTGCCACAGCGCCTCGTCGGTCGCGTCGGGGTCGGCGTAGCGCAGGTTGCTCGCGACGGTGCCGGTGAACAGGTAGGGCTTCTGCGGGACCAGTCCGATGCGGCTCCACAGCAGCTCGGGGTCGACGTCCCGGACGTCGACGCCGTCGACGAGCACCGAGCCCGACGACGCGTCGAAGAGCCGGGGGATCAGGTTGAGCAGCGTGGTCTTTCCTGCGCCCGTGCTCCCGATGATCGCGGTCGTCTGGCCGGCGACGGCGCGCAGGTTGATCCCGCACAGCACCGGGGCCTCGGCGCCCGGATACGAGAAGGTGACGTCACGCAGCTCGAGCGAGCTCGTCGGCGCCAGCTCGAGCACGGGGGCGCTGGGGGCCACGATCGACGACGGCGTGTCGAGCACCTCCTTGATGCGATCCGCGCACACCGCCGCACGGGGCGCCATGACCGCGACGAACGTCGCCATCATCACCGACATCAGGATCTGCACGAGGTAGCTCAGGAACGCGATCAGCGCGCCGATCTGCAGCTCTCCGCTGTCGACCCGCCCCGCGCCGAACCACACCGCGCCGACGCTCGAGATGTTCAACACGAACAGCACGGTCGGGAACATGAACGCCATCAGGTGCCCGGCGCGCAACGAGGTCTCGGTGAGGTCGTCGTTCGCCTCACCGAAGCGGGCGACCTCGTGGCGTTCGCGCACGAAGGCCCGCACGACCCGGATGCCGGTGATCTGCTCGCGCAGCACCTGGTTCACCCGGTCGATGCGGACCTGCATCTGCGCGAACTGCGGGACCATGCGCACGACGATCGCTCCGATGCTGATCACCAGCGCGGGCACGCTCACCAGCAGCAGCAGCGACAGCGGGCCGTCCTCGCGCACCGCCATGATCACGCCGCCCACGATCATGATCGGCGCGGCGACGAGCAGGGTGCACCCCATGAGCACCAGCATCTGGACCTGCTGCACGTCGTTGGTGATGCGCGTGATGAGCGACGGCGCCCCGAAGTGGGCGACCTCTTCGGTGGAGAAGTCCATGACCCGGTGGAACAGGTCGCCGCGCACGTCGCGACCGAAGGCCATCGCCGCCTTGGACCCGAAGTAGACCGCACCGATGGCGAAGCTGACCTGGATCAGGGTGACGCCGAGCATGACGGCGCCGGTGCGCCAGATGTAGTCGGTGTCGCCGGTGACGACGCCCTTGTCGATGATGTTCGCGTTGAGCGCCGGCAGGTAGAGCGCCGCGACGGTCTGCACCGACTGGAGCACGACGACCGCCAGCAGCACCCGCTTGTAGGGCGCGAGGTGCGAGCGCAGGAGTTTGATCAACATGCGGTGTCCTGAGGGGGTGTGCGGATCCCGTCGAGCAGGAGCGAGACGATCTCGTCCGAGTCGAGCGGCTCGCCGCTGGTGAGCAGGGGGTGGGTCGAGGCGATGGTGAGGCCGTGCAGCGCGCGGGCGGCTCGGAGCGGGTCGACGCGCAGCGTGTCGCAGTCGGGTTCGAACAGATCGGCGAGTGCGGCCACGCGGGCGGCCACCCGGTCCTCGTTCGAACCGGCGCGCCCGGCGGCGAACCGCGGCCCGAGCGCCGCTGCCATCTCGAACACGGCGCTGACCCGGCGCCGCACGATGTCGACCGCAGCGACGAGCCGGTCCTCGAGCGGCAGCGCGCGGTCCAGCTCGCCCAGCGCGGCGACCACCGAGGTGACGTCGGTGACCTCTTCGATGACCGCGTCGATCAGGGCGTCCTTGTCGTCGAAGACCCGGAAGATCGTGCCTTCGGCGATCCCGGCGGCATCGGCGATCTGGCGTGTGGTGGCCGATGTGCCGTGCGCGAGCAGCAGCGGGCGGGCGGCGGCGACGATGTGTGCACGTCGCTCGTCGGGCGGCAGCGCCTCGGCGCGGGTCCTGGACACAGCTCGACACTACAGCACTGAGTGAGTGCTCACTCAGTGCTGTGCCCCTCATGGCTCAGTGCCGTGCGGGCTGATTGGCTCAGTGCTGGGCCGGCTCCTGGCACGGCCCTGCCGGCAGCCCCCGTGACCCCTGACCTGCCCCGGATCGCACACTTGTGAGCGCAGGTTGTGACGAATCGTTAAGATGCGTCCCACAACCAGTTCGTCGGGAGGGCCGTGATGGGGCACCCTCCCGACGAACGGTTGAGTCGTCGGGGTCAGGCGTTGCCAGTCAGCGTCCTCACGCTTTGCGCGGCAGCTGTCCTCACGCGTTGCGCGGCAGCTGGGAGAACGGCATGCCCTTGGTGTCGCCCGGCTCCTTGGGCAGGCCGAGCACGCGCTCGCCGATGATGTTGCGCTGGATCTGGTCGGTGCCGCCGTAGATCGGCGGACCCTGGGCCCAGAGGGCGATGCCGGTGACCATGGCGTTGAAGGGGTTGCCGGTGGCCTCGTCGATGGGGTCCTTCTGCTCCGGCGTGTAGGCGTGCAACATGCCGGCAGGGCCGAGGATGCGCAGGCCGACGTCGCGGGTGAGCCGCATGATGTCGCTCATGCCGAGCTTGGCGAGGTTGCCGAAGCCGGGGATGTCCTGGCCCGCCTTCTTGGCGGCCTTCAGTCGCAGGTTGTTGAAGCGACCGATCTCGCCGAGCGTGTGCAGCTTCACCAGGTCCTGGCGGATGGACGGGTCCTCGATGGAGCCGTTGCCCTCGGCCAGGTCGATCAGCAGCTTCGAGCCGATGCCACCGATCGGCGCGCCGGCTCCGCTGCTGCGCTTCTTCTTCTTGCCGGGGGAGGCGACGAAGTCACCCGCACGCTTGTCGAGCTGGTCCGCGATCGTGCCCGGGGTGGCCGAGCCGGCCGCAGCGGAGCCGCCTCCGCTGCCCAGTCCGGACCGCTCGTGCATGAGCGTGGTGTTCGCCACGGCCCAGCCGTTGCCGCGCCCGCCGATGATCGCGTCGTTCGGGACCTTGGAGTCGGAGAGGAAGACCTCGTTGAAGAGCGCGTGGCCGGTCATCTCGACCAGCGGACGCACGTCGACGCCGTCCTGGTGCATGTCGAACGCGAACCAGGTGATGCCCTGGTGCTTCGGCTGCTCCGGGTCGGTGCGGGCGATGAGCATGCCGAGGTCAGCGATGGAGCCGAACGAGGTCCACACCTTCTGACCGTTGATGGTCCACTCGTCACCGTCGAGCTCGGCCTTGCAGGTGAGGCCCGCCAGGTCGGAGCCGGCACCGGGCTCGCTGAAGAGCTGACACCACGCCTTCTGCCCGGTGACGATGTCACGGACGTACAGGTCGATCTGCTCTTGGGTGCCGTGCGTCGCGATCGTCGGCGCCGCGAGCAGCAGGCCGAGCCCGCCGGGCGCGGACAGCGCGCCGTGGGCGGCGATCTCGGTCTGCACCCGCACGGCGTCGTTGCGCGACAACGCACGGCCGTAGGCGTTGGTCGGCAGACCCGGGGCCGCCCAGCCGGCCAGGCCGAGGCGCTGCCACCACTCGCCCACCGTCAGGTCCGGATCCCAGTTCTCGTCGAGCCAGGTGCGCAGCTCGTCGACGACGTCGTCGGCGCCGGCCCCGGTCGAGGTGGTCTCGGTCTCGCTCACGTGCTCTCGTTCCCCCTGTGTCGACGACCCCGCAGGGTCGATCGGTTCGTCGGACGTCGGATCGGGCCCACGGACCCGCCCCTCGCTCAACCCGCCGCGTCAGCAGCGACGGCGTCGAGGGAACCGTACTCCTCGGTGGTGTCGGTCCAGTCCTCGTACTGGATGATCCCGATGTCGGTGAAGCGGTCGCGCAGCCAGCCGTCGCCCGCGTCGAGGATGCCGAGCTTGCGGCAGTTCGGGACGATCTTCGAGAACAGCATGTTCTGGAAGATCTCGTTGCCCTCGTTGTTCTCCTCCACGTACGGGATGATCGCCTTGGGGTCGACGCCCATCCGCTCCCAGACGTCCTGCGCGAAGAACCGGTTGCGGAGCTGCAGCGCCGCTTCGAACGCGAACTCCTGGCGCTCCTTGATCTCGGCGGCACCCAGCTCGGCGTAGTGCTCCTGCAGCGACAGCACGCCGAACGCGACGTGCCGGGCCTCGTCGCTCATCACGTAGCGGAGCAGCTTCTTGAGCAGCGGCTCCTGGGTCATCATGTGCATGAAGCCGAAGGCTGCGAGCGCCAGGCCCTCGACCATGATCTGCATGCCCAGGTAGGTGATGTCCCAGCGGCCGTCGGTCACGATGTCGTCGAGCAGGGAGCCGAGCTGAGGACTGATCGGGTACGTGCCGCCCAGCTTGTCCTCGGAGTAGCGGGCGAAGACCTCGACATGGCGGGCCTCGTCCATGACCTGGGTCGCCGCGTAGTACTTCGCGTCGATCCACGGCACCGTCGAGGTGATGAGCCCGGTGCACACCAGCGCTCCCTGCTCGCCGTGGAGGAACTGCGACATCATCCACTTCTGCATCTCGATCGCGAACTCGGCCCACTCCTTGTCGCCCCAGTTGCTGACGGGGGTGCCGGGACGATCTCGCAGCACCGAGAAGCGGCTGGAGGCCGCGCTCAGCTCGGGGCCGAGACGCTCGAGGTCGACCACGGTGTCCCAGTCGAGGTCGGTGGAGCCGTTCCACTGCGAGGCCTTGGCCTTCTCGTACAGCTTCACCAGCGCAGGACGGCTGCGCCGGTAGTCCCAGGTCATCAGGACCTCGCTGTTGAGGTCGATGGTGTGCACGATCTCGTCGAGATCGGCACGGTCCATCACGATGTTCTCCGGCGCGTTGACGTCGGTGACGCTCATGTCGGTTCCCCCTGTGGTGATGTGGTTCGGTCGGGCTGGTCGGTGCGCACGGCGCTGAGCAGCCGGTCGATGACGACGGCCCAGTCCTCGTCGCCGACCGGGTCGAGGCCGAGGGCGTCGGCGACCATCGCGCCGAAGCCGACGATCGTCGTGAAGCGGGTCAGCGCCGCGGCGTCGACCTCGGAGGCCATCTCGCCGTCGGCCTGGGCACGTTCGATCAGCGCGCGGCGCTGTCCTTCGCGTTCGGACACCGAGACGGTCAGCGCCTTGGCGACGTCCTCGTCGCGGCGCGCCGCGACGATCACCTCCATGATCGGCCCGCTGAGCCGGTGGCTGCGTCCGGGCAGCGCCACGCCGAGGCGACGGAACACCTCGTGCGCGGACAACGTCGGCTCGACGTCGATCAGGTTGGTGAAGGCGTCGGGACCCTGCTCGGCGATCGCTGCGGTGAGCAGGTCGGCCTTGGAGTCGAAGTGGTTGTAGATCGCCCCCGTGGTCACGCCGGCCACGCGGGCGATCTCTGCGACACGGGTGCCGTCGTAGCCGCGCTCGGCCACGACCCGCATGGCGGCGGCGAGCAGCTGCAGGCGTGTCTCGTCGGAGCTGACCCCCGCTCGGCGACCCATCACCAGAACATAACAACTGTTCATTTACCAGTCGAGAGCATCCAGAGAAATCCCGGAGATTCCGCGAGACCCGGTTTGAAGCACCGCTGCTGCGGGTACGGCGCGCGCGTCGTGGTGTACCTGACGACCCCACCACGGCGCAGGGAGGCACCGATGAGCAGCCCCCGAGAACCCGGGCGAGGCAACCTCCGGGACCCGATCCGCGGCACGCATGACCCCGGCCGCGGCAGCCCCCGGGACCCGAGCCGAGGCAAGCGCCCCGACGTCCCCCGGACCGACCGCCCGACGTGGCGGCAGTGGCTGCACGCCGCCACCGGCGACCGCGAGGCCGAGGCGCGGGCGTTGGCCACCCGTAGCGGGATCAGTCTCTACGCAGCGCGCAAGGCGGTGAACCGAGCCCACGGCGAGAGCGTCGAGAAGGTGCACACCCAGTGGGAGCTCGCCACTCCCGCGGATGCACGACAGGTCGACGACGAGCGACCCTGAGCCGCCCGCCCCATCCCATGTGAACGGTCGACCTGACGGGTCGTCAGAAGCAGTCGTCGTCGGATACGGTCACCCCGACACCGAGCGAGGGGGCCCGATGAGATTCTGCTACGCCGAGGCGATGACCGATCCGGCGTTCTACGCCCCTCTGGCACGCGCTGCCGAGGACGCCGGATACGACTCGTTCCTCATCCCCGACTCGGTCGCCTACCCCGAGCACTCGGACTCGCTCTACCCGTTCAACCCGGACGGCTCGCGCGAGTTCCTCGACGGCAAGCCGTTCCTCGAGCCGTTCGCGCTGATCTCGGCGCTGGGCATGGTGACCGAGCGGCTGCGCTTCACCGTGTCGGTCCTGAAGCTGCCGATCCGCCACCCGCTGCACGTCGCGAAGCTCGCGTCGAGTGCCGCAGTGCTGTCCGACAACCGCCTGACCCTCGGGGTCGGAGTGAGCCCTTGGCCGGAGGACTTCGAGATCACCGGCACGCCCTGGCCCCGCCGGGGCAAGCGCATGGACGAGAGCATCGACGTGCTGCAGGGCCTCCTGAGCGGGGAGTTCTTCGAGTACCACGGCGACGCATGGGACCTGCCGTCGGTGAAGATCGCGCCGGCGCCGACGCAGCCGATCCCGCTGCTCGTGGGCGGTCACTCCGAGGCGGCGCTGCGCCGAGCGGCACGCCTCGACGGCTGGATCCACGGCGGCGGCGAGCACGACGACCTGCCGACAATGATCTCGCGGCTGCACGAGCTGCGCGCCGAGCTCGGCCGCAGCGACGAGCCGTTCGAGATCCAGGTGATCAGCGCAGAGGCGTACAGCGTCGACGGTCTGCGCCGGCTCGAGGAGCAGGGCGTGACCGAGGTGATCGTCGGGTTCCGCTGGCCTTACGAGGTCGGTGCCGACCAGCAGCCCTTGCAGGAGAAGATCGACCACCTGCGCCGTTACGCCGAGGGCACGATGGCGGCGTTCAGCGGCTGATCGCCCACGCACCGTCGGGGCGGAGCCTCGACCCAGGCGGCCCCGGCGTCACGACTCCGGGATGCAGTGCTCCGTGAGCCATTCCGAGACGCGCTGCCCGGCCTGGGTGAGGTCCTCGGACACGAAGCCCTGCATGAGCTCACCAGCGGCGGCCGAAGCCTCCGGGTCACCGTTCGCGATCCCCTGCCAGTCGATCTCGTCGGCCGAACCGGCGAGCTGCTCATAGCTCTGCGACATGACCTCGAGGTCGGCGGCGATCTCTTCGGGAGCGTTCTCCTGCGCTCGCGTCATGGCGTCCGCGACGCTCTGGAACTGCGCCGCCGGGTTCGATCCATCGCTGATCGACGACATCGCGGCCTGTGCGTCGACGCCCTCGAACGCAGCGAGCAGGTCCTGGCACTCCGGCGAGACGCCGGCGGGCGTCCCGTCGTCCGCAGCAGTCGTCGTGGTCGACTCCTTCGCTGCCGGCTTGTCGGTCGTGGTCGTGTCCGACGCGTCGTCGTCTCCGCCGCATCCGCTGGCCGCCACGGCGAGCACGCCGAGGACGACGAAGGGCAGCATGAAGTGACGTGAGGACATCGGTGCGGGGCTCCTGTGAGGTCGAGGCGGCGGATCGCCGCGCCAGGACCCTAGCGAGCACCCGCCCGAACGCCGGTGCCGGGGGTGTGGCGACATGCACGAGCGGCACGGTGGCAGGCTGAACCGATGGACGCAGCCGATGGAACGACCCGGTCCGCCGCCGAGCAGGCCACGTCGCCGACGACGCTGCCCGACGGGCTCCGACTGCAGCGGGTGACCGACGTCTTCGACGCCGACTCGGTGCCCGCCGGGCTGCTGCGCGCCCACCAGATCGCCGAGGGCGTCTGGGGGCGACTCGTGGTGCACGGCGGCACCGTGCGCTTCGTGTGGGAGGACGACGCCGACCGGCCCGTCGAGCTGCACGAGGGCGACACGGTCGTCGTGCCGCCGCTGCGGAGGCACCACGTCGAGCTCGGCGACGACGCCCGCTTCGCCGTCGAGTTCCATCGCTGACGCCAGGTGCTCGCATGGGCCAGGGTCTGACGCTCCTGCTCGTCCTCGAACTGACCGGGACGTTCGTGTTCGGGCTGAACGGTGCCCTGACGGCGATGGAGGCCGAGGAGCTCGACCTCGTCGGGGTGGTCGTGCTCGGCACGATGACCGCGCTCGGCGGCGGGATCCTGCGGGACATCCTCATCGGAGAGCTCCCACCCGCCTCGTTCAGCGACTGGCGGTACCTGGCGATGGCGACGCTCAGCTCCATCCTCGCGTTCCTCAGCGTCCGCTTCCTGACGCGGGCGCTCCCGAGGGCACTCCGCCTCATCAACGTGTTCGACGCCGCGGGCCTCTCGCTCTTCTGCGTCACCGGAACCACCGTCGCGCTCGCGGCGGGTCTGGGGCCCGCCCAGGCGACGCTGCTCGGAGCGACCACCGCGGTCGGGGGCGGCACCATCCGCGACGTCGTCGTCCGTCGTGTCCCCACCGTGCTCACCAGCGGCCTGTACGCCGTCCCGGCCCTCGTCGGCGCTGCGCTGACAGCGGCCGCCTTCACGGCCGGGTTCCACAACGACATCGCCGCCGTCGGGGCGGCGCTCACCTGCTTCGCCATCCGCCTCGCCGGCGTCCGCTACGACCTCCACCTGCCCCGAGCCCGAACCGGCGGCGACCGGAACGGCGACGACTAGGACCCTCGACAGGGCGGCACGACGTCGGCGCTGCCGCCCCGGCGCCGGAGTCAGTTCTGCATGTTGACCTGCTGGCCCTTCACGAGGTCGAAGTGCGCGAGCTCGCGGCCGTCGAGGTCGTGGTGGTGCATGTCCACCCCGGTGATCTGGCTGTTCTCGTAGGTCCGGTAGTAGTAGACGCCCGTGTCGACGTTGCAGCACGAGGAGTAGATGGTGATCTCGTAGCGATCGCCGACGCTGACGCAACCCCGTTGCTGGGCGACGGATCCGAGGATCTGGAAGAACTGGCTGATCGATTCGGACTCGCTCTCGCCCGAGACCGAGTTCACCTTGGTGAAGCACGCCTTGACGAACCGCGACGCCGAGGAAAGGTCGCCCGGCAACCCGATGGCGCCCATCCCGCGGCTGTAGGTGTCGAGGTCCAACGACTTCGAGAAGTGGTTCTCGGGCGGATCCGTCGACATGGACATGAAGTCGTTCAGACGGAATCGCTGGATGTCGAACGTCGGGTTGTTGGTCAGCACGCCGACGTCGTTGTCGTAGACCTTCAAGCCCTCGGCGACGGACTCCACGGTGATGGATGCCTCACGGTCGGCGATGATCCAGTGCAGCGGCGACAGCGGGAACTGCTCGCTGAACGAGACGTCGAGCAGGCTCAACCCGTCGAGGGCATTCTTGACCTCGTCGATCGACTCGCACTGACCGAGGATCCACGGGATGAACTCGAACGGCGTGATGTTCGTCGCGCCGTCGACCTCGGGGAAGTAGACCGCGTTCTCCGGGAAGTTCAGCCCCGCCATGCTGAGGCCGCGCTCGTTGGTCGCGTCGTAGTACAGCGGATAGCCGTCCGCGATCGTGGCCATGCCGATGATCGCGTGGTGCGTCGTCAGCGGCGCCGCTCGACGGAACTCGAACTCGAAGTTCCGCGGCGTGATCGTCACCCCCTCACCGAACGAGACTTCGAGATCCAGGTTTCGACCGAAGTAGTGGTCGCTGGTCGTCAACGTCGCTGCAGTGCACACGGGACACCTCCGCCCTCTTGGCGCATCACCGAGAGGTGATGTCGACCGTAGAACCCGTACCCCGCTCCTGCAATGGGCATGCCTCCGAGCTCGCGGCGGGACCGGCCATGACGTGCGTCGACCACCGGACGCGACTCGACCCCCGCGAGGCGAGGGTCGGGTCGTGTGCCGGTCGCACTCGGCAGCGAACGGTGTCAACGGGTCCCGAGCACCGCGTCGCCGGCGCTCGCCGGCGGCATCTGACGACCGAGTGCAGGGATGATGATCGCCGCAGCGACGAGATGCGCCGCGACGAGCACGACGCTCGCGGCGGTGTCGTCCGGCAGGGCGACCGCGGGGATGAGCGAGAGCGCGGTGAGCGCCAGGGCGACCGAGACGAACACCCCTCGCGTCGGCAGGACGCGGGCGAGCACGACTCCCAGGGCTGCGCCGAGAACGGTCCACCATGCGAACGCCGCCACCGGGATGGCGGTCGCGTCCACCTCGAGGTCGACGTCCGCCGCGACTGCGACCGCCGCCAGGAGCGTCGTGGTGACCGCAGCGACGCCGCCGGCGACGACACCGGTGCGGAGCAGTGCACGTGTGCTCGGTCGGGGTCCCCGCGGACCGTTGTCGGGTCGGGCTGGGGTGGGCGACGGAGCGGTCACCGGGCGGGCTCCGCGACTGCGCCGCCGAGGTGCTTGGCGAGCTGGTCGAACAGGGCGATCACACCTTCGCCCATCTCGCTGAAGAACTCGCGTTCCCAGTCCGCACCCGTGCCGTAGGCGCTGGTGACGATCCGGATGACGGTGCTGCCGCCCGAGGCGGACTCGACGAGGAACTCCGTCGCGATCGGGGTGAGCGTGGACAGGTCGCGCCCCGCCGTCGGCATGCCCTCGGCGACCGGCCAGGGCTCGGCGTATGCGAAGCGCCCCGGCGGTGAGTAGTCGGTGACGATGCCGTGGGACACGAAGTCCCCGACGTCGAACGACACCGCGCCGCCCGCCTGGGGGTCCAGACGGGTCGGCACCATCCACGCCGAGATGCCGTCGGCGGTGGCGATCGTGTCCCACACCTCCTCGGGGGTCGCGGGGACCTCGTAGGTGCGTTCGATCCGGTGCTCGACGCGATCAGGGTGGTCGGAAGTGCTCATGGGGTCTCCTCTGGTCTGGGGTAGGACGAGACGGTCAGCCGGTGCGGTCGACCGTCGTCGTGGTGGTAGCGGGCGACCAGCTCGGTGACCGCCGCCTGCAGGTCCGCAGCGAACGCGGCGCGGTCCTCGGGTGACCGGAAGCCGATGACCGTGTCGACGGTGAGGGTCGGCACCCGCGTCCCGGGTGGCGCGGTACCGGCGATCTGGCCCAACTCCGACACGGCCCGGGCGTTCACGGCGATCAGGTAGCCGGCCGAGAGCTGGTC
>JAEWED010000220.1 GCA_023389745.1 Actinomycetes bacterium
GCGATGGATCAGCACCTCTCCCCTGCTGGACCGCACCACGACGAAGGTGCAGCGGTGACGCAGCCGCCCCGCACGCATCGCGGCGCGGGTGACGACCCGCTCGACCCCGCCGTCGGGACCGATCACGTCGACGAGCTCGTGCGCGCTGTCGGTGGCCATGGGGCGCACGGTACCGTCGCCTCGTGAACGGTTGGGCCTCGTGAACGGTTGGGCAGCGGCGGCAGCAGGAGCGGCAGTGCTGGCCGTCGCGGGCGTCCGTGAGCTGCTGCGCTGGCGCGGCCGCCGCTGGCGCAAGTCCGGCCCACGCGGCACCGACTGACGTCGGCTGCTGCGCCCGCGGGACCGCCCCCTCCGGCGGCACGGCCTTCGCGAAGGCCACCGACCGCGAGCACGACCGGAGCCTTCTCGAAGGCCGGGGTCGAGCCGGAACGCTGCGGCGTCAGCGGGCGGGGGTGACCATCGTGACGAGCTCGGCCTCGCGGCCGCGCAGCCGTGCGCGGGCCGCCGCGGCGCCGGCCCACATGGTGGCGGCCCCGACCAACGGCGCCAGGGTGGCCGCCAGCACCGTCAGACCGACCGACCGGCCACTCGCCAGCACCACGGCGAGCGCGACCGGCGCCGAGGTCACTCCCAGCACGAACATGCACGCGGCGAGCATGAGGCCGGCGACGCAGCCCTGACCGGTGTCGCCCGCGGCGAGCGGGTTCGGGCTGTCGGGCAGGGCGAACGGTGCCAGCGCGGCGCTCGCGACCGACACGCCCGCGGCGGCGAGCACCGAGCCCAGCGCCAACAGCCACGCCGCCGGCAGCCAGACCCAACCGCCCGACATGGCGGCGAGCACCACGGGCAGCACCAGCGCCGGCAGCGCCATCACGGTCATCGACGAGATGAGCTTCCCGCGCACCAGCACCGCGGCGTCGGCCCCTGCGCCGATCTCGATCCAGATCGCCGGACCGTCCATGCCGAAGGCGTTGTTGCCGTCGAAGAGCACGGCGAAGTGCAGCAGGCCCCCGACCAGGACGATCCGCTGGTCGGGTGCCGCCGTCGAGCAGCGGTCCGATGAGGAACACCCCGGCGCCGACCGCGAGCGCGGTGAAGGTGTTGACCGCCTGGCGGGGCGTGCGGAACTTGGTGCGGATCGTGCGCGTGGCGATCGCTCCTGCGGACCCCGCCGGCAACCACGACGTGTAGCCCTTCCTCAGCCCCGGGACCGATGCGCCACGACGCCGCTGACCCCCACCGCCGGGTCTCGGCGACGAGCGTGCCAGTCGCTCCGAGGTCGCGACGCTGGCCCACACCAGCAACGGCAGCCACAGCACGCCCAGCAGCAGGTGCACCAGTGCGAGCGCGGGACGACCGGCCTCGGACACCGCCAGGCCGAGCTGCCCGGGCGGCGTCCACGACGCCAGGCGAACCAGCGGATCCCAGCGGTCGCTCCACCCCGAGGTGTCCCGTGCGATCAGCTGCACGACCAGCCAGGCGAACAGCGCGCTGAGCGTCGCCGCAGCCTGGGCGAGCTGGCGGAACCGGGTCGTGGCCAGGACGCCGAGCAGGTTCGTCGCCGTCCTGGAGACCACGACGAGCGTGACCCACCACGCCACCACCGACAGCGCCACGACCACGAGGCCCGGCACTCCCCCGGCCATCCACCCGACCACGATCCCGAGCCCGATGAGCCCGGCCAGCAGCGCCGGTGGGCCGACGGCTGCCGCCGCGAGCAGGCCGACGCCGAGCGACCAGCGTCCGATCGGCTCCGAGGCCAGGTGCCGGGCGTCGATCGTCGACTCCACCCCCGTCGCTGACGACAGGAGTCCGACGCCGATGACCGAGACCGGGAACAGCAGGACCACGACGTCATCCGCGGCGCCGACGCCGCGACCGACCGCGACGAGCACCGCCAGGCCGAACGCGCCGACCACGATGCTCATCACGACCGCCATCCACGTCTGGAAGCGCTGCTGGGTGCTGCCTCGCAGACCGCCGCGCAGCAGCGACCACTTCAACCGGCACAGCGCCCGGGACGAGCCGACGAAGCCCGGCCCCTCCGGGCTCACGTCGCGGGCCGGTCCAACCAGGCGACGCTGGAGGGATCGACCGGATCTGCGCCGACCATCGAGATGAACGCGTCCTCGAGGCGTCCGCCGCCCCGGAGCTGCTCGATCGGGCCGGCCGCCAGCAGACCGCCGTCGACCATCACCGCCACCACGTCGCACATCCGGTCGACCAGGTCCATGGCGTGGCTCGAGAACACGACCGTGCCACCGGCACGGCGGTACCGGTCGAGGATCGTGCGGACCGCGACGGCAGAGACCGGGTCGACTCCCTCGAAGGGTTCGTCGAGCAGCAGCACCGCCGGCCGGTGCAGCAGCGCCGCGGCGATCGCCGTCTTCTTGCGCATGCCGTGGCTGTACCCGCCGATCTGCTCGTCGGCGGATCCGCTCAGATCCATCACCGCGAGCAGCTCCTCGGCGCGGCTGGCCACCTCGGCGCGCTCCAGGCCCCGCAGCTCACCCAGGTGACCCAGCAGCTCGCGGGCGGTCAGCCGGTCGAACAGGTTCAGCGGGTCGGGCACCACCCCGAGCAGGCGCCGGACCGCCACCGGCTCGGCCCAGGTGTCGTGGCCGCCGACCCAGACCTGCCCGGCGTCGGGGCGGAGCAGCCCGGCGATCATGCGAAGCGTGGTGGTCTTCCCGGAGCCGTTCGGACCGACGAGCCCGCAGAAGCTGCCCACGGGCACGTCCAGGTCGAGGGAGCGCACGGCGACGTGGTCACCGAAGCGCTTGTGCAGCCCCCGGGCTGCGATGGCCGGCCAACCCGGGACGATCTCGGTCATGTGGGACCCATTCTGCACCAGCCCTTGCGGCGCTCATGCCCGATGACCTAGGCCACCGGCATGACCGTCGGTGTCTATCCCGGCAGCTTCTCGCCGCTCACGATCGCCCACCTGGCCGTGGCCGACGCCGCTCGGGCGCACCTCGGCCTCGACCGGCTCGACCTCGCGATCTCGCGCGACGCCCTCGGCAAACCTGACCTCGCCATGTCGGGCGTGGCCGGCTCGGCGATCGAGGAACGCATCCGGGTCGTACGCCAGGCGTTCGGCGACCGCTCCTGGTTGGACGTCGTGGTGGTCGAGGCCCGGCTGATCGTCGACATCGCCCGGGGCTACGACGCCGTCGTGATGGGTGCCGACAAGTGGGCCCAGGTGAACGACCCCGCCTGGTACGGCGGCGACCCGACCGAGCGCGACGCAGCGCTCGCGGCGCTCCCGACCGTCGCGGTCGCACCACGAGCCGGTGTCGCCGTCCCCGGGTCGATCGCACTACCCGTGCCGGCGCACATCGACGAGGTGTCGTCCTCGGCGGTGCGCGCCGGTCGCACGGAGTGGGCGGCGCGACCGCCCTCGAGTGGTGCCGGCCCGACAGACGCCAGCCCTACGGAAGGGTGATGGCGCCCTTCTCGGCGCCCTGGGCGAGCACGGCGTACTTGGCGAGCACGCCGCTGGTGTAGCGGGGCTCGGGCAGCTTCCAGTTCTCGCGGCGGGCGGCGAGCGTGGCCTCGTCGACGAGCAGGTCGATCTCGTGGGAGCGCACGTCGATGCGGATCCGGTCACCCTCCTCGACGAACGCGATCGGTCCGCCGTCGACCGCCTCGGGCGCGACGTGCCCGATGCAGAAGCCGTGGGTGCCACCGGAGAAGCGTCCGTCGGTGATGAGCGCGGAGTCACCGCCCCGACCGGCGCCCTTCATGGCACCGGTGATCGCGAGCATCTCACGCATGCCGGGACCGCCCTTGGGGCCCTCGTAGCGGATGACGACGATGTCGCCGGCGTTGATGCGCCCGCCGAGCACGGCTTCCATGGCGGCCGCTTCGCCCTCGAAGACACGCGCCGGGCCCTCGAAGTGGTCGAAGTCGATGCCGGCGACCTTCACGACCGCACCCTTCGGGGCGAGCGAGCCGTGCAGCACGGCGATCCCACCGATGTCGTGGATCGGGTCGGACAGCGGGTGCACGACGTCGCCGTCGGGGCCGGGCGGGTCGATCATCGCCAGGTTCTCGGCGACCGTGCGACCGGTCACGGTGATCTCGTCGCCGTGGATCAGGCCTGCCTCGAGCAGCATGGCCATGACGACGGGCACACCGCCGATGCGGTCGATGTCGACCATCTCGTAGCGGCCGTGCGGCTTGGTGTCGGCCAGGTGGGGCACCCTGGCGGCGACCTTGTTGAAGTCGTCGAGGTGCAGCTCGACGCGGGCCTCGTGGGCGATCGCGAGCAGGTGCAGCACCGCGTTCGTCGAACCGCCCAGGGCCATGACGACGGCGATCGCGTTCTCGAACGCCGCCTTGGTGAGGATGTCACGCGGGCGGATGTTCTGGCGCAGCAGGTTCAGCACCGCGGTGCCCGAGGCGAAGGCGTAGTCGTCGCGGCGGCGGTCGACGGCGGGCGCCGACGCGGAGCCAGGCAGCGACAGCCCGATCGCCTCGCCGACCGAGGCCATGGTGTTCGCGGTGAACATGCCCGCGCACGCCCCCACGGTCGGACAGGCGGCCCGCTCGATCGCGTCGAGCTCGGCGTCGTCGATCGCACCGGTGGCGTGGGCGCCCACCGCCTCGAAGACCGAGGTGATGTCGAGCACCCGACCGTTGTGGTTGCCCGGCAGGATCGAGCCGCCGTACATGAAGACCGCCGGCACGTTGCAGCGGGCCGCGGCCATCATCATGCCGGGCAGCGACTTGTCGCAGCCGGCGAAGCTGACCATCGCGTCGAGCCGCTCGGCGTGCATCACGGTCTCGACGGAGTCAGCGATGACCTCCCGCGAGACCAGCGAGGCGTGCATGCCTTCGTGACCCATCGAGATGCCGTCGGACACCGAGATGGTGTTGAACTCGATCGGGTAGCCACCGGCGTCGCGCACGCCGTCCTTGCACCGCTTGGCGAGCGCGTCGAGCGGCATGTTGCAGGGCGTCACCTCGTTCCACGACGACACCACCGCGACCTGCGCCTTGTCCCAGTCGTCGTCGGTCATGCCCGTCGCCCGCAGCATCGCTCGTGCCGGCGCACGGTTCGGGAAGTCGGTGACGTCGTGGGAGCGGATCTTCAGATCCTCGGGGTCGCTCATGGATCCCAAGTTACGCGATCAGGACGGAGGGGCCTCCACCCGTATGCAGGCCTTCTTCGGGACCGTGATCGTGACACCGTCGTTCCGCACGACCGCCACGAGGCAGCGTTCGGTGAACCCCGCCCACCAGCCCGAGGGCTGGAAGCGGATGAACGACTGCGACGCCGTCGCCTTCACGTTCACGAACCCGTCGAGGTTCCGGGTGCGCTCCGCGATCGACCCGGGCTGCTCGACGCCGCTGCTGAACGCCAGGAACTCCTCGGGGGTCGCGTCCGCGAGCAGCTCCTCGAGCTCGGCCGAACGGGTCTCCATCGCGGCGTCCGCGGCACGCTCCGCGAACAGCTTCCCGGCCACCAGACCGGCGACCACGAGCACGAGCACCACCGCTGCGATGAGCCACCTGGGGTGGTCGCGCAGCAGCTCGAAACGACGCTTGGGTCGGGTGGGCTCGAGCGACCGCCCCGACAGCAGCGGCGAGGTCAGCGAGGGCATCGACGGCTGGTCCGCCGACGGCGTCTCGGCGGATCGCTTGTCGCGGCGTCGACGACGTCGCACGGGCTCGACCTGATCCGGCACGGACAGCGGCGGAAGATCGCTCAGGAGGCTCCGTCCGTCGGCGTCGACATCGGTCGCCTCACCGTCACTCGTGCCCCCGCCGTCGGTCGCCTCGGCGGGTGCGGCGTCGCCGTCGCTCGCGTCGCCGTCGCTCGGGTCGCCGTGGCCCAGGGCCGCATCGGTCGGTTCGGCAGCGGGCGCAGCGGCAGCGTCGATCGGATCATCGGAGGGCTCGACGAGGTCATCGACGGGATCGGTCGGCTCGGTCTCCGGGGTCGACATCCCCCGATGATCGCTCAGAACCGCACCCAGCACCACGGCACGGGGTCGACCATCGCCATCGCGTCGAAACGCGCCGCCGCGCCGGGAGTGGACTCGACGATGCGACCGGCGCGCAGCAGGCGGCGCAACGACGTGCCGCCCAGGAGCGCTGCGCCCAGGTCCGAGACGTCCAGGTGCAGGTCGGCCGGACCGTCCCAGCGGCGACACGTGCCCGCTCCCCCGTCGTCGGCCTCGACCACGAACGTGCCCGTGCAGCGACCGAGGAACGGGTCCTCGACGCCGAGCGCGACCCGTCCCGGGGCGGACCAGGCGCGCGTGCCGAGCAGTGCCGGCACGTCGAGGATCCGTGCCCACAGCAGGTCCTGATCCCAGCGGGTCGCCACCTGCCGGGGGTCGACCACGACGTCCCAGACCGCGTGGTCGACCGGGACCGCGCAGGTCACGGCGCCGACCAGGTCGTGCGCCAACAGCGCCCGCCACAGCGAGAGCTCGACCCCGACGGTCTCACCGACCAGCTCCCACACGTCGATCGTGTGGTCCGCCTGGCCGCGGCTCCAGTCCTCGGCGGTGGTGTAGATCGCGTAGCCGTCCGCGCGGCCCGCGTCGTCGAAGTGGACCATCACCAGCTGTCGCGGGTCGCCGCCGAGGTAGCTCGGCGTCGAGCCCAGCACGACGGACCACCAGGCGTCGTGCCGAGCGAGCCCACCGACGCGACGCCGGCGCGCTCGATCGTGCACGTCGGGGCAGACCCGTGCTGCGGTCGCCGCGTCGACGACGTCGAGACGACCGCCGGGGTCGGGCCAGTCGGCCCGGAAGGTGCAGCGACGTGCGTCGGCACGCACCCAGCGCCACCGGGTCGCCGGGCCGTAGCCGAAGCGCTGGTAGATCGAGCCCTCGGACGCGTGCAGCACGGCGAGGTGCTCGCCCCGTTCGGCGATGTCGTGCAGCTGTCGACGCATCAGCGCGGACACGACGCCGCGGCGCCGGTGGCTGGGCAGCACGCCGACGTCGC
Organism: Actinomycetes bacterium; assembly: GCA_023389745.1. GTDB lineage: Bacteria > Actinomycetota > Acidimicrobiia > Acidimicrobiales > Microtrichaceae > JAFAFN01. Next base: position 6,967 of record JAEWED010000220.1, read on the forward strand.
TCACCGCCGACGCGGCGACGGGAACCGGGCCCGGCAGGGTCACCTCGGTGCGGAACGCACCGACCCCGCCGCAGGCGACGCCGTCGATCGACGCCAGGTACCAGCGGTCCGGCTCGACCATCGCACGCTTGGACTCGAGTTGCGCCGGGTTCGGCGGCAGACCGAACGCCGCGGCGTCGACGCGGTGGTACTCGGCGAGCACGGCATCCAGGTCAGCGGCCTCGCTGAGCCGCAGGATCTCGGGCTCGCCGGGGCTCACGGCCAGGGCACCTCGGCGAAGCGGTCCCGCAGCTGGTACTTGAGCACCTTGCGCAGCGTCTCGTTGCGGGGCAACGCCTCGACGACCTCGAGCTGCTCGGGTGTCTTGAACCGGGTCAGCCCCTCGTCGGCCAGGTAGGCGACCATCTGGTCGAAGGTGATCACGTCGCCCTCGGCGGGCGGTTCGACCACGGCGCAGACGCGCTCGCCGCGCTCGCGGTCGGGCAGGCCGATCACCGCGACGTCGCCGACACCCGGGTGGGCGTAGAGCAGGTCCTCGATCTCCTTGGCCGAGATGTTCTCGCCCTTGCGGATGATGATGTCCTTGAGCCGACCGGTGAGCACGACGTGGCCATCCGCGCGCAGGTGGCCGACGTCGCCGGTGCGGAAGTACCCGTCGTCGTCGAAGGCCTCGGCGGTCAGGTCGGGGTTGGTGTAGCCCTTGCAGACCATCGGGCCCTTGACCCGGACCTCGCCGTCCTCGCCGGCGGCCGCGACCTTCCCCGCGTCGGTGACGATGCGGACCTCTGCACCGGTGACCGGCTTGCCGGTGGTGTGGGCCAGCTGGTCGTCGCTGTCGCTCGGGGAGCCCTGCGTGATCATCGGGATCTCGGTCATGCCGTAGCCGTGGCAGATCTTGATGCCCATCTCGTCGCGGACCTCTCGGTAGAGCTCCGGGGGCAGCGGCGCACCGCCGCCCGACAGGGCGCGCAGCGTCGGGATGATCGGCTCACCCGGCTGGGCCCGCTGCTCGGCCAGGAACATCTGGTAGAACGCCGTCGCACCGCCCGCCATGGTGACGCCGTTGCGTCGGTAGAACTCGACCGCGGCCGCCGGCGCGAACGCCTCGACGATCACCGCGGACATGCCCGAGATGAGCATCATCACCAGGTAGTCGGGACCGGCGATGTGGGCGTACGGGAAGGCGATCGAACCGACGTCGTCGGGCGACATCTCGAGTGCGTCCGCCAGCCCCCGGCCGCCGGCGATGAGCGTGGCGTCGGTGTGCAGCACGCCCTTGGGGTCCGACGTCGTGCCCGAGGTCGAGTAGATCCACCGCACCGGCTCGTCGCCATCGGCGTGGGCGGGCGCCGGGGGCAGCGACGCGGGGTCGCCCTCGGGCAGCTCGTCGAGTCGCAGCACCATGGGCGCCGGGTCCATCTGCGCGGCCAGGCCGTCGGCCATGGCCACGTAGTCGAAGCCGTTCCACACCCCCGGCACCAGGCAGAACTCGGCCGAGGTGTGGCGCAGGACGAAGCCCAGCTCCTTCTCGCGGTAGAGGTGGAGCACCGGGCACTGCACGGCGTCGAGGCGGGCCAGCGCAGCAGAGGCCACCACCGCGTCGATCGACGAGGGCAGCTGCCAGGTCACCCGGGTCTCGGATCCGATGCCGAGACCGGCCAGGCCCGCAGCCAGACGGGCTGCCCGCTGCTCGAACTCACCGAAGGTGATGCGGGAGTCGTCCTCGGCGATGAGCATCACCGCGTCGGGTGTGCTCGCTGCTCGTTCCGTGATGAGTTGCCAGATCGTTGCCACGGCCCGGAAACCTACTCTGACGATCCGTCAGGTTTCAGCCGTTCGGGGCGGCCGTCGTGGTGGTGACGTCGAGCAGCTCGGGCACGTCGCAGTTGAACACCGCCCACTGCCCGATCCGGTCGAGATCCGCGACGACCTGCGGCTCGGCGAGGATCGCCGCGGCCTGCTGCTCCGCGTCGGGTGACGACGCCGGGATCACCGACACGCGTGCCCAGACGTCGTTGAGCGTCGCCGCGGCAGGGGCGAGCTCCGGCGGGGCGATCTCGACGACGTGGTCGAAGATCTGGTCGACGAGCACGATGACCTGCGTGGCGCCCGCAGCGGTGCCCGCCAGACCGGCGATGTCGAGCTCGCCCTCGAGCAGCTCGCGGAACGCCTCACCGGTGACGATGCGGCAGATGTCGGTCTCGTTGCTCAACGCCTCGAGCTCTGCGATGAACGCGGCCGCGCCCGACGTGGGTGCGCCGTCGTCGGCGGGAGGCGCCGTCGGCGGCGCGCCGGGAACGGTCACGTCGCCGACGTCGCTGTCGACCTCGGAGGACTCCGACGTCGACGAGCACGAGGCGGACCACAGCGCGACCAGCAGCACCACGGCGACCGCGACCCAGCGTGCGGGACGTCGCGTCGTTCGGCCGACGCAGGATCGGTGCACCGGCCGTTCCGTCACTTCCGGGCGTTCAGCAGGCCCGTGACGACCTTGCCGTCGGCCTTGCCCTGGGTCGCCTTCATGACCTTGCCGACGAAGAAGCCGGTGACCTTGCCGTCGCCGTCGCAGAAGCGCTGCCACTCGGCGGGGTGATCGGCGATCAGCCCGTCGACGAGGGCGTCGAGCTCCGAGGTGTCCATCGCCTCGTACCCCAGCTCCGCGGCGATGTCGGCCGGCGAGCCGCCGGACTCGACCATGCGGGCCAGCACCGTCTTGGTCTGGGTCGAGCTGAGCGCTCCTGCGACGTCCATCGACACCAGCTCGGCGAACGCCGCCGGGTCCAGGTCGACGGCGCGGGCGTCGGACAGGTTGTGCTCGGCGTGCACGAGCGTGCGGGCCGGATCGGCACCCGCGTCGACGGCCGCCAGGCACAGCTCGTCGAGGCCGCGCTCGACGATGAGGGCCGTCTGGGCCAGCTCGGCACCGGTGCGCTCGGAGAGCCGGTGTCGACGGGCGGACGGCAGCATCGGCAGCTCGGCGCGGATCTGTGCGATCCACTCCTCGGACGGGTCGAGCTCGACCAGGTCGGGTTCGGGGAAGTACCGGTAGTCGTCCGCGGTCTCCTTGGAGCGCAGCAGGATCGTGCGGCCCTCGTCCTCGTTCCAGTGACGGGTCTGCTGCTCGATCCGCTCCCCCGCCTCGATCATGTCGACGTGCCGGGCGGCCTCGTACTCGATCGCGCGGCCCAGGCTGCGCAACGAGTTGATGTTCTTGATCTCGCAGCGCGTGCCCAGCTCCTCGCCGTGGCGGCGGACCGAGACGTTGCAGTCGACGCGCATGGAGCCCTCTTCCATCTTGCCGTCGGAGGCGCCGACGGCGACGAGGATCGAGCGGAGCTCCGAGACGTACGCCCGGGCCTCGTCCGCGCTGCGCAGGTCGGGCTTGCCGACGATCTCGAGCAGCGGCACACCGGCGCGGTTGTAGTCGACGAGCGAGTAGGTGGCGTCGTGGATGCGACCACCGCCGCCCACGTGGGTCGTCTTGCCGGTGTCCTCCTCGAGGTGGGCCCGTTCGATGCCGACGACCTTGCCGTCGGGCAGCTCGAGGAACCCCTCGCCGTTGATCGGCAGGTCGAACTGCGAGATCTGGTAGTTCGTCGGCTGGTCCGGATAGAAGTAGTTCTTCCGCGAGAACTCCGAGCGGGCGATGACGCAGTTCAGCGCCAGGCCGACCCGGATCGCGAGCTCGACGGCCTTCTCGTTCAGCACGGGCAGCGAGCCCGGCAGACCCAGCGTCAGCGCGTCGATGTTGGTGTTCGGCTCGCCGCCGAACTCGTTGAGCGCCGAGGTGAACAACTTGGTGCGCGTCGCGAGCTCGGCGTGCACCTCGAGACCGATGACGATCTCCCAGACGTCGAGGTCGACGCCGCTCGAGGTGGTGTTCGCGGCGCCGGATGTGGCCGTGTTGGTTGCGGGACTGCTCATCGGACGCTCCGTTCGAGCTCGGCGGCCACCCGGAACATGGGGACCTCGCCGAGGGTCGGGGCCAGGACCTGCACACCGACGGGCAGCCCGTCGTCGCCGACCCCGTAGGGCACCGACATGGCCGGGTGGCCGGCCAGGTTCGTGGCGATCGTGCACACGTCGTTCAGGTACATCTGCATCGGATCGGCGGTCTTGTCGCCGAACGCGAACGCCGTCGTGGGCGAGGTCGGCGACAGCAGCACGTCGAAGCGCTCGTAGGCCCGGTCGAAGTCCTCGCGGATGAGCGTGCGGACCTTCAGCGCCGTGCCGTAGAAGGCGTCGTAGTAGCCGGCGGACAGGGCGTAGGTGCCGAGCATGATGCGACGCTTCACCTCGTCGCCGAAGCCGGCGGTGCGGGTGAGCTCCATCATCTCGCCGGTGGTCGGCGCGTCGACTCGCAGGCCGTAGCGCACCCCGTCGTAGCGCGAGAGGTTCGACGACGCCTCGGCGGGTGCGACCAGGTAGTAGGCGGACAGGCCGAAGGTGACCGCCGGGACCGACACCTCTTCGACGATCGCGCCGGCGGCGGCGAGCGCCTCGGCGGCGCTGCGCACGCGGGCGGCGACGTCGGGGGCGATGCCGTCGCCCATCATCTCGGTGACGAGGCCCACGCGGAGGCCGTCGACGCCGTCGTCGAGGCGGCCGCTGACCGCGGGGAACGCGTCGGGGATCGACGTGGAGTCACCGGCGTCGTGTCCGCCGATCACCTCGCAGACGAGCGCCGCGTCGGCGACGGTGTCCGAGAACGGACCGACCTGGTCGAGCGACGAGCCGAACGCGACCAGACCGAGGCGCGAGACGGTCCCGTAGGTCGGCTTCACGCCGACGACACCGCACAGCGCCGCCGGCTGGCGGATGGAGCCGCCGGTGTCGGACCCGAGCGAGATCGGGGCGAACCCTGCGGCGACGGCCGCCGCCGAGCCGCCCGAGGATCCGCCGGGCACCCGTCCGAGGTCGTGGGGGTTGCGGGTCGGACCGAAGGCCGAGTTCTCCGTCGACGAGCCCATCGCGAACTCGTCGAGGTTGGTCTTGCCGACCATCACCGCACCGGCGGCGGCGAGACGGGTGACGACGGTCGCGTCGTAGGGCGGGATCCAACCGTCGAGGATCTTCGACGAGCACGTGGTCGCGACGCCGCGGGTGCAGAGGTTGTCCTTGATCGCGACCGGCACACCGGCGAGCGGGCCGGGGTCGCGGCCCTCTGCGACGGCCTGGTCGACCGCTCCGGCGGCGGCGCGGGCAGCGTCGATGGTCACGACGTTGAAGGCGTGCACGTCGCCCTCGTGGGCGGCGATGCGCTCCAGGTGCTCCTCGACGACGTCGGTCGCGGAGCGCTGACCGGAGCGGACGGCGGCGGCGAGCTCGAGCGCCGAGGTGGTGCGATGGGCGACGCTCACGGTGCCTCCCCCAGGACCGGCGGGACGCGGAACTGGCCGTCCTCGGTCGACGGCGCCGAGGCGAGCACCTCGGAGCGGTCCATCGGCTCGGCCGGCTCGTCCGGGCGGAACACGTTGCGGAGGTGCACCGGGTGCGCCATCGGGGCGACGCCCTCGAGGTCGAGCGACTGCAGATCGGCGGCGTGCTCGAGCACGTCGCCCAGCTGGGAGGTGAACCGTTGGAGTTCGTCGTCGGTGAGGCGGAGGCGTGCGAGCTTCGCGACCTTCTCGACGTCGGCGGCGGTGATGCGTTCGGTCATGGCGGCGACGAGCCTACCGAGCAGTCACCGGGTGCGTGACCCGTGCCCCCGCCCGGGCGGCGCTGCAGTGGTGCGCCGCTAGCGTGACGAGGTGCCCGACGCCCCCGACGCCGCCGCAGACGCCGTGAGTGGCGAACCGACCGCCGACGCGCCTGCTGCCCCCAGATCGTGGCGTCGACGCCGTCGGCCGATCCGCTGGATCGTCCTCGCCCTCGTCGTGCTCGCCGTCGGCTGGCTGGCCCTCGCCGCGCTGCAGCTCCGGACCGCCGCCGCCGAGACCCGCTCCGGCGTCGACGAGCTCGAGTCGCTCCGCGGAGTGGTCTCGGGGGACCTCGAGCACTTCGTCGACGCGGTCGGCGGCGGTGATGGCGGTGGCGATGACGCCGACGGGACCGGCGACGTGTCGGACTCGGCGCTCGCCGGCCTGCGCAGCGCCGCGGCGGACTTCGCCTCGGCGGCCGACCGGGTCGGCTCACCGCTCGTCGCGCCGCTCCGTGTCCTGCCGATGGTCGGGCGCCAGCTGCGCTCGGTCGATGCGCTCACCACGGCCGCCGAGGACCTGACCGGATCGACCGCAGACGCCATCGAGGCACTGGCCGCCGAGGCCGACCGGGGTGCGGGCAGCGCCGCGGAGCGCCTCGCCGCGGCCCAGCGCACGGTCCTCGTCGTCGACGAGCTCTCGGCCCGCCTCGCCGCGATCGACCTGGGCCCCTCGGACGCCCTCGTGCGCCCACTCGCCGATGCCCGGAACCGCTTCGCGGAGGAGCACGAGCAGCTCGTCGGGACCGTTGAACAGGCCGCCGTCGCGGTGAGGGGTGTCAGCGACTTCCTCGAGGGACCGACCCGCTACCTCGTGCTCGCGGAGAACAACAGCGAGATGCGAGCGGGGGGCGGGATGCCGCTGCAGATCGGCGAGCTCACCGTCGTCGACGGCGAGATGCACCTCGGCGAGTTCTCGGCGACGGCCGAGATGGCGCTGCCCGAGCCGGGCGCCGCGGTCGACCCCGACGTCGACGCGCTGTGGAGCTGGCTGCTGCCGTCCCAGGAGTGGCGCAACGTGAACGTGACGCCGCGCTTCGACGAGACCGCTCGCATGGCGAGCGAGATGTGGGCGTCGTCGGGACGCGGCGCGGTCGACGGGGTGATGGCCGTCGACGTCGTCGGCGTGCAGCAGCTGCTCGCGCTGACCGGACCCGTCGAGGTCCCCGGCTCCGCCGACGACCCGGAGCCCTTCACCGTCGACGCCGACACCATCCACGGGACGATCCTGATCGACCAGTACCTGGGCTACACCGAGGGCTCCGACGTCGAGGCGCTCACCGCGGCGCGCCGGAACCGGCTCGGCCGGGTCGCCTCGGCGGTCTTCGACGCCGTCAACACGCGCTCGGTGTCGGTGTCGGAGCTCATCGGGGTCCTCGAGGGCGCCGGCGCGGGGCGCCACGTCATGTTCTGGTCGAACGTGCCCGTGCAACAGGCGGGATGGGAGGCCATGGGCGCCTCGGGGATGCTCTCCGAGGACAGCCTGCTGCTGTCCGTGCTCAACCGGTACGGCAACAAGCTCGACCAGTTCCTGAACGTCGACGCGGTGCTCGACGCCACCGTCGACGGCGATCTGCGGCACCTGACGGTCACGGTGACGCTCACGAACACGACACCCGCGGGCCTCCCCCGCTACCTCGCCGGTCCCTACGCGGACGGCGCCGACGCGGGCGACTACGGAGGCATCCTCACCCTCACGATGCCCGCCGGTGCCGGCAACCCCCGGGTGACCGGCGCCCGAGCGGTGCTGGCCGGTCCCGACGGCCCGACCCGGGTGATCGGCGCCGAGGTCGTGCTGCCGCGAGGCACCAGCACCGAGCTCACCGTCGCCTTCGAGCTGCCGCTGAGCTGGGAGTCGATCGAGGTCCTGCCGTCGGCCCGCGTGCCGCCGGTGCAGTGGACCGCCGGGGACCGCACCTTCGCCGACATCCGCCCCGAACGCATCGAGCTCGACACGCTCTCATGACCGTCCGGTGCCCGGGCTCGACGGCGTCGTGCCCGAGGCCCGAACGGGACCCCTCCGGGGCTCGCGGTGGGCAGATCAGCCCCTTCTAGACGGTGGCGCACAGTGGTACGTTGCACTCATGCGTCTGGGGAAGATCACTCTCATCGTCCTGGCGGCACTCTTCACGGTGTTCGCGTTCGGAACCGCCACGGCGGGCGCCGAGAACGACGGCTCCTCGGCCCCGGCCGACCTGAGCGGCGCCTACGTCGGCAACCAGCCGCCACCCGAGGTGCTCAACAACTCGCTGACCCCCGCGGCCCCCGAGGTCGCAGCCGCCGCCGAGCGCCCCGCCGCTCAGGGCGCCGCGCTGGCGTTCACCGGTGGCGACACCACGGCGATCGCGCTGGCCGGCGGCGCCACGCTGCTGGCGGGTGTCGTGCTGCTCGCAGCCCGTCGCCGCACCGCCTCCGCCTGACGGTCCAGCTGGTCCTGACGGTCCAGCAGGTCCTGACGCTCCAGCAGGTTCGGTCCGGGGCGAGCCAGCCGGTTCAGTCCGGGGCGGTGACGCGGCCGACGAACTCGAGGGACCGCTCGATGATGAGGTCCTTGTCGTAGTCGATGGTGGCGACGTGGTAGCTGCGGTCACAGCTGACGCGCTCCACGGTCCCGCCGACGTGCTCCGCCAGGAAGTCAGAGTCGGTCGGGGGCACCACGTGGTCCTCGGGGCTGGTGAACAGCAGCAAGGGGCACTTGATCGAGCCGATCGACGACTGCACCTCGTTCGCCGCGTCGAACATCGACAGCAGCGGACGCAGCGGCGTGCCCGGGTAGGCCAGCTCCGGCGAGGCGGGATCCGCCACGTCGGACCCGATCGAGTCCATGACCTCCTGGCCGTCGTCGACGAGCGTCTGGATGAAGTCCCGGACCTCGGCGGCGGCCTGGGTCGCGGGGTTCACGCAGATGATGCCGGCGATCTCCGGGTGACGGGTCGCCAACCAGATCGTGAGCGACCCTCCCATGGAGAGGCCGGCGACGACGACCCGGTCGGTGCGGGCGGCGAGACGCTCGTAGGCCGCCTCTGCATCGGCGGACCAGTCGGCCCAGCTCGTGTCCAGCATGTCCTCGAGTCGGGTCCCGTGACCGGACAGCAGCGGCATCTCGACCGCGTGGCCGGCAGCGGCGAACGCCTCGGCCAGCGGACGCATCGACTGCGGGTTGCCGGTGAAGCCGTGCAGCACCAGCACGCCGACGCGGCCACCCTCGACGGACATCGGTTCGGCACCAGGAAGGATCTCGGACATCTGGCCCCCTTTCGGTGCCCCACCGTACTGCCGACCTGACCCGCCGCCAGCGCTTGACCAGTCGGTCAAGGAAGCCCGACGAGGGGCCGGGGTCCGCACTACGCTCTGCCCGCTCGACGAGAAAAGGGGGGCGTCAGATGCCCAAGTACAAGTTCCTGAGCGAGGAGTGGGTCGCCGAGGCGAAGGCGATCCGTGAGCAGCATGCGGGCGACGCCCCCACCCCTGCCCACTCGGTGCGCATGAACCAGGTGATCACCGACGTGCCGTTCGGCGACGGCGAGATCAACGCGCACATGGACACCTCCGGCGGTGAGATGGAGATGGACTTCGGGCACCTCGAGAACCCCGACCTGACGGTCACGCTCGACTACGCGACCGCCAAGGCGATCCTCGTCGACGGCAACCCGCAGGCCGGCATGCAGGCCTTCATGGCCGGCAAGGTGAAGGTCGACGGCGACATGACCAAGCTGATGGCAATGCAGACCGGTGCGGCCGATCCCAAGGCGGCCGAGGTCGCCGCGGCCATCCAGGCCATCACCGAGTAACCACCGCGTCCGACGACGCAGTCGATCGCCCCGGCGGCCCACGGTCGCCGGGCGATCCGCGTCCGGGCAGCGGGCAGTGGGCGTCAGCGAGCTGCGCGCGCCCGGCCGGATCGCGGCTCGCGCAGCCCGAACGCAACGAACAACCCGACGAGCGAGACCCCGGCGCCGACGCCGTACGCGACCGAGTACGACCGGGCCAGCGACATCGCCCCGGCCGCGCTGACCTGGATCGTCTCGAGCAGGTTGATGCCGACGGTCGTGCCGATCTGGGCGAACAGCTGCTGGGTCGCACCCGCGGCGCCCAGGTCGACGTCCTCGACCGAGTTGGCCACCGAGGCCGACACCCGCGGCAGCGAAGCCCCGACGCCGATGCCCGACAGCGTCAGTGCGAGCACGACGATGACGGTGCCGGGGTCCGCGGCGGCGACGGCGAAGACGCCGAGCGACAGCGCGACCGACGCCATGCCGGTGACGATCGCGACTCGGGTCGAGATCCGCCCGGCGAGCATGCCGGCGACGGGACCGGCGATGGCGAAGGTCAGCGGCCGGGGGATCATCAGCAGCGAGATGGTGTCGGCGCCCAGTCCCTGGACCTCGTCGAGCAGCTTCGGGGTGAGCGTGAACCCGCCCATGTAGCCGAACTGCATGAAGAACGAGACGACCACCGGCACCGCGAAGGCGCTGCGGCGGAACCACTCCAGCGGGATCAGCGGGTGCTCCTGGTGTCGCTCGACCCGGACGAACCACCAGACGGCGAGCAGGGTCGCCACGAACGAGCCGATCACCCACGGGCTGGCGAGGCCCCACGCGGCGATGCGATCGATGCCGAAGAGCAGGAGCCCGAGCGCGAGGAACAGCACGGCCTGGCCGGCGAGGTCGAAGTGCACGCCGCGTCGCCGTGGGGTCTCTCGGACCAGCAGCCATGCGAGCAGCACCGACAGCGCGAGCAGCGGCGCCTGCCCCCAGAAGATGGTGCGCCAGCCGAGGCTCTCGACCAGCGGCCCGCCGACGACCAGTCCCACGACCGGGCCACCGGCGACGACGAGCGACCAGAAGCCGAGCGCCTTGGATCGGTTCTCCCTGCTGAAGAGCCCGTTGATGATCGCGAGGGAGCTCGGACCGGTGGCGGCACCTGCGGTGGCGGCGAGCACCCGGAACACGATGAGCGACGGGCCGGACCAGGCGAGCGCGGAGGCCACGACGAACACCGTCGAGACGCTCATCCCGATCAGGAACACCTTGCGGTGGCCGTGCAGGTCACCGAGCTTGCCCGCGGTGGTCCCGGTCAGGGCGACGGCGATGGTCGGTCCGGAGATGAGCCAGACGAGGCTCGACACCGAGGCGTCGAGGTCCGCGGCGATCTGCGGTCGGCTGACGGCGAGGATCGTGATGGTGCTGGCCACCCAGAACGCGCCGAAGAGCACCGTCCAGGTGATGATCCAGGCACCACGGTCGCTGCCGTGCACCCGCTCGGCCGCTCGGCGCTGCCAGAGCAGGGGCCACGGCACGGTGGCGTCCTCGTCGACGCCGGGGGCCTCGAGCGCGACGGCGGTCAGCTCCTCGGGACGCTCGTCGGGTGCCGCTCCGGTGTCCTCGCGACCGCTGGCTGGCTCGTCACCGCCGGGTGGTTCAGGAGGCGGAGCGGGGGGCGACATGCTGCCCGGATGGTACTTCGAGGGTCTCCTGCCTCGAAGTCGGCGAGCCGGGACCGTCGCCCTGTTGGGGTGGCCGCCTCATCGCGGCGGCTGGGGAACACCACGTCCAGCAGACCACCCCAACGGGAACGACGGTCCCGATGGGGTCAACGTAGGTCGTGCTGTACGCAAAGTGGTGGATGATCGCGCGCCCAGCGGTCGCCGGCAAGGCGGCCCAGCGGTCGCCGGCACGGCCGGCCGGTCAGCGGGCGCGACCGTCAGGATCGGGTGAAGATGCGCACCGCGGTGCCGCGGGCGTGCAGCTCTCCGGCAACGGGGTCGGTCGCGAGCACCATGCCCGACGGCGAGCCCTCGATGCCGGCGACGACGAAGCCCTTGGACTCGAGCTCCTGGGCGGCCATCGAGCCGGTGATGTAGCGGACGTCGGGCACCGGGATCGGGGCGGGGCCCTTCGACACCTCGAGCGTCACGGCGCTGCCACGGGGCAGCTCGGCGCCGGGAGCGCTGCTGACCGACACGACACGGCCGGCGGGGACCGTCTCGTTGAACTGCGGGTTGATCGTCGAGGCCAGCTGGACGTCGGCCAGCGCGGCCTCGGCGTCGGCCTGGGCCATGCCCTGCAGGCCGGACGGCACGACTCGCGGCGCCGGGCCCTGCGACACGACCAGGTCGAACACGGTGCCGCGGGGCAGCTGGTTGCGGTCGTCGACGGCCGCGCTGCCGGGTGCCGGCGTGGCCCGCACGACCAGTCCGGCCTCGAGCCCTTCGTCGTGGTCGGGGGTGACGGCGCCGACGACGAAGCCCTGCTCCTCGAGCGCCGCTCGGGCGTCCGCTTCGGGAGCACCGGCGACGTCGGGCACGGGCGCGAGCGTCGCGCCGAGCGAGACGGTGAAGGAGACGGTCTCGCCCTCGGCCAGGTCGGCACCCGCCGCGGGGACCTGTTCGAGGATGTCGCCGGCCGAGGTGCCGTCGCGTCGGTCGACGGTGTCGGCGTCGACCTCCCAGCCGAGTCGATCGGCTTCGGCGGTGGCCTGTTCGACGGTCATCGCGGAGAAGTCCGGGACCTCGTGGACCGGCACCCGGATCATGAACCACCAACCGGCGGCGGCGCCGCCGACGAGGGCGAGCAC
>JAEWED010000015.1 GCA_023389745.1 Actinomycetes bacterium
GTGAAGAGCCTCGTCCACGTCCGGCTGACGACGCTCGCCGTGCTGGGCGCCGCGACCGGCGGGATGCTCACCCGGTAGCGATGCCCCGCGTCCGAGGGCACCGCCAGGATCGCGATCGCATCCACCACGGCGTTGCTGCCACCCCACCAGGCCCGCGCCAGGAGCAGCGCCCCGACCGCGGCATCGCCGGCAGCAGCGGTTGCGGTGCGGTCAGCGCGGCCGGAGCGATCGACCGAGTCGATGAGGTGCGCCAGCGGCTCGTCGAAGAAGGCCCGTGCAGCGTTGCCCAGCAGCTCGATGGCTTCGGCGAGCGGTGCACGCGGGGCCGTCATCAGCCGTTCCCGTCGTTGCCGCCACCCGGTGCAGCCCCAGGTCCTCCGGGTGCTGAAGGACCGCCCGGTGTTCCACCCGGACCGCCGGGTGCTCCAGGTGCGCCGGGCGCTCCAGGTGCGCCGGGTGCGTCACCAGGGCCGCCGCCGGACGCTCCGCCGGACCCGGCGGGGATGTTCAGGTTCAGCAGCGCGTTGCCGAGCGCGATCCACGTCGTCGCGGCCCTCGCCGCGTCGCGTGCCCCGACGGCGACCAGCGCTGACACGTCGCGCGTCGCCGAGTCGGCGGTGATCTCGCCGCTCGCCGCGGCATCGACCATGCGGACGTAGGTGTCGAACCAGTTGCGGGTCGACTCCCCCGCCCAGGCGACCGCGTCGTCGATGGTCTCGCGGGTTGCGTCCTGGTAGTCGGGCATGGGTGGCTCCTCGGGTCAGGGTCCGGTGCGGAGGCAGCCGGTCATCATCTCTCGGGTCACGTCCGCCCACCCGGAGATGCAGGCGAGCAGGGCGATGCCCCCCGTCGGCAGCGGCTCGGCGAACCGGATGGTCTTGCTCGTCGTGATGTCGACCCGGCCAGGCGCCGGGCCGGTGGTGCCCTGGCTCCGCTTGACCATGACGGAGCCGGCGTCCACCTCGACCCGACGGTCCTGAGCGAGCGGGACCCCTGGCGGACTCAGCGCGGCGAGCGCGGCGTCGGGGCACAGGTCGTACTGCAGATCGAACCCGTCCTGGTTCCCGGTCTGCGGAAGCCGACGGGTCCCGAAGACCAGGTAGGGCGCGAACCAATCGGGCGGGCACTCGCCGACCTGTTCGTGGAATGCACGAACGTCGGACCCCAGGACGCCGGAGGGGTCGTCCAGCAACCGCATCCCGCACCAGAAGCTGCCGAGGCACCCCGGCCACCGGCCAGGATCCATGGCCGCGTGGAGGTCGGCGAACGATCGTGTGCCGATCTCGAAGTTCTGCACCGACGAGACGATGTGCGCCGCGGGGTCGATCTCGACGGCGCCGTCCCGCTCGACCTCGACGAAGGTCACGGAGTCCTCGCAGCCGATCGAGGCCAGCTCGGCGACCTCGGCCGAGATCAGCTGCTGCGCGGCGGCGAGCTCGACGACATCGGTGAACGACTCGGCCGCGGCGAACTGCGGGTCCTCGAGCAGGCTCACCAACCGCTCCGCGTCGGCCACCACCGACTCACGCGGCGCACCGACGTCATCGGGTGACACGCCGCCTCGGCCGCCGTCGGCCGAACGTGCTGCGCCCACCAGGGGCACGAGCGCACCGGTGAGCAGCGCTCGATCGAACCCGGGCACGGTCTGGGTGAGCGCCCAGATGGCCTTGAACCGGCGGGCCTGCTCGAGGGGCCGGGGAGCGTCCAGCGCTTCGAGGTGCCTGAGGGAGTCCTCGAGCTCGCCGATCGGCTGCTCCGGGAGCAGGTCGCCGATGTGCCGGCTCCACCCGAGCGCCCCTTGGCGCTTCTCCGGCGCCACGCCATCGCGATCGGCGCGGTACACGGGGATCGCGTCCGCCACCGAGTCGCGCACGTCGTCGCGATCCATCGCCGCCTGATCGATCGCGACGTACAGCCCGAGCCGGGCAGACAGCTCCGTCATGCGGATTCCTCCGACGGGGTACTACGCACCGCAAGTACCGTAGCCGCATGGTGGACGTCGATGACTAGCGAAGCGGTCCCGACCAGCCGAGCGGTCCCCCGCCGTTCGACTCGATGGCCAACCTGCGGGCGCTGGGCGACATCCAGCGGCGCGGCCTCGAGGCCGCCAACCTGGTGGTCACGCGGGTCATCTCGCAGGTCGAGCGTTCCGGACCGATCTTCGGAGCCGAGCCACCGCCCAGGTCGACCGACGACCTCGCCGGCGCCACGGGTGACCGCAGCACCCCCGACGACGCGCTGTCGGATCTGTTCGGTCAGTACACGGCGCTCACCTCCTCGCTGCTCGGAGCGATCCTCGGGGGCCGTACCGGCCCGGGGGCACCGAGCGATTCCCGTCGATCGAACGGGACCGGGAATGGGTCGGCGGTGACGGCGGAGCCGCACGCGGGGGCTGGCGACGGTTCGCCGGAGACCTTGACGCTCAGCTCGACCGAGCCCGGAGGTCGTGCCGTCGGCGAGCTGTGGCTGCACAACCGCAGCGGCTCGCCGACGGCGGACGTTCGACTGCACAACGGGGACCTGCGCCGCCACGACGGCTGCGCCATCAGCGCGACGACGGTCCGGTTCGACCCCGAGCACCTGCCGGAGCTGCCCGACCTGACGAGTCGAGGGGTTCGGGTGTCGGTCGACGTCCCGGCCGACACGCCGCCGGGCAGGTTCCGCGGGATCATCCTGGCCGCCAACCTCCCCGACCTCTGGCTCGTCGTCGAGCTCGAGGTGCTGCCCGGCTCGGTCACCGACGGGCCGGGGTCGCGCCCCGCCGCCGACGGGACGGATCCGACGTGACCGTCGTCGAGCGGGTCGACGACGTCGGCGTCGACGGAGCGCTCGAACGCTACGGCACCCGGATCAGGGCGGCGCTGGTCGATGCCGTGCCGGACGGCGAGCCCTCGACCTGGCTGTACGACCTGGTGCGCGACTACCCGAACCGGCCGGCGAAGTTCATCCGTCCTGCCCTGTGCCTCGCGACCGCTCGGGCGTTCGGTGCGGTCGGCGACGAGGCGTTGGGGCCAGCGGTCGCGATCGAGCTGCTGCACGACGCGTTCCTCGTGCACGACGACATCGCGGACGGCAGCCTGCTGCGTCGGGGTCACCCCACGCTCCACGAGCGCCACGGCGTCGGGCTGGCCCTCAACGCGGGCGACGCGCTCGCGGTGCTGGCACAGCGTGTGCTGCGCCAGTCGCTCGACCGGTACGGCGCGTCGCTCGCCGACCGGATCGCCGGCGAGTTCGAGCTCATGATGCTGCGCTCGCTCGAAGGGCAGGCCACCGAGCTCGGGTGGCGACGCGACACCGTCGTCGAGCTGACCCCCGAGGACTACCTGGACCTCATCCTGCACAAGACGTGCTGGTACACGACCGTGCACCCGCTGCGTGTCGGGGCGCTGGTCGGCTCCGGCGGCGCCGTGGACGTCTCGCCGATGGTGCGGTTCGGGTTCTACCTGGGCGCGGCGTTCCAGATCCGCGACGACCTGTTGAACCTCGTGGGCGACGAGGCGACCTATGGCAAGGAGATCCTCGGCGACCTGCACGAAGGCAAGCGCACCCTCATGTTGATCCACCTGCTCGGCGCGGCCCGGGGTTCGGACCGAGCGCTGATGCGCCGCTACCTCCGCGCCGACCGCCACGAGCGCAGCGCCGATCTCGTCGCGACCGTCCGATCGATGATGGATCACTACGGCAGCATCGACTTCGCCACCGACTACGCGGCCGGCATCGCCGGGGCCGCGCTCGACGCGTTCGAGGTCGCGTTCGCCGACGCCCGGCACGGCGATGCGTACCGGTTCGTGCGAGCGCTGGTGCCCTACATGCTCGAACGGAACTCCTGAGGCCCTTCCCGCCGGACGGCAGGGTCGCCGCCAGGCTCGGGAGCCCGCTCGAACGAGTAGGCGACCTCGAGGGACCCGCCCGGCGCGAGCACCTGCACGCCGTGGCCGTCCTCCCCCGCCTCGGCCAGGGCGATCCCGTCGTTGGCCATGGTGACCGGCTCGACGCAGACCCAGCCGGGTCGACCGCTGAAGACCACGACGTGGGTCACCGGCCCCTTCCAGCCCAGGCGAGCGCCGGGCACGTCGGCCCACGTTCGGGTCAGACCGGTGAAGCAGGCATCCATCGGCGCCGCGACCGTCGCCGCCCTCAGGTCGTCCCGCCCCGACACCGCGACGGGCGCGCCGGTGGGAAGGGGTTCGCCGGGCCAGCGTCGGTCCGCCGGCACCTCGATCGGCCCCTCGCGGAACCACGGGTGGATGCCGATCCCCACGGGCACCGCACGGGCACCGATGTTCGTCACCCCGACGCGCAGGTCGAGTCGCCCGTCCGAGAGCTCGTAGGACTGCGCGCCTCGCACGTCGTAGGGGCCGCCGTGCAGGTCGACGACGAGCTCGACGCGACGCTCGGTCCGTTCGACGACGGACCAGGGACACGACGCGGCCAGCCCGTGGATGGCGCTGCCGTCGGGGTGGTTGACGGGGAGCTCGTCGACGATGCCGTCGAATCGCAGCGTGCCGCCCGGGAGCCGGTTCGACCACGGGATCAGCGGATAGCAGCCCCAGTCGAACACACCGAGCCCCGCTGCGTGCCCGCGCAGGATCGGGCCGTCACCCAGGTCGAGCTGCCCGAGTCGGCCACCGATGCCTGGGTGCACCACCGCCGTCGATCCTCCGGCGGACAGCGACGACGTGTCCGGCTGCGCATCCGTCATCCCGCGCTGGTCTCACTCGGTGCTCGGCCCGCCTCTGACACCCACGGACACGCCGCGCTCCTGGTCGTCACTCGCCTCCTCGGCGCCGTCGGTGAGATCGATGGTGTGCCCCTCGACCGAGACGGTGGGCAGGATACGGTCGAGCCAGCGGGGCAGCCACCAGTTGCGGTCACCGAGCAGCTCCATGGTCGCCGGGACGAGCAGCAGACGGACGATCGTGGCGTCGAGGAGGATCGCGACGGCCAGGCCGATCCCCATCAGCTTGAGCACCCGGTCGTTCTCGAGCAGGAAGCAGCCGAACACCACGATCATGATCGCCGCCGCCGCGGTGATGACCTTGGCGGTCGCCGCGAGCCCATCGGCGACCGAGGAGTGGCTGTCGCCGGTGCGCAACCACTCCTCACGGATCCTCGACAACAGGAACACCTCGTAGTCCATCGACAGGCCGAAGACGACGGCGAAGAGCATCATCGGCGCCCACGCCTCGATCGGACCCGGCGCGACGCCGGTCGCGTCGCCCAGCCAACCCCACTGGAACATGGCCACGACGACGCCGTACGCCGCGCCGATCGACAGCAGGTTCATGATCACCGCCTTGAGCGGCACCAGCAGCGAGCGGAACACGACCATGAGGAACAGGAACGACAGGCCCAGCACGGCGCCGAAGAACCACGGCATGCGGCTCGCCAGCAGGTCGGCGAAGTCGTTCGACGCCGCGACGAACCCGGTCACCTGGACCTCGACACCGGTGGCCTGCTCGACCGGTGGCAGCACCTGGTCACGAAGCCTGCTGACCAGGTCGCTGGTCGCCTCGTCCTGGGGTCCCGTCGCCGGCACCACCAACCATCGAGCGGCGGTGCCCGACTCGTTCGGCTCCGGTCCGAGCGCCGCGACCACCGACGGGTCGGCGCTGACCGCCTCGGTCACGCCCGCCAGCTCAGCGGGCTCGACGCCGTCGGTTCTCGCCACCAGGAACAGCGGTCCCGTGGAGCCCACGCCGAAGCCGTCGACGAGCAGGTCGTAGGCCTGCTTCGTGGTGGTGTCCTGGGCGTAGTTGCTCTCGTCGGAGAACCCGAGGTGCAGGTTGAACACCGGGATCGAGAGCACGACCAGCAGCGCTGCGGCGCCGATCGCGAACGGCCAGGGTCGTGCCTGGATGACGCGACTCCACCGGTAGGCCAACGTCTCGCGACGGGGCGTGGGTTCTCGATGCAGCACCTCCTCCTTCAGGCTCGGCACGAAGAACCCGGCGACGAGCACGACGGCGGCCACGGGCAGGCCGATCAGCAGCGGCGTGATGTTGAGGCCGACGCCGATCAGTGCGATGGCGACGAAGCCCGCGGCGAGCAGGCCACGTCGACGTGTGCGCTCCAGGTTGTCGCCGGCGAACCCGATGAACGCCGGGAGCAGCGTCACGGCGGCCAGCACGGTGAACCCGACCGTCGCTGCAGCGGTCACCGCCAGGCCGGCGACGAACCCGACGCCCATCAACAACATGCCGAGCAGCGAGATCATCACCGTGACCCCTGCGAACACCACGGCCCGGCCGGCGGTGTCCACCGCGGTGCCCACCGAGTCTCGGACGCTGTGGCCCGCGTGCCACTGCTCGCGGTGTCGGGTGACGATCAGCAGCGCGTAGTCGATGCCCACGCCGAGTCCGATCATGATCCCGACGAACGGCGCGAAGTCCGGGACCTGCATGAGGTGGCTGAACAGCGTCACGAAGGCGCTGCCGACCCCGATGCCGAACAGCGCGACGCCGATCGGCAGGCCCATCGCCAGGACCGAGCCGAACGCGACGATCAGGATGATGATGGCGAACGCGATGCCGACCACCTCGGAGTTCGGCTCCTCGAAGTCGGCGAAGATGAAGCCGCCCCGCTCGACGACGAGACCGTCGATGTCGGGCGCCCGGTCACGGATCGCGTGGCTGATGTCGTTCGCGACCGGGTTCTCGATGTCGTCGGGCAACTCCACGTTCGCGTACGCGATCTTCCCGGCGTCCGGTCCCTGTGCCGCGATCTGCTGTTCACCACCGGGTGCGTAGGGGCTCTCGACCCGTTCGACGCCGTCCATCTCGGCGACGTCGGCGAAGAGCGACTCCATCGAGCGCTGCACCTCGGGGTCGTCGACGCCCTGCTCGGCGCGGAACACGATCGTGCCGGTGTAGCCGGTGTCCTGCCCGCCGAACTCCGCCTCGAGCGTGTCGAACCCGGCGGTCGACTCGGCGCCCGGCGGACTGAAGTCGGCGCGGTAGTCGTCGCCGACCGCACCGGCGACGGCGTTGGCCCCCACCAGGACGATGAGCCAGACCACGACCACCAGACGGCGGTGATCGTGGCACCACGGGCCAAGTCGCACGAACATGGTGCGCCTCCCTCTCAGCAGCGGGGCCACCCCGCCGCAGGATGCCCCACCCCGATCGAGAACGGTCCGTCAAGTATCGCGGATCGACGATCCTCATCACAGGGTTGACCTGTCGCATTCACTGCCTTCTGACCGAATTCCGCTCCCGATTCGCCCCGCTGACCGAATTCCGATCTGGATTCGCTGTGCCGACCCCGAATCCGGATCGGATGTGCCCGCCCTCGCCGGTCGAGGTCGACGCACCTCCACGTCGGCCGATGCGGGGAACGGTCCTCGGCATAGGATCCGCGGCGTGATGACGGGGGACGACACGACGCTCGCGGTGAGGATCGGCTTCGTGCCCGGCTCGGTGGCGTGCCCCGACGACGAGCACCCCGGGCTGCTCCGGGCGGGTCCTCGCGCCGCGGCACCATACGCCCGCGAATCGGTCGAGCAGCACGCGTGCACCGCGACCGACCTGTGCCACGACGACCCGGCGAGACCCGACCTGTTCGAGTTCGGCTTCGACACCGTGGACCTCTCCCCCTTCGAGGACCTGCAGCGTGTGTTCGCGCGTGTCCGCACTGCGGGGCAGATCACCGACGAGGACGCCACGACGATCCGGACCACGCTCGCCGGGGCCACCCTGGCCTGCGCCGGCGGCCGGGGCCTCACGGTGCTGTACAT
>JAEWED010000235.1 GCA_023389745.1 Actinomycetes bacterium
ATCTCCATCTGCCAGCCGCTGCCGACGACGTCCCACCACCACAGCGTCTCGCCGTCGTCGCCGGGCTCGAACACGTCGGTCGTGCGGGAGCGGATCTCGTAGGTGTGCGGACCTGCGTCGAGGACGACGAGCTCGTCGCCGATGCGGACGTTGCGGATGCCGCGGGCAGCGTCGAGCTCGACGTACGTCTCGGGCTCGCCGTCGCGGGTGATCGATTCGATCTCGACGGGGTGGTCGACGCTGGAGCGCCGGGGGTCGTTCTCGTCGAAGATCTTGAAGATGCCGCGCTTGCCGCTCGGCATCCACGTCTCGATGGTCTCGACGCTCGACAGGTCCCCGTCCTCGGACAGGTCCATGGCGACGTCGTAGCGCGTGATGCGCGCGGTGTCCGTCGTCCGGCCGAGCACGAACGGCTGCATGAACCAGATCGCGGCGACGGCGAGCACGACCACGATCCGCAGCACCCAGGCGATCGCCGAACGGGCGCCGCGACGTTCCTTCATCGCCCCTGGTCCAGGATCGTCGTCACCCCTGGATCATGCCCCGTGCTGTGCCCGGTGGCGCGCCACCTCGTAGCAGGCGACCGCGCCGGCGGACGCCACGTTCAACGAGGCGAGGCGGCCGTGCAGAGGGATCGACGCGACCAGATCGCACCGCTGGGTCACCAGGCGTGACAGGCCCTTGCCCTCGGCGCCGAGCACGAGGCACACGCCCGAACCGGCGACCGACAGGTCGTGCACCGACGTCTCGCCGCCCATGTCGAGCCCGACGACCCAGATGCCGGCTGCCTTCATCGTCTCGATGGCCGTGGGCAGCCCGCCCACCAGGGCCATCGGCAGGAACTCCACGGCGCCGGCAGCAGCCTTGGTGACCGTCGGGGTGACGTGCACCGCACGGTGCTTCGGCAGCACGACCCCGGTCACGCCCGCGCACTCGGCGATGCGCATCAGCGCGCCCAGGTTGCCGGGGTCGGTCACCCCGTCGACGGCGAGCAGGAACGGCGGCGGTTCGCCCTCGTGGGTCTCGCAGAGCTCCTCGAGGGTGCTCTCGGGCAGCTCGGCGGCCCGAGCGAGGATGCCTTGGGGTGCGTCGGTCCGGCTCTGCGCGTCGAGCTTGGAGCGGCTGACCTCGGTGATCGGCACCCGCAGTTCGGCGGCCAGCTGCTCGATGTCCTCGATGATGCCCGCGCGCTCGACCTCGTTCGACAGCACGATCTCGTAGACCTTGCGACGACCGGCCAGCAGCAGCTCGCGCACGGCCTGACGCCCCTCGACCTGGGTGCCGCCGAGCCCACGCTCCTTGCTCCGCTGGTCGCGCGCCCCGCCGCGGGGCAGCCCGCTGCGCTGGCCTCCTGCTCGGGCCGGGCCGGATCGCGCCGAACCCGAGCGCGCCGAACCCGAGCGCGCCGAGCCCGAGCGCGATGGACCTCGGCTCGAGCTCCGGCCCTGTCCGCCCTTGCCGTCGCTCCCGCGCGACTGCCCGCCACGATCGGACCGGCCGCGACCGGTTCCTCGTCCTCCACCTCGACCGCTCACGCTGCACCTCCAGCGGCGCCATCCGCGCCCTCGTGTTCGACGGGCGCCGCGGTCTGCTCGATCAACGCCGTGGCCAGGCAGACGATCCCCTCGGAGCGTCCGATCCCGCCGATGCCCTCGGCGCGCCGACCCTTGATCGTGACCGGAGCGCCGACCACACCGGAGAGCAGGTCCTGCATCTCGTGACGGCGCGGGGCGAGCTTGGGTCGTTCTGCGACGACCGAGCAGTCGACGTTCACCGGCGTCCAGCCATCGGCTCGCACCAGTCGGACGACCTCGGTGAGCAGCACGATGCTGTCCGCACCACGCCACCGTTCGTCGGTGTCGGGGAAGTGCGAGCCCAGGTCGTCCAGACCCGCGGCACCCAACAGGGCCTCGGCCACGCCGTGGGCGACGACGTCGGCGTCGGAGTGGCCGACCAGGCCGATCTCGCCGTCGAAGCGCACACCGCCGAGCACCAGCGGACGGTCCGGATCGTCGGAGAACCGGTGCACGTCGAATCCGTTGCCGATGCGGAAGGGCATCAGGGGAGTCTCGCCGACAACTCGCCGTAGGGCGACCCGGCGGGTCGTGCCGCGGTGAGCAGTGCCTCGGCGACGACCAGGTCGTGCGGGTCGGTGAGCTTCAGGTTGGTCGTCTCACCCTCGACGAGCGTGACGGTGCCACCGGCGGCCTCGACCAGACCTGCGTCGTCGGTGGCATCGGGCTCGTCGGCGTGCACCGCGCGCAGCATCGGCGCAGCGAACCCCTGGGGCGTCTGGACCGCCCGGAGCTCCTCGCGGTCGACGACGCCACCCGCGACGTGGCGGATCGTGTCGGTCACCGGCACCACGGGGATCGCGACGTCCGCGCCGTCGCGCACCGCGGCCACGACCCGTTCGAAGAGCTCGACGCCGGCCAGCGGACGAGCCGCGTCGTGCACCAGCACCACGTCGACCTGGTCGGGCACCCGGGTGAGCCCGGCCCGGACCGAGGCCGACCGGCTCGCACCTCCCGCCACGACCGCAGCGGCGCCGGGAACCTCTGCGTCGTCGAGGTCCGAGGCCGGCACGACCACCACCACGCCGTCGCAGACCGCCGCAGCGGTGGCGACCGAGCGGTCCACGACTCGTTCACCCGCCAGGTCCATCCACTGCTTCGCCCCGCCGAAGCGACGACCGGATCCGCCGGCGACGACGATGCACCAGACCGCCGGAGCGTTCATCGCGAGGTGGCCGCCGTGCGACCGCAGAATGACCCTGACACGTCGCCGACGCTACCTGCCGGGACGTTCTGTTACGGACGTCACTGGCATTGTCGGTACCATGGCCTCGTGAGCGACATGGACCTGCTTCAGGGCGTCGAGCTGTTCGACCAGTTCGGTGACGACGACTACCGCCAGCTGGCCGACGCATCCGAGACGGTGGACTTGATCCGCAGCGACGTGGTCTTCGGCGAGAACGCCGAGGCCGACGCCTGCTACGTCGTCGTCGACGGGCGGATCGCCATCTCGAACAAGTCCTTCGACGGACGCGAGTCGATGGTGGCGATCATGGAGCGCGGCGACCTCTTCGGAGAGATGGGCCTGTTCGACGGGCTCGGTCGCTCGGCCGAGGCCCGTGCCCTCGAGCAGTCCTCGGTGATCCGCATCCCCTACGACGTGCTGCGCTCGGTGTGGGAGACCAAGCCCGAGCTGCTCTGGTCGGTGGTGCGGCTGCTGAGCCAGCGGATCCGCTCGACCGACGAGGCGCTCGCCGACGCGTTCTTCCTCGACGTCACCGGTCGCACGGCCAAGCACCTGCTCGAGCTCGCCGGCGAGAACGAGGAGTTCGAGATCCCGATCACCCAGGAGGAGCTCGCCGG
>JAEWED010000131.1 GCA_023389745.1 Actinomycetes bacterium
GCGGGGTGGTGCCGTCCCACACGCCCCGCAGCGCGAGCGCCGCGCCGATGCAGAGCACCAGCACACGCACGATGCGGACCGTGGGCCAGCGCAGCAGGCTCTGGAGATCCCGGGCGAACACCGGGAAGCGTCCGATGAACCGGGGGAGGCGACGGATGCGCGGCCGGTTCCGTGGCCGCTCCGCGGCGAGCTGGCGCCGCAGCAGCATCACCGAGCGGAGGTCCTGCTGGGTCACCGCGAACCGGAGTTGGCCCACGAGCTGGGTCCGTCGCCGTGCGGCCTCGATCGACAGCCCACCGACGATCGCTGCGCCGACGACGACCAGCACGATGCCGAGGAGCGTGCCGATCGCGGCGACGAGCTCGACGTCGAGGGGCCACAGCAGCATCGACCCGACGAACGACAGGGGCGCGTCGGGCACCACGCCGAGGACGTCGAGCAGCGACCAGAGCCACAGGGCCGCGACCACCAGGTCGAGGATCGGACGGCGGACGCGTCGCGACGCGGTCACCAGACCCGTGCCGAGGGTGAGGGTCGCGCACGTCAGCCCGAACAGCGCGCCGCTGAGCAGCCACGACGACGACGAACCCGGGAGCCGCTGCGCGCACAGGGCGCCGACGAGTGCGCCCAACAGGGCAGCACCGAGCGCCCCGTAGCCGACCATGCCGCCGACCGGACGACGCAGGACCGCCGATCGGTCGACCGGAGCGAGCAGCAGGTGGTGCACGTCGGCCCCCTCGAGGGCGATCGGGCCGCTGCGGAGCCCGGAACGCAGGCCGAGCACCATCAGCGAGGCGACGAGGAGCCCCACCCACGCGGGGCCGTCCGCGGTCACCGTCGCGACCGCGGACGCGGAGAGCTCCTGGTCGCCGACGAACCCCGAGGCGAAGATCACCAGCACCAGCGAGGCGAGCGCGGTGGTGTACACGCGGTAGGCCAGGTCGCCCCAGACCACGTCGCCGAGTCGCCGCCGCCGCCGAGTGCCCCGCAGCGCCGTCATCGCGTCGAACGACGCCGCCGGATCGGGGGTGTCGCACTCCGTGACCGCGCCCGTGCTGCGGGACGGCCGGACGGCGTCGGAAGGGGCGTTCTCGGACAGGCGACGATCGTACCGCCGCCCGATCGGTGGCACGCCAACCGGCCTAGGCTGGCGGCTGAACGAGCTTCAGGAGTTCCGACGGAGACCGCATGAGCGACACGCAGACGGGGGCGCCGCAGCGCTGCCCGGTGACCGACTGGCAGACCGACTTCGACCACACCGACCCCGCGTACGCGGCTGCGGCACCCGAGATCTGGGACGAGCTGCGCACGTCGTGCCCGGTCGCCCACTCGGAGCGCTTCGGCGGTGTCTGGCTGCCCACGCGGCACGAGGACGTGGCGTCGATCGCCCACGACACCGAGCACTTCAGCTCACGCGGCGTCATCGTGTCGGTGTTCGAACCGGACCAGGACGCGCCGGTCGGCTACGCACCTCCGATCACGTCGGACCCGCCGTTCCACGAGATCGCCCGCCGTCTGCTGCTGCCGGCGTTCTCCCCGAAGGCGATCCGCCCGCTCGAGCCGGCCACACGTCAGCTGTGCCGCGAGCTGCTCGACGAGATGCTCGCCGGCGAGGGCGACGTCGTCGATGCCGCCACGCAGTACGCACAGCACATCCCCGTGCGGGTGATCGCGCACATGCTCGGCGTGCCGCCCGAGGACGGCGACCGGTTCCGGACCTTCATCCACCGGATCATGGAGACCGGCGGTCAGAACGAGCCGGTCGATCCCGGCGACACCCTGGTCGCCTACCTGCTCCAGTCGATCGAGCAGCACCGGATCGAGCCGCGTGACGACCTCATCGGCTTCCTGCTCGACGCCGACATCGCCGGGCAACCGCTCGACGACCAGCACATCGTCGGCACCGTCGCCCTGCTGCTGATCGCCGGCATCGACACGACGTGGTCCGCGATCGGGGCGAGCCTCTGGCACCTCGCCCAGCACCCCGAGGACCGCCGTCGACTGCTCGAGGACCCGTCGTCGATCCCGATGGCGATCGAAGAGCTGCTGCGTGCGTATGCACCGGTGACGATGGCCCGAAAGGTCGCGAAGGACGTCGAGATCGGCGGTCGCACCATGCGTGAGAACGACTGGGTGCTGTTGCCGTTCCCCTCGGCCAACCGGGACCCCGAGTTCTTCGACCGGGCGGACGAGGTCCTGCTCGACCGCGAGAAGAACCGCCACGCCGCGTTCGGGCTCGGCATCCACCGCTGCCTCGGTTCGAACCTGGCCCGGATGGAGCTCACCGTCGCCGTCGAGGAGTTCCTGCGACGCATCCCGGAGTTCGAGCTCGCCGATCCCGACGCGGTTCGCTGGTCGACCGGACAGGTCCGGGGCCCACGCGTGCTGCCGACGCGGCTGCTGCAGGTCGAGGACGCCCCCGAGTCGCTCCCGGATGCCTCGTTCGATGCGGTCGGAGGTGCGGCGTGAAGATCCACTTCGACCGGGACCTGTGCCAGGGCCACAACCGCTGCTACCTGCTCGCCCCGGAGCTCTTCGACGTCGACGACGACGGCTACGCGGTGCTGCGCATCGACGGCGAGGTGCCCGAGGAGCTGCAGCGCAAGGCGCAGCTGACCGTCGACAACTGCCCCGAGTACGCGATCACTCTCGTCGAGGACTGAGCGCGAGCCCTCAGCTCGCCACGTCCGCAGCGGCGGGACCAGCGGCGGGACCAGCGGCGGGAGCCGGGGCGGGGGTCCGGGCGGGTGCGAGCGTCGAGGTCCACAGCGGCATCGTCGCCGTCGCCGGGTCGAAGTAGCGCAGCCAGGCGCTCAGCAGCACGGGATCGGTGAAGTCGCGCGGGTGGTGGCGGGGCAGCGCCGAAGCGACCACGTCGCCGAGCACCTCGAAGGCCAGGCCGATCGACCACTTGGTCAGGCGGAACCACGTCACCGGGAGCCAGGCCCGGCGTTCGCGCACCGCCATCACCGACGTCGACGCGATCGTGAAGCACGCCAGCAGCACGGCGGACCACAACGCCACGAACAGGTAGCGGAGCCGCGAACCGCCCGTTGCCCGGTACACGTCGAACGCGACGGTCTTGTGCTCGACCTCCTCGGCGAGGTGCCACAGGAACAGCGTCGCGACCACGTCGTCGGCGCCGTCGAACAGCACCCGGAAGTGCGACTCGGTCCAGCGGGCGATGGCGAACGCGATCGTCTCGGATCCCGCTGCGAAGGCCAGGTTGAACCGGGCGGACCGGGTGCGGGACATCCACCCGTAGACACCACGGGCGACGCGCTCGATGCGCTGCAGCGCCGGGCTGTCGCTCGTCACGGCCTCGTTGAACCGGCGGTGCTGGCGTTGGTGCTGCAGCTCCTGGCGACAGAAGTCCGAGGCCTCGTCGCGCAGGGGTTGGTCGAGCTGCTCGAGCACCGTCGACACCGAGCGCACGACGTACGGCTCGACGTAGGGCATCAGCATCGACACGGCGTTCGCCGCCATCGCGCACTCGGGGTACCGGGGGTTCCAGCGGGGATCCAGGTCGTCGTCGAAGTCGAAGGCGACCCGTCGAACCGTCAGGTTCGACGGGCGTTCCCCGGTCGGGTCCATCGCGGGTACTCGGGCCACCCTCTCTCATCGGCCGGCGCTCCCTGTCACATGAGCCGGGCTGTCACATGAGCCGGGCTGTCACATGAGCCGAGCTGTCACACGACCTGGCCTGGCACATGACCTGGCCCTGGCACATGAGTTGATCCAGCGTTCACACGATGAAGCGCGGCGCTATCCCTGCGCAGGGATACGCTCGTTGATGTGAGCACCGAAGCTTCTTCGACCGGCGACGTGGTTCAGACCGTCGTGGTGCACGGGCACCGGCGTGCGTACCGGATCGCGGGTCAGGGCCCGGCGCTGCTGCTGATCCACGGCATCGGGGACAGCTCCGAGACCTGGCTGACGGTCATGGAGCAGCTGGCCGAGCACCACACGGTGATCGCCCCGGACCTTCTGGGCCACGGCGACTCGGCGAAGCCACGCGCCGACTACTCGGTCGCTGCGTACGCCAACGGCATGCGCGACCTGCTCGACGTGCTCGGCGTCGATCGAGTCACCGTCGTGGGCCACTCGCTCGGCGGCGGCGTCGCTGCGCAGTTCGCCTACCAGTTCCCCGAGCGCTGCGAGCGCCTGGTGCTCGTCGCCACCGGCGGGGTGGGTCCCGAGGTCAACCCCGCGTTCCGCCTGGGCAGCCTGCCGTTCGCCGAGCTGGCACTGCTGCCGCTGCGCCTGCCGCCGGTGCGTCTGTTCGGGCGGGCCGCCGTACGCACGCTGCAGCTCATCGGCGCCGACATCGGCCGTGATGCCGACGAGCTGATCCGGCTGATCGAGACGTTGCCCGACCCCGAGGCCAGCGGGGCGTTCTCACGCACCCTCCGCTCGGTCGTCGACTGGCGCGGACAGGTCGTCACGATGCGCGACCGTGCGTACCTCAGCGGCGACGTCCCGGTGCTGCTGGTCTGGGGCTCCCACGACGCCGTCATCCCGGTGGCGCACGCGGCGCTCGCCGCGGATGCCCTTCCGCACGCCCGCGTCGAGATCTTCGACCAGGCAGGGCACTGCCCGCACCACAGCGATCCGGAGCGCTTCACCGCGCTGCTGATCGAGTTCGTCGCGACGACCGAACCTGCCGTGCACGACCCGCTGGTGCGCGCCGAGCTGCTGCGCACCGGTCGGGTCGATCAGCCCGCCGCCGACGAGCTCCTCGAGGCCCCGACGGTCGCACTCGCCGGCTGAGCAGTCCGCCCGCCCCTGGCTATGGTGGGCGCGGCCGACCGGGGGGTCGGCCGCCAGGGAGGCACCGACATGGCCGAGACCCAGCCGATCGAGACCCAGCCGTTCGAGACCCAGCCGTTCGAGTTCAGGGGGATCAACCACCTCGCGCTCGTGTGCCGCGACATGCAGCGCACGGTCGACTTCTACTCCGGCGTGCTCGGCATGCCGCTGGTGAAGACCATCGAGCTGCCCGCCGGTATGGGCCAGCACTTCTTCTTCGACTGCGGTGGTGGCGACTGCCTCGCCTTCTTCTGGTTCCCGAACGCTCCCGAGGCGGTGCCGGGCATCTCCGCGCCGGCCGCACGGCCCGATCGTGGCGACCTGACCAGTGCGATCGGGTCGATGAACCACGTGGCGTTCGCCGTGCCGCCGGAGCGCATCGTCGAGTACCGCGACCGGCTCATCGCCGCGGGCATCGACTGCACCGAGGTCGCCAACCACGACAACAGCGAGTGGGGCATCAGCGCCGAGGTGACCCCGGACGTCTACGTGCGCTCGATCTACTTCCAGGACCCTGACGGCGTGCTGCTCGAGTTCGCCTGCTGGTTGCGCGAGTTCGACGAGACCGACGTGTCGCACCAGCCGGCGACGGCGCTCGACCGGGTGGGCTGACGTGACCGGAGTGGTGCCGACGTCCCCCTCGGCGAGCGGCACACGTCATCCAACGGCAACACGGCGTTGACCCGTCGGTCCGGCTGCGACGCGAGGATCCTGTGGTGGACGGACCCGGAGCGACTCAGGACCGGCTGCGAGATGACATCCGACGTCTCGGCGCCCAGCTCGGCGACACCCTGCGACGCCAGGAGGGCGAGGAGTTCTTCGCGCTCGTCGAGGAGGTTCGCCGCGCGTCGAAGCGGGTCCGCAGCGGCGAGGGCAGCACGGCCGAGCTGATCGAGCTGGTCTCGCCGCTCGACGCGCCCACGGCGATCAAGCTGGTCCGGGCGTTCTCGTCGTACTTCCACCTGGCGAACCTCGCCGAACAGGTGCAGCGGGTGCCCTACGGACAGGACCTGGACGCGGACTGGTCGCTCTTCCTCCCGCGGGGACGGACCGGCGCGGTCGTCGACGACGGGTCCGCCCGGGCGCTGCTGCGCGAGCTCGACGTTCGCCCCGTGTTCACCGCGCACCCGACGGAGTCGACACGACGTTCGGTGCGCCACAAGCGACGTCAGATCGCCGCGCTGCTCGACGAGCGCGCCGATCCTCGACTCGGCCCGGACGCGCGGGCGACGATCGACCGGCACGTGAGCGAGGTCGTCGACCTGCTGTGGCAGACCGACGAGCTGCGCGTGCGGCGACCCACACCGCTCGACGAGGCGGCCGTGGTGCTCGACCTGCTCGACGACCTGCGCACGGCCGTCGTGCCCCGTCTGCTCGAGGAGCTCGCCGTCGGGGTCCCCGCAGCGCTCGGTCTGGACGAGGAGGGCGGCGACGCGGTCCCTCCGACGGCGCGTCCGCTGCGCTTCGGGTCGTGGGTCGGCGGTGATCGCGACGGCAACCCGTTCGTCACGTCCGAGGTGACTCGTCGGGTGCTCGACCTGCAGCGCCGCAGGAGCCTCGACCACGTGCGTCGCGGCCTCGAGGTGCTCGGCGAGGAGCTGTCGATCTCGGCGCGGATCGTCGGCCGCTCACCGGCGCTCGAGGCGCTCTGCGCACGGTACGGCGAGTGGTTCCCGGAGCTGCGGGACGGCCCCAGGGTGGCCAACGACGAAGAGGTGCACCGCTCAGCGCTCACCTACCTGCGCGAGCGGGTGGTGCTCGCCACCGAGGAACCGACGTCCGCGCTCGCGTACCGCCGGCCCGAGGAGCTGGTCGAGGACCTCTCGACGCTGCGGGCCTCGCTGTGCGCCCACGGCGGGGAGCGGGTGGCCGCGCCGCTCGACCGAGTCCTGCGCGACGTCGTGGCGTTCGGGTTCACGATGGCGACACTCGACGTGCGCGAGGACGCGCGGCGTCTCCACGCCCTCGTGGGTGCCCTCTACGAGCGTCTCGGCCTGCCCGGGCCGTCGTACCGGTCGCTGTCGCGAGCGGAGCGGTTGCGCTTCCTGGAACGCGAGCTCGCCGCAGGGCGTCCCGTGTCGACCGCCGGACTCGACCTCGGCGACGACGACCTGCGCACCCACGGCGTCTTCCGGGTGATCCGCGATGCCGTCGAGCGTGACGGCGACGACGCGGTCGAGAGCTACATCGTGTCGATGACCGACGACGCGGACGACGTGCTCGCCGCGGCGGTGCTCGCGGCGGACGCCGGGCTGGTCGACCTGCACGGTGACGTCGCGGCGATCGGGTTCGTGCCGCTGCTCGAGACCGTGTCGTCGCTGCGTCGGGCCGGGACCGTGCTCGATCGGCTGCTCTCGGTCGAGCCATACCGTCGACTCGTCGCGCTGCGTGGCGACGTGCAGGAGGTGATGCTCGGCTACTCCGACTCGAACAAGGTCGGTGGCACGACGACGTCACGCTGGGAGATCCATCGTGCGATGCGAGCGCTGCGCGACGTCGCCGAACGCCACGGCGTGCGTCTGCGGCTCTTCCACGGCCGGGGCGGGACCGCCGGTCGTGGGGGCGGACCGACCCGGGACGCGATCCTCGCCGAGCCCTTCGGCGTGCTGCAGGGCTCGATCAAGATCACCGAGCAGGGCGAGGTGATCTCGGACAAGTACGGCACCGCCCGCCTCGCGGACGACAACCTGCGCCGCACCATCGGAGCGGTGATCGCGGCGAGCCTGTTCCACACCGAGTCGGCCGTGGGCGCCGAGCGGCTGGCGGGCTGGGACGCCGTCATGTCGGCGGTGTCCGAGGCGTCGCTGGTTCGCTACCGCGACCTGGTCGACCACCCGTCGCTCGTGCCCTACTTCCTGGCGTCGACCCCCGTCGAGGAGCTCGCCGAGCTCAACCTGGGCTCACGGCCGGCGCGCCGGGCCGGCGGCGCGAGCAGCGGCGGCGGCGGGGCTGCCGGCGGCCTCGACGACCTGAGGGCCATCCCGTGGGTCTTCGGCTGGACGCAGAGCCGCCAGAACGTGCCGGGGTGGTTCGGGTTGGGGACGGGTCTCGCATCGGTGCGGGCCGCGGGTCACGGCGAGGACCTCGCCGCGATGGCGCAGCACTGGCCGTTCTTCGCCGACCTGCTGTCGAACGTCGAGATGGTCCTGTTCAAGACCGACCTCGCCGTCGCCCGGCACTACGTCGAGCGGCTGGTCCCGGTCGAGCACACCGGTCCGTTCGACCTGATCGTCGCCGAGTACGAGCTCACCGTGACCGAGCTGCTACGCACGCTGGGCTGCAACGAGCTGCTGGAGCGGCACCCCCTGCTGGCCCGGACCCTCGGTGTGCGTGACACGTACCTGGATCCGCTGCACGCGTTGCAGGTCGAGCTGCTCGCACGCCAGCGCCGTGAGCCGCTCGACCAGACGCGGCGCCGGGCGCTCCTGCTGACCGTCAACGGCATCGCCGCCGGACTCCGCAACACGGGGTAGCAGCCCGGACTCCGGGACGGCCCGCCAGCTCCGGGACGGCCCGCCAGCTCCGGGACGGCCTCCACAGCTCCCGGACGGGCCTGCCGGGTCAGGGCTGCAGCGACAAGCCCTCGGCCGCGAGCGCGTCGCGCAGGATGCCGAGTGCCCGCGGCCCGAAGCCGTGCAGGTCGAGCAGCTCCTTCTCGCTCCGGCCGTCGAGCTGGTCGAGCCGGGTCACGCCGATGGAGGCAAGTGCCCGGGTCGCCGGAGCACCGATCTTGGGGAGATCGGGAGTCGCCACGGCCCGAGTCAGTCCTCGGTGCCCGGGTCGAGCAGATCCGCCGATGCGGCGAGCGCGGTGGCGAGGATCGCCGCGCGCTGCACGACGGCCTCGAGGTAGGGGAGCGCCACGGCCTGCTGGCCGGGCAGCGGCGGTGGGCCCATCGACCGCAGCAACGCGGTCGGGTCCTCGGAGGGCACGATGTCGGGCGGCTCGGGCGGCTCAGGGGCGGAACGCCAGAACTCCGCAGGCGGGGCCGTGCGGTTCTGCTTGTTGCCGCCCCCGCCACGACGCTGCTTGGACTTGCGACGCGGGGCGTTCACGACGCCACCTCCTCGAGCTGATCACTCGCCGGTCCACCCTGGCCGGCCTCGCTCTGGTCGGCCTCACTCTGGTCGGGCTCGCTCTGGTCAGGGGGAGTGGCACCGTCCTGGTCGGCGGCCGCGGCGGCTGCGGCGGCAGCTGCCTCGGACGCAGCCACGTCGGCCGCGAGCTCCGCCGCGTTCTCGGTGAGCAGATCGTCGGTGCGCAGCCCCAGAGCGGTGCGCAGCTGGCGTGCGTCCAGGTCGGCCAGCGAGCTCGACTTCGGCAGCACCAGATCCGCGATGTGGCGCTTGCCGGCGACGACCTCCTCGACGCGCTCGTCGACGGTGCCGGGGCACACCAGCCGGTGCGAGACCACCGTGCGGGTCTGGCCGATGCGCCAGGCGCGGTCACGTGCCTGGTCCTCGACGGCAGGGTTCCACCAGCGGTCGTAGAGCACCACGTGGCTGGCCGCGGTCAGGTTGAGGCCCGTGCCGCCGGCCTTGAGCGACAGCACCAGTGCACCCGGGCCCTCGCCGTTCTGGAACTCCTCGACGAGCTTGTCGCGGGCACCGCGGGCGAGGCCGCCGTGGTAGCAGGCGATCGGAACGCCCGTGTGGCCGGTGAGGTGCTCGGCCAGGCGGACACCCCACGAGGCGAAGTGCGTGAAGATCAGCACCCGCTCGCCCGCGGCGAACACCGAGTCGACGATCTCCTCGAGTCGGGTCAGCTTGCCCGAGCGACCGGCCAGCGGGCGGTCGTCGTCCTGGTAGGCCGCCGGGTGGTTGCAGATCTGCTTCAGCGCCGTGATCGCCGCGAGGATCGCACCCTTGCGGGGCTCCTCGCCGACGGTGTCGTCCTCGTCCTTGACCAGGCCGTCGAGCACCGCCTGGTACAGACCGATCTGCTCGGGGGTCATCGTGCAGTGGTCGAGCTGGTCGATGCGCTCGGGCAGCTCGGCCGCCACGATCGGCTCGGACTTGGTGCGACGGAAGACGAGCACGCCGTTGAGCGCCCGCAGCGCGGACTCCGCACCCTGACGGGTGTGGCCCGTGCCGCCCGACAGCGCCGCGATGAAGCTCGAGCGGGAACCGACCAGTCCGGGATTGGTGAAGTCGAGGATCGCCCAGAGGTCACCCAGGCCGTTCTCGATCGGCGTGCCGGTCAGCGCGATGCGCACCCGGGCGGGGATGCGGCGCAGCTGCTGAGCGGTCTCGTTCGCCGGGTTCTTGATCGCCTGCGCCTCGTCGAGCACGACCCGGTCCCACGCGACCTCGGCGAGCGCCTCGACGTCACGGACCGCGGTGCCGTAGGTGGTGATCACCATGTCGGCGCCGGCGATCTCGCTGGCGAGCTCCTCGGCCGAGGCCCGCGACGCACCGTGGTGCACCACGACGGACAGGCCCGGGGTGAAACGAGCCGCCTCTGCGGCCCAGTTGCCGACCACGGCCGGCGGGGCGATCACCAGAGCCGGACCCGAACCCGCGGTGCGGGCGATGTGGGCCAGCATCGTCGGGGTCTTGCCCAGACCCATGTCGAGGGCCAGGCAGCCGCCCAGCTCGACGGAGTCGAGGAAGCCGAGCCAGGCGACGGCCTCTCCCTGGTAGCCGCGCAGCTCGCCGTCGAAGCCCTCGGGTGAGGTGAGCGGTTCGGTCGACGTCTGCTCGGCACGGGCGAGCAGCTCCGCCGCCCAACCGGAGCCCTCGACGCTGACACCACCCGACAGCGGCGAGTCCTCGAGGCCGATCGCGAAGCGCAGCACCTCTGCGCCGGTGAGCTGGGTGGTGCTCGCCCGTTCGGCGAGCGCCGCGGCGGCCTCGGCCAGGTCGACCCGGTCGAGCTCCACCCACTTGCCGTGGGACCGCACGAGCGGGCGCGCCTCGGTCGCCAGACGGGCGATCTCGGCCGCGGTCAGCTCGACGTCGTCGAAGACCGCCGACCAGCGGACCTGCGACAGCTGGTGGGCGCCGACGACCGACTCGTCGGAGCTGATCGTCTCGAGCCGCAGCGCAGGAGTGGGCTTCTTGCGCGACAGGGCGGGCACCCGCACGTCGAAGCCGGCGGCCGCGGCCAGGGGACCGGTCTCGGTCATGAGCTCCCACGCCTCGTCCTGGCTGAGCACGACCTGCCCACGGCGTGCCTCTCCCGGGCGCTTCAGCACGGGCATGAGGCGTTCGAGACGGGCGAGCTCGTCCGCCAGGTGGCGCTTCGGTCGGCTCTCGATGAGCGCGACCTCGAGCGGCACGAGGTTGCCGTCGAGATCCGGCCCCGAGACCGACAGGAACCAGGCACCACCCGAATCGGGCGGGTCGAGCTGGACCACCAGGCGGGAGTCGGTCGGCGTGGTCACCGGAGCCGTCCACCGGTCCAGGCGCTTGGCGATCTCGGTCGCGGGTCGCGTCGGCGCCTCGAACGAGGAGCCGTCCAGGCGGGTCAGGACGGTCTCGGCGATCGTCACCGGGTCCTGAGGCGCCGGCGGGGGAGCCGGCAGCGTCAGGCGACTCGCCGCGTCGCTCGCGATGGTGTTGACGATGGCGCCGAGCACGGTGAGGGTCAGCGGACGTGCGTCGGTGCGCTCGAGGGCGGTCACCGGACCGGGCATCGCTGCGGCGAGCTCGTCGAGCTCGGAGCTGCCGAGCAGCGCAGGGGCCCAACGCACCGACAGCTCGGTCGTCGCCTTCTCGGACTCCTGCTGCTGACGTCCGCGGCGGCGGGTGCGCAGCGTCGGCACGATCGAACCGCTCGCCACCAGGCGCACCGCCCACACCGCGACACGGCCCAACCAGGTCACGCTGGAGCCGAGGGCGTCGTCGTCGTGGCCACCACCGACGGCCATCAGCCAACCCAGGGCATCGCCGACGGGCAACGCCAGTGCCGGCGCGCCGGTGCCCGAGGGCAGCTTGACCGGCGGGTGCGAGGTCCAGCCACTGGAGCGCACCCCGGCGTTCTCGAGGCGTTGGGCGAGCTCCTCGGCCGATGCCGGCTCGGTCCCCGGCCCGGCGGCCCACACGACGAGCCGACCCGCGGCCCACGACGCCTGCAGCCGGACCTCGCCGGCGGACTCGAGCAGCAGCGGGGCGGCCGACTCGTCGTCGGTCGACGTCAGACGGGCAAGCGCCGCCTCGAGCCGGTCACGCTCCTCCTCGAAGTCGGCGACGATCTGGTCACGCTCAGGAGCGTTGATCGAACGGACCGACTCGAGGTCCTCGTCGGTGCGGTGCAGCAACCGCTCGAGCGTCCAACGCCACGCACTGCGGTGCGCGTCGAGCATCTCGAGCTGCGCGGACGTCGCCTCGGCCGCGGCGGCGGCCTCGACGGCGAACTCGAACCCGCGGGGCAGTGGCTCGGCCGCTACTGCCCGTGGTGCCTCTTCTGCTTCCTGCAATGTGCTCCTCAGCGCTTCTCACGAACACGGTGGTGCCCTCGGCACTCACACCCCGGATCACCTCGTCCCGGGGCCGGGACTGTTCGTGACTCCCCTGGCTCTCCGGCGTCCTGCCGGGGCCTGGCTGCAGATCCTCCGACCGCAGCACGTCCCTGCGCCGGCTCCCCCTCGAGGAGGCGTGTCGCATGGACGGGTATGTGCCGAACAGCGTACCGCAGCGCCGGGCCCATGTCGTGTTCCGGCTGTGTCCCTCTTCCGGCTGTGTCCCTCTTCCGGCTGTGGCATGTTCCGCATCGTCGTGCCGCCGCCGGCTCGGCGGTAGGGTGCCGAGCGTGGGAAGCAAAGGACAGAAGCCTCGCAAGCCGAACCAGCACCACCTGCCGCCGGTCGGATCGAAGGAGAACCTCGACTACGAGTTCCAGCAGCGCCGCAAAGAGGTCTTCGGCGGCTGGCCGCTGTGGCTCGCCGCAGGCATCCTCGTGCTGGCCCTGGTCGGCTGGCTGTTCGTCACGATCTGAGACGCACCGGCGCTCAGTCGGGACCCGCTGCCTCGCCGTGCGCGGTCGCGCCGCCGGACCCTGTGTCACCGGACCCTGTGTCACCAGAGCTTGTGTCACCGGATCCTGTGTCACCGGATCCTGTGTCACCGGAACCTGTGTCACCGGCATCGACTGCTGCGTCCACCGCGTCGAGATAGGTCGATCGGGCGATCAGGCTCGCGGCGATCGGTGAGGTCACCAGCTGGATGAGCGCTGCGAGCAGCAGCGACGTCCAGTCGTTCGGCCGGTCGAGCCCCACTGCCGCACCGATGAACACCAGCATCACGCCGAGCGTGGACGCCTTGGTCAGGGCGTGCAGGCGCGACAGCGAGTCGTCGAAGCGGATCACGCCGATGCCGGCGATCGCCACCAGCGCAGCGCCCACCAGGGCGATCAGCTGGGCGATCACGTCGTCGGCTCCGATCCGTCGTCGCCATCGAGCTCCGGGGTCTCGACGTCGACCGTCTCGTCGTCGGGCAGCACGCGGTCACGGTTGGAGTGACCCTCGATGAAGCGGGCCGAGGCAGCGGTGCTGACGAAGCCGACGAGCGTCACGACCACGAGCACCGGCAGGAACGAGCCGTCACCCGTGCTCAACGCCCGCAGCGCGACCGCCGACACCCCGACGATCACCAGCCCGTCGAGCGCCATCACCCGGTCCGAGAGCCTGGGCCCGATGACCAGGCGCACCGCGAAGCAGACCGCTGCCAGGCCGAGCAGGACGAACGCGGCGCCGATCACGGGGCACCGTCTGGGCTGTCGGGGTCGGGGCTGTCGGGGTCGGGGCTGCTGGGGTCGGGGCTGCTGGGGTCGGGCGCCGGCAGGAGCTCGGGCTCACCCGCCGTCTGCAACGCCGCGCGCTGCTCCGCGGTGCCGACCGCCCGGATGCATGCTCGTTCCAGCGCGCTGACCCGTCGGGCCACCTCTTCGGGCTGGCCAGGGGTCAGGACGTGGATCCAGAGCACCGCGACCGGGCCGTCCTGGTCGACCTGCACCACCATCGAGCCGGGCGTGAGCGCCGTGATGTTCGTGACCATGGTCGCGATGCCGATGTCGTTGGTGGTCATCGGCACGCGGATGACACCGGTGCGCACGCTCGCACGAGGGCTCAGGATGGCCCAGCTCAGGATCAGGTTCGAGGTGACCAGGCTGACCGCGAACGAGCCGGCCAGGCGCGCGAGACCCCACGGGCTCGCCAGGTGCGAGGGCAGCATCGGGCGTGAGCTCGGCACCACCACGTACAGCACGGCGATCACCGCGAGTCCACTCAGGATGTTGGCCGCAGAGGCGGAGCCCCACAGCAGCAGCCAGACCGCCAGCAGGAGCACGGCGAGCGAGATGCGACTCATGGGCCCATCACCGCCGAGACGTATCGAGCCGGGTCGAGCAGGTCGACGGCAGCACGCTCGCTCAGGCCGTAGAGCGGTCCGGCGAACAGGGCGATCACCACGCTCAACGCGGCCAGCGCGGCGGTCGGGGCGATCATCAGGACCGGACCGCCCAGACGTCCGACGCGGTGCGGCTCGACGTCGGGGGCCTCCTCGGCGGGGCTCCAGAAGACGCCGGACCAGATCTTCATCATCGAGAACAGCGTGAAGAGGCTGACCAGGATGCTGACGGCGACGAGCCAGTAGCGCTCCGACTCGGTGCCTGCGCTGACCAGCGCGAACTTCGCGACGAAGCCCGACAGGGGCGGGATGCCGGCGAGGCTCAACGCCGGGACCAGGAACAGCACCGCCACGAACGGCACCGTCTTGACCATGTTGCCGACCCTCGAGAGTCGACCGGAGCCTCCGACGTGCTCGATCAGGCCACCGGTGAGGAAGAGGGTCGTCTTCACCACGATGTGGTGGATGATGTAGAAGATCGCGCCGGCGATGCCGGCGACCGTGAACAGGCCGAGGCCCATCACCATGTAGCCGATCTGGCTGACGATGTGGAACGACAGGATGCGCTTCACGTCGGCCTGTGCGATCGCTCCGAGCACCCCGACGAGCATCGTGGCGCCGGCGATCCACAGGATCAGCTGCTGGGGTCGGATGTCGACGGGGAAGAGCAGCGTCTGGGTGCGGATGATCGCGTAGACGCCCACCTTGGTGAGCAGACCGGCGAACACCGCGGTGACCGCCGAGGGAGCGGTCGGGTAGGAGTCCGGCAGCCAGAAGAACAGCGGGAACAGGCCGGCCTTGATGCCGAAGATCAGCAGCAGGAACAGGGCGAACGCGGTGCGCAGCCCGGGGGAGAGGCCCTCCATGCGCAGCGACAGGTCGGCCAGGTTCACCGTCCCCGTCGCCGAGTAGATGAGCGCGAGCGCGGTGAGCAGCAGCACCGACGCGAGCAGGCTGATCACCACGTAGGTCATGCCCGCTCGCACCTGGTCCCTGCGAGCACCGAGGGTGATCAGCACATAGCTCGCGGTGAGCATCATCTCGAACGCGACGAACAGGTTGAACAGGTCGCCCGTCAGGAACGAGGCGGCGACCCCCGCGGCGAGGATCAGGTACACCGACTGGAAGCCGACGTGGTTCCGCTCCGCACCCGGCTGCCCGATCGCATAGAGGAGCACGGCCAGCAGCATCACCTCGGCGAGCAGCAGCATGATCGCCGAGAGGCGGTCGGCGACGAGGGTGATGCCGATGGGGGCCGGCCAGCCGCCCGCCTGGCTCGTGATCGTGCCGTCGCGGTCGACGAGCACGAGCAGGGCGATCGACAGCGCGGTCGTCACGGTGAGCACGGCCAGCGCGATGACGCGCTGGGCGGCCTTCGACCGCCCGGCGATCATCGAGGCGCCGGCTCCGAGCAGCGGCAACAGGATGGGCAGGGTCAACAGCGCCGCGTTCACGGAGCGCCTCGTTCCGGACCCGTGTCGGCCAGGTGCTCGAGATCACCCTCGGGAGTGCCCTCGGCGGCGGGGCTGCCGTCGCGCTCGGGGCTGCCCTCGAGCTCTGGGAAGTCGGAGCTGTCCTCACCCTCGTCGCTCGCGTCCTCGACCTCCTCGTCGGCGAAGCCGCCGCGGGCGACGAGCCGGTCGGTCACGTCGTCCTCGACCTCGTCGTCGTCGGTCAGGATCCAGCTCCGGTAGGCGAGCGCCAGCAGGAACGCCGTCGACGCGAACGAGATCACGATGGCCGTGAGGGCCATCGCCTGGGGCAGCGGGTCGGCGTACCCCGTAGCGGGCCCGTTGCCGATCAGCGGCGCGGTGCCCCGACGCCCCGAGATGATGAACAGGATGTTCGTGCCGTGGCTGAGCAGCCCGATGCCGATGATGATCCGGCTGAGCTTGCGCTGGATCACCAGGTAGGTGCCGATGGCGAAGAGGGTGGCCGCGGCCGCGGCGAGCAGGACGTTCACCGCTCACGCTCGAATCGGTCGCCGAACGCCTCGAACACCATGAGGATCAGGCCGACCACGCAGAAGTACACGCCGATGTCGAACACCAACGCGGACGAGATCGACACCTTGCCCAGCACCGGCACGTCGAACGCCCGGTAGCCACCGGAGAGGACGGGGTCGCCGAACACCAGCGGGATCGACGCGGTCAACGCCGAGATGATGAGCCCGGCGCCGAGGATCGTCCACGGGCGGAAGGGGCTGAGCCGACGGACCTCCTGGATCCCGCCGGCGATGTAGCGCAACGACACCGCCGCGCCGGCGACGAGCCCGCCGACGAAGCCGCCACCGGGCTGGTTGTGCCCGGCGAAGAGCATGTACATCGACCCGACCATGATGACGTAGAAGATCACCGGGACCGAGTGGTCGAGCACTCCGAGGC
>JAEWED010000137.1 GCA_023389745.1 Actinomycetes bacterium
CCCTGATGCCGCCCACGACCGGCACGAACGCCCCGTGCTCACGTCGTCGGGTCGAGCAGCTCCCGGACCAGTGAGCCGGCGAGCCAGCGCTCGTAGCGCTGCGGGCTCCAGCCGGCCCGGTGGGTCAGGTGGTGGAAGACCATCGGGCTGTTGAGGAGCCAGAGCACGTCGACCGCGTCGCCCGGCCGGAGACCTGCGCGCAGCGGAGCGACACTCCGGACCGACTCGATCACCGCCGTGGCACCCGCTCGCCGCCGCTCCTCGGTGGTCGTCGCGAGCGCTTCGAGCTCGGGGTCGACGGCCGCCGCTCGGTCGAGTGCGACCAGGACCTCAGCAGCGCCCTCCATGATGCGGCGCACCGCGCTGGCGTAGGCCCGAAGGCGATCCGCTGCCGTCGGCGCCTCCCAGACGTCTCGCATCCAGTCCCTGGCGTTCACCACGACCGGCGCGTCGTCGCCGGCGATCGACCGGTCGATGACCGCTGCCATCAGCGTCGGCTTGTTGCCGAAGACGGCGTACACCGTCTGCACCGCGACACCCGCCTGGTCGGCGATCGCGGCGATGGTCGTCGCTGCGTACCCGTCCCGGACGAACAGCTCCCCCGCGGCATCGGCGATGGAACGGCGCGTGCGCAGCGCGCTCTCCGAACGCCGGGTGGGCCTCGCGACCTCGCCGCTCGTGACCTCGCCGCCCTTGACCTCGTCCCTCTTGACGTCGTCGCTCTTGACCTCGTCAGGCATCTCGTTAGAGTATCGCTCTATTGAATAGAGTCCGACTCTATCGAAATGCTGGCTCCGGACCGTCGGACGTCAGCGGGCGACCGAGGAGGTCCCGCCATGGCCGAACGACTCCAGGGCTCCACAGCCGTCGACCGCTGGTTCCTGGGCTCACGCCTCCGCATCGTGTGCGACGCCGTCACGACGGACGGCACGCTGACCGTCCTCGAGCAGTGGGCACCGTCGGGGTTCTCTCCCCCGCTCCACGTCCACCACCGTGAGGACACCGCGCTGCACGTGCTCGACGGTCGTCTCACCGTCGTCGTCGGTGACGTCACCTCGTCGATCGGCTCCGGGGAGTTGGACTGGCTGCCGAGGGACGTGCCGCACACCTTCCGGGTCGACTCCGACGGCGCACACTTCCTGGAGTACGCGACCCCCGGCGGGGTCGAGGCGTTCCACCTCGACGCCAGCGAACCTGCCGTCGCCCCCGGCCTGCCCGAGCCTGCAGCACCCGACGTGCCGAGGCTCGTCGAGGCGTTCGCCCGCTACGGCGGAGAGATCCTCGGACCGCCGCTCCCGTCGGACCTGGCCCTGGACGCCTGAGCCGGGGCGCTGGCCACGTCCCGGGTGTGCCCGCCGTGGATCAGGGGCTGTCGTCCGACCCGACGCAGCGGTCGGCGAGCTCAGGGCTGCACCACAGCGAGCGCTCCCCGTACTCCCCCGCCCGGGTCCAGTCGAGGCGCTCGAGCTCGACGGTGAGCTCGGAGTCGGTCGGCCACAGCACGACGTCCGGCGCGGCACGCCCGAACGCGTCGACCCAGTCACCCTCGCCGCGCAGCATCCGTCGGTAGTCGATGAGCTGCGCCGCCCCGGGTCGGTCGTCGACGAACGCGTTCGCCCGCTCCCCGAATCGCCACGCCAGGTAGTTGCCACCCTCGACCGTGGTGAGCACCCGCACGTCGTCGCCGATGAGCCCCGCCTCGTCGAGTCGGGCGAACGCCTCGGTGTCGAAGCGCTCCAGGTCGTAGCCGTTCGTCGTCGACGGCGGATCGGTCACCCCGAACGCAGCGAGCAGCGCGACCACCGAGACCACGGCGCCGAACAAGCAGGTCCTCCGGGCCGCCGTGCCGGAGGGCACCGGGATGGAGCCGACACCGCGCAACGCCACCGCGGCGAACGGCAACAGGCTGATCGCGGCGATCGGGATCATGCGCAGCCCGGACACACCGACGAGCACGAGCAGCACCGACGCACCGAGCGAGCCCCACCGGCGGGTCCGCCAGCTGCCCCAGATCGCGAGCACTCCGAGCGCGAGCATCGGCCAGAGCATCGAGGTGCCGAGGCCGGGCCGGGCCCACTCGTTGTAGGCCTGGAGCGCCTCGCGCTCGATCGGGTCGCCGAACTGTCGCACGGGCAGGAGCAGCAGCTCGAACCGGTCCGGGTAGAGCGCAGCGCCGACGACGGTGCCCAGCGCAGCGCCCGACAGCGGGAGCACGTCTCCCCAGGTGACGCGCCGATCGTCGATGACCCTGGCCATGGCGCAGAGCCCGAGCACGACCAACCCGTACACCCAGGATCCGTGCATGTTGACCCACAGCGCGAAAAGGGCGACCAGCCACCACGGCGACCACCGTCGGGTCCACACCAGCAGCGCAACGGCGAGCAGCAGGAACGACACCAGGTGCGGGCGTGGTCCGAGGAACTCGACGACGGAGAGCGCGGCGAGCCCCGACGGCACGACGATCTCGAGCAGTCGCCCTCGCTCGTCGAGCGGGCCGCACAACGCCACCAACGCGGCGCCCAGGAGCCCGGCCACCAGCGCGACGAGGATCCTGACGCCGGTGACGCCGGCGACCTCCTCGGCGGCGGCGAGCGCGCCGGACCAGACCCAGCTCGGCACCGGGAACGCCGTCGAGCTGTACAGGAAGGGGTTCGCCGACGGGAACCCGTCGTCGAGGAGCAGCCGACCGGTCGCCAGGTGCGTCAGCACGCTGTTGTCGGCGATGGGCTGCACCGCCGTGACCAGCGCCGCGCAGGCGCCGACCACGAACATGACCGCGCCCGACGAACCGCGGACCGCACCCGACGAGCCGTCACCGCCGGCTGACCCGGTGTCGGGGTCGAGCGCCGCGACTCCGAGCGGGGACTCGGCGCCGCCAGGCGCGACCTCGACCGGGGTCACGTCAGAGGTTCTCGACGATCATCATCATCGCCGGGCCGAGCACCACGACGAACAGCGCCGGGAAGATGCAGAACACCATCGGGATCAGCATCTTCACCGGTGCCTTCTGGGCACGCTCCTGGGCGAGCTGACGACGCTTGATGCGCATCTCCTCGGCCTGGCCGCGCAGCACACGTCCGATCGACACACCGAAGGTGTCGGCCTGGATGATCGCGAGCACGAACGAGCGCAGCTCGGGTGTGTCGCAGCGCTCGTCCATGGCACGCATGGCATCGGCGCGCGACGCTCCGGCCCGGGTCTCACCCAGCATCCTGGAGAACTCCTCGGTGAGCGGACCGGGCACGGCGTGGATCACCCGGTCGAGCGCCTGCTCGAAGCCGAGACCGGCCTCGACCGAGATGGTCAACAGGTCGAGCACGTCGGGCAGCGACCGCTGGATCTTCTGCTGGCGGTCCTCGACCTTCCGGTTCAGCACCGAGTCGGGCCCGATGAGGAACACCGCCATCAGCAGACCGCCGACGGCGAGCCTGAGCGTGCCGTCGAAGGGCGTCAGGTTGATGACGAACACGAACACGAACGTGAGCGCCGCGGCGACCACGGTCACCACC
Source organism: Actinomycetes bacterium (assembly GCA_023389745.1). Classification (GTDB taxonomy): domain Bacteria; phylum Actinomycetota; class Acidimicrobiia; order Acidimicrobiales; family Microtrichaceae; genus JAFAFN01. Next base: position 3,510 of record JAEWED010000137.1, read on the forward strand.
CGGATCGCCAGGAAGCGGTCGACCGCCTGGGGCGACGGGTTGCCCATGTGGATGAACTTCTGGCGCACCTTGTCGACGTAGCCGGTCGGTGTCAGCCGGCGGCCGACCCCGGTCAGGCCCTCGACCACCGGCTTGAAGGCCCGGTCCCGGAGGGGGTCCAGCATCTCCTGGTCGCGCTTGTTCTCGACCTCGTAGCCGCCGAGCTGGCGGAGCGACTCGCGCACCACCTGCCGCTCGTCGAGCTGGGTGAACACGGTGTAGATGACCACGCCGACGGCGCCAGCGATGAGCAGTGAGGAGATCAGCAACAGTGGGGACATGTGCTCACACCTCGATCGTGATGCACTTCTTCATCCAGGCGAACCCGATGCCCATCATCACCAGCGCGGCGATGACGAGGGCGTATCCGATCCCTGGGGTGAAGAGCAGCTTGATGTACTCGGGGTTCATGACGAACATCACGGCGGCGAGCGCCGGGGGCAGTCCGCCGATGATGAACGCGCTGATCCGGCCTTCTGCGGTGAGGGTGTTGACCTCACGGCGGAGCCGTTCGCGCTGGGTCATGGTGTCGGCGACGGTCAACAGGAGCTCAGCCAGGTTGCCGCCGACCTCTCGCTGGATGCGGATGGCCATGACCGCCCAGGCGAAGTCGTCGCTCTGCATGCGTTCGGCGACCGCTTCGAGGGACTCCTCGAGGGAGCGACCGAGCCGGGTCTCCGACACCACACGTCGCAGCTCACGCCCCATGGGCTCGTCGACCTCGGTGGAGCAGGACTCGAAGCCCTGACCGATCGAGTAGCCCGCACGCAGCGTTCCGGCGAGCAGGGTGAGCATGTCGGGCAGCAGCGCCCGGAACGCCTTCTGGCGCTTGCGGATGAGGAAGTTCAGCACGGCGGTCGGCAGGATCGCACCGACGACCGCGACGACCAGGGCCACGAGGATGTTCCCCGTGAGCAGGAAGGCCAGCACCGTGAGGATGAGCGCACCGACCGCGGTGAAGAACATCGCCTCTGGCGCACGCAACGGCAGGTTGGCCTGCTCGAGCTTCGTCTCGACCGTCTCGAGGATGCCGCGCTTGTCGGCGATGTCGCCGGTGAACTCGACCGCCCTCTGGAGGATCGGCACCGTCGTGTGGCTCTCGGCGCCCCCGGTGAGCTCCTCGGGGACCTCGACGCCGTAGGACTCCTCGTACACCTCGAGGCGGCGGCTCAGGTTGTTCTCCTCGGGCACGATGACCGAGGCCACGACCCAGGCGAGCATGGCCACGGCTGCCAGGCCGAGCACCAGGATGAGGATCTTCGCGACGCCGCTGGTCAGGAACCCGCCGCCGGCATCGGCTGTCGAGGCCACCGGTGCCAGACCGACCACACCGGTGCGCAGCGCGTCCGGTGCGTACGACACCACCGTGCGGGTGTCACCGCTGGCGACGGTCAGGGGAACCTGACCGCCCGTGCTCTCGATCGGGGCGAAGGTCAGCTCGAAGCGCCCCGCGAGCGCCGCGGCGACGTCCTCGTAGGCGCCGGCGAGCTGTTCGTCGTTCTCCAGGACCTCGATGGACCCGCCCAGGTCGTCGACCATGGCGGACAGGGTGTTCAGGTCCGCTCCCTTGGGGATCGCGACGACGTCGAGTCGGACGCCGGCCCGTTCCAGTGCGGATTCCGCGGCCGAGGCCTTGGCGCCCACGGCATTGCTCGGCGAGGCCGTGAACAGCACGACCGTGCCGACCGAGCCCGGATCGCGGTCGTCGAGCAGCTCTGCGGCACGGACCAGTCCGTCCCAGGTCGCCGAGGTGCCCTCCGGGGCGATGCCGGCGAGGCCGGCCTCGATGGGTGCGAGCGACGACGTCGGTCCGGTCTGCACCGAGGCACCGCCTCCGGTGCTGACCACGCCGAGGGTGGCCACCGGGCCGGCACCTGGCATCAGCGGCTCGAGTCCTGCCTTGGCGAGCTGCACGGTCGCGTTGCCGAGCGCCGCGGCGTTGTCGATGACGACGACGACCTCGTTGCGCACGCCGCCGGCGACGTCACGGACGCCGGTGGTCGCGACCGCATCGCCACCCGAGCTCAGCTCGAGGGTCTCGGCACCCGCGCCGACGACCGATCCGTGGACCTGCACCTCGTCGCCGGTGGCGTCGATGCGATCGACGACGACCGAGGTTCCGGCATCGTCCTGGGCGCGTGCTGCGCCGGCGTCGGTGACCACGAAGCCACCGACGGCCATGAGGAGCAGGGTCGCGCACAGCGACCACCACAGACGCTGGCCCCTGCTCTGTGGACGAACGGTGCTGCGGGGCCGGATCGACCGCCGCGTCGAGGAGGCACTCACAGGCGGCCCACCGCCTTGCGCTCCTGCGCGTCGGGCGAGAACACCTCGGCGCCCAGGCGGATGCCCTGGTCGGCGAGCTTCTCCGCGAACTTCGGGCGGACACCGGTCGGCTTCAGCTGACCGCGGTAGCGGCCGTGCTCGTCCACACCGGCGGCGAAGTCGAACAGGAAGATGTCCTGCAGCGTGATGACGTCGCCCTCCATGCCCTGCACCTCGGTGATGTGGGTGACACGACGGGTGCCGTCCCGCAGGCGGGTGAGCTGCACGATGACGTCGATCGCCGAGGCCATCTGCTCCCGGATCGCCCGCACCGGCAGGTCGAAGCCGGCCATCAGCACCAGCGTCTCGAGACGGGCGAGGGTGTCACGAGGGCTGTTGGCGTGGACGGTCGTGAGCGAGCCGTCGTGGCCGGTGTTCATGGCCTGGAGCATGTCGAGCGCCTCGCCGGAACGACACTCACCGACGACGATGCGGTCGGGGCGCATACGCAGCGTGTTCTTGACCAGGTCGCGGATCGTGACCTCGCCGCGACCCTCGACGTTCGGCGGGCGGGACTCCATGCAGAGCACGTGCTCCTGGTTGAGCTGGAGCTCCTTCGCGTCCTCGACGGTGACGATGCGCTCGTCGTCGGGGATGAAGCTCGACAGCACGTTGAGCATCGTGGTCTTACCGGTACCGGTACCACCGGCGACCACTCCGTTGAGCCGGCCGACGATGCACGCCTGGAGGAACCTGGCGGAGTGCGGGCTGACCGACCCGAAGCGGATCAGGTCGTCGATCTTGAGCGGATCGGCGGAGAACTTGCGGATGGTGAGGAACGGTCCGCCGATCGCCAGCGGCGAGATCACCGCGTTGACACGGGAGCCGTCGGGCAGACGGGCGTCCACCATCGGGGTCGACTCGTCGATGCGTCGGCCGATCTCGGAGACGATCTTGTCGATGACCCGTCGCACGTGGTCCTCGTCGAGGAAGCGGACCTCGGGGTCCTTGGTCAGCTTGCCGCTGCGCTCCACGAAGACCCGCTCGGGCCCGTTGACCATGATCTCGGTGACCTCCTCCTCCTTGAGGAGTCGGTCGATCGGGCCGTAGCCGAGGATGTCGTCCGCGACGTCCTGGATCAGGCGTGCCTTGTCGGCGGCCGACAGCGGGACCCGCTCCTGGGCGATCGCCGCGTGCAGCTGGTCGTTCACCCGGCGCCGCAGGTCCTCCTCTGAGAGCCGGCGGTCGAACAGGATCGGGCCCAGCTCGTCGATCAGCTGCTGGTGGATGCGGTGACGCAGCTCGGTGCCCGCGGCGTCCTGGCGTGGCGGGGTCGCCGCCAGAGCAGTGCCGGGCGACGGGGGCTGGTTCGGCACTCCGTTGCCGCCGGACTGTTGGCTGTTGATGCGCTCGGACAGCGACACTGCTCACTCCAGGTGTGGGGGTTCGGACGACTTCGGAGGACGACGAGGACCGGCGGTCCCCGCCCCGGCTCATCGACGACGCTTCGTCGTGGCCTCTCGCGGAAGGAACTGCTCGGCGAGCAGCTGGATGGACTTGCTGACGCCGGACTTGGGCGAGTGCAGCACCACCGGCTCGCCCTTGTTGACCGACTGCGGCACCACCACGTCGCTCGGGATGAGCGCGTCGGCGGTCATCTGCAGGGTCCGCTCGACCTCGCTGACGTCGAGCTTCACCTTGCTGTTGGCCCGGTTGAGCACCAGCAGCAGCTTCTCCATCGGCGTGTTCAACAGGCGCAGCGTCTGCAGCCCGATCTTCACGTTCTTGATGTTCGGGATGTCCATGCCCGCCACGAGCATGACCTTGTCGGAGACCTCGACGAGGCCGAGCACGACGTCGTTGAAGTACGCCGGGGTGTCGACGATGACGTACGAGCAGAACGTGCGCAGCATCTCGACGATCGCGATCATCTCGGCCGCGCCCACCTGGTCGGCGAACGCCGGCTCGAGCGGGGCCGGCATGACCCGCAGGCCCGACGGCTCGTGGGTGACCAGCAGGCTCTCGAGCAGCGGCGGGTCCATCCGGTCGAGGACCGCCACGGCGTCGACGATGGTGTGGTGCGGCGTCAGCTTGAGCATCACTGCGACGTCACCGAACTGCAGGTCGGCGTCGACGAGGCACACCGGCTTGTCGGAGCGCTGCGCGAGCGCCACGGCGAGCGACGTCGACAGCACGGACTTGCCGGCCCCGCCCTTGGTCGAGAACACGGTGAGGACCTGTCCGTTGACGGTCTCGATCGGCGTCGTGGCCTCCTCGACCGTCGGCGCCGGCGGTTCGGGGGTGCTGACCACCGCGACCGCCGCCCCGGCGCGTGGCGCCTGGTCGAGGGTGACGGCCAGGCGCTGCACGGCCTGTCCGAGCGCACCGGGTTCGCCGGACAGCGCCAGCACGTCTCGCACCCCGGCGCGCAGCGCCTGCTGCAGCAGCGTGGTGGTGAGCTCCTCGACGACGAGGACCGTGGCGAGCATCGGGTACTTCGCCATCATCTGCTCGGCCGAGGACAGCACCGTCTCGTTCGCGCAGGACGGGCCCAGCACGACCACGACGGGCACCGTGCCGGTCAGGCGTGCCGCCAGCTCGTCGATCGTGGCGAACGGGGTCACACCGTCGCCGAGCATGCCCAGCATTCGCTCGAGGGTCGAGGGCTGCTCCTCGACGACCGCGACGGACACTCGGATCACCGAGGACGGCTCGGGCACCGGCGTCGGGTTCTGGGATGCCACCGGGTCGACGTGGCTCGAAGTCATCATGTGCTCGCTCACTGTCCGTCGTTCTTGGCGGACGCGTCGGGGTAGGCGGAGGTGCCGGTCTCACCGGGCAGGGTCGGGACGATCGGCTGGAACGGGATCGGGACCAGCTCGTAGTCCGGGCGGTTCAGCGTCAGGTACAGCGACGACGACCGGATGCCGGCGAGCAGCACGGCCTGCTCCGGCGGGAGCTGCACCGTGATCAGCCCCGAGGACTGCTGCGGGGCCTGCTCGGCCGCTTCGCCCTCGGCGCCCTGGGCGACGGGCACCCCCAGGCTCTGTCCGACGGCGAGCACCTTGACGTTCTGGAAGGCGTAGACGGCCGGGGTCTGCAGGATGTACCCACCGGCGCCGCCGCCGATCCCCTCGCCATCACCCTCACCCTCACCCTCACCCTTCTCCGGCTGCACACCGGCGAGGATGTTGACCGAGTCGCCCGGCTGCACGAGCCCGGCGACGCCGGCGGCGTCGTCGACCGAGATGGTGATCGCGACGTTGCCCTTGTCCAGGCTCGTCGACTTGGACCCGGTCAGGTCGGAGTCGGCCACGAACATGTTCGAGGTGATGATCTCGCCACCACCGAGGTCGACCGAGGCGACCTGCTCGGCGATCTCCGCGTTGCGGCGCACGGCCTGTGCCGGCAGGTCGGCCTGGCGGCGCTTGTCGACGGTGATCTGCTGAGCGGCGAGGGCGGCGTCGGCGGACGTGCCCTTGGGGATGGGGCCCTTGGCGACGAGCACGTCCACGAGCTGGTTCTTCGCGGCGTTCTCGTTCTCGACCCCCTTCACGTAGTTCATCGTGAGGAAGGCAGCGAGGCCACCGATCACGACTGCCCCGATGAGGATGAGTGTTCTGCGTGAACTCACTGCGTCTCGCTCCGTTGCTGAGGGACTCTCTCCACCGCCATCGGTATGTGGACGGCGTCCTAGATCAACTGATTCGACCGAAATCCGCGTGGGCTTAAAGAATCAGTTCGGCTGGGTTCGCAGAATCATCAGGGGGCCGGTCGGCCCAGCCCCGCGACGCACCGCGCGAGCGCCCTCGCCGACCCCGTGACGCGCAGGAGCCCCGCTCATCGAGCGGGGCTCCTGTCAGTGCATGGATGGGTTGTTCCCACCGGTTGCCGGTGGGCCCAGGATCAGCCCTCGGCGTCGGCCTCGCCGGCTGCCTGGACGTCATCGGTCGCCTCGGCGCCCTCGGCCGGCAGCGGGTTGCCCTGCGGGTCGAGACCCTGCTCGGCGTAGTACTCCGCCCAGGCCTCCTGGCCCTCGGAGGTGCCGTCGAACTCGACGCCGGTGTAGTTGCCCTCGGCGTCGTAGTTCTGCTCACCGAAGTGCTGCTGGTACTCGGCGGCCACGATGCCACCCTCGGCGGCCTGCTTGATCGACAGCGAGATGCGGCGACGATCCAGGTCGAGGTCGATGATCTTGACCCACAGCTCCTCGGCCGGGGTGACGACCTGCTCGGGCAGGTCGACGTGGTGGGCGGACATCTCGGAGATGTGCACCAGACCCTCGATGCCGTCGCCGACCTGGATGAACGCACCGAAGGGCACCAGCTTGGTGACACGGCCGTAGACCAGCTCGCCGACCTGGTGGTTCGAGGCGAACTCCTGCCACGGATCCTGCTGGGTGGCCTTCAGCGACAGCGAGATGCGCTCGCGGTCGAGATCGACCTCGAGCACCTCGACCTCGACCTCGTCGCCGACTGCGACGACCGAGCCCGGGTGGTCGACGTGCTTCCAGGACAGCTCGGAGACGTGGATGAGTCCGTCCATGCCGCCGAGGTCGACGAAGGCACCGAAGTTGACGACGCTGGACACGACGCCCTTGCGACGCTCGCCCGGCTTGAGGTTCGCCAGGAAGTCCTCGCGCTGCTCCTTCTGGGTCTCCTCGAGCCAGGCACGACGGGACAGGACCACGTTGTTGCGGTTCTTGTCGAGCTCGATGATCTTGGCCTCGAGGGTCTTGCCCACGTAGGGCTGCAGGTCGCGCACACGACGCAGCTCGACCAGCGACGCCGGCAGGAAGCCGCGCAGGCCGATGTCGATGATGAGGCCGCCCTTGACGACCTCGATGACCGGGCCGGAGACGACGCCGTCGTCCTCCTTGACCTTCTCGATGGTGCCCCAGGCACGCTCGTACTGGGCGCGCTTCTTGGAGAGGATCAGGCGACCCTCCTTGTCCTCCTTCTGGAGGACGAGCGCCTCGACCTCGTCGCCGATCGAGACGACCTCGGAGGGGTCGACCTCGTTGCGGATCGAGAGCTCGCGGTTGGGGATGACGCCTTCGGACTTGTAGCCGATGTCGAGCAGGACCTCGTCGCGGTCGACCTTCACCACCGTGCCCTGGACCAGCTGTCCGTCCTCGACGGCGACCATGCTGGCTGCGTAGGCGTCGTCGAGCGAGACGTCACCGAGGTCGTCGAAGGTGATCTGGCGGGGAACGTATGCATCGTCGCCGATGGTTGCGACCGCGTCCTGCGGCTCGGCGTCTGCGGGTGTGGTGGTGGTGTCGGACACGTAGAGGCTTCTTCGATACTCGAGGGATGGGCCGAGGCCCACCGGGCGCGCAGGTTGCGCGAACCGGAGAGACCAGGCTACCCCTCTCGACGACCGAGCCGAAAGCCCTGCCCGGCGCAGCGTCGTGCGGCGCTCCCCCGACGGCGCGCCGACGGCCCGCCCCCGGTCCCGGCGGCGGGCGGTCAGGCCGGGGGACGGGAGGCGAGGAGCAGGAACTCCGGGGTCTCGACCGTCGGCACGGCCCTGCCGTACTCGCCCGGGGTGACCGACCAGATGTCCTCGACGTGCAGCTCGCAGCGCTCGGCGAGCATCCGCAGCTCGCGGGGCGTGTAGCAGGTGGTCCACAGCTCGGCGGGCACCGTGACCCCCGAGGTGTCGCGGATCTCGGTGTGCTCGTGGTTCACGGCGCTCGCTGCGTCGAAGGAGTCCTGGTCCTCGAGCCAGCGCACCTGGAAGTACGACGAGAAGGCCGAGACCGCCGCTCGTCCCCCCGGAACCAGTGCAGCGCGGATCCCCTGCAGCACCGCGGTGTCGAGGCCGAGGTTCTGCGGATCCGACGCCGGCGTCGGGCCGCCGAGCCCGAACGCTCCCTGGCACAGCGAGATCGCCGCGTCGACCCCGCCCTCGGGCCGCAGCGAGGCGTCGAGACGGGCGTCCCCGACCATCGCCCGGGCATCGGCACGGTGGAACTCGGTCAGCTCGGCCAGGCCCTCCCGTTCGGCGATCTCGCGGGCGACCGACACGAAGCGCTCGCTGATGTCGACGCCGATCGACCGGATGCCACGGCGGGCGAGCGCGAGGCAGTGCCGACCCGGCCCGCAGCCGACGTCGAGCACGGTCATCCCCGGCTCGAGCCCGAGCGCGTCGATCAGGAACGTGACCTCCTGATCGGTCCCCATCGTGAAGGAGTACCGCAGGTACGCCGGCCCGACGTGGTCCGCGATGTCCTCGAACCAGTGACGTTCTGGCCCGCTCCCTTCGCTGCCAGAGGGGCTCATCCCTTCGCTGCCAGAGGGGCTCATCCCTTCGCTGCCGGAGGGGCTCATCCCTTCGCTGCGGCCCACGAGGGCCCGTGGGACAGGTTCACCTCGAGCGGGACCCGCAGGTCGAACGCCGCGGACATGGCGTCGAGCACGACCTCGTCGGCACGCTCGCGCTCCTCGGGCGGCACCTCGAGGATCACCTCGTCGTGCACCTGGAGGATCAGGCGGCTGCGGAGGTCGCTCGCTTCGAGGGCCGCATCGAGTCGGACCAGCGCGACCTTGAAGATGTCGGCGGCGAGCCCCTGGATCGGGGCGTTCATCGCCTGGCGCTCCCCCGCCATGCGCACGTTTCGCTGACCCGAGGCCAGCTCGGGGATCTTGCGTCGACGTCCGAAGACGGTCTCGGTGTAGCCGCGCTCGCGGGCCTCTTCGACGGTGCGCTCCATGAACGCCTTCACGCTGGGGAACGCCACGAAGTAGGCGTCGAGGATCTCCTGGGCCTCTCCGGTCGGGATGCCGAGACGCTGGCCGAGCCCGTAGGCCTCCATGCCGTAGGCCAGCCCGTAGGAGACCATCTTCGACTTCGAGCGCTGGGCGTGGGTGACGTCCTGCGCGTCGACGCCGAAGATCCGTGCCGCAGTGCTGGAGTGGATGTCCTGACCGGTCGTGAACGCCTCGATCAGGCCCGGGTCCTCGGCCAGGTGGGCGATCACCCGCAGCTCGATCTGGTTGTAGTCCGCCACCAGGAACTCGTAGCCCTCGGCCGGCACGAAGGCCTCGCGGAAGCGCCGGCCCTCGTCCGAGCGCACCGGGATGTTGTGCAGGTTCGGCGCGTCCGAGGACAGCCGACCCGTGCGGGCGACCGTCTGGTTGAACGTCGCATGGATGCGCCCGTCCGCGGCGACCTCGGCGATCAGGCCCTCGCCGTAGGTCGACCGGAGCTTCTCGACCTCTCGGTAGCGCAGCAGGTGCTCGATGATCGGGTGCTCGTCACGCAGCTTCTCGAGCGTCGCCTGGTCGGTCGAGTAGCCCGTCTTGGTCTTCTTGCCGGGGGTCAGACCGAGCTTGTCGAACAGGATCGTGCGCATCTGCGGCGTCGAGTTGACGTTGAAGTCCTCGCCCGCCGCTTCGACGATCGCGGCCCGCTCGGACTCCGCTTCTGCGGTGAGGGAGTCGTAGAGCCCCCGCAGGACGTCGATGTCGACCGCGATGCCGAGGTGCTCCATCTTCGCCAGCACCCGGACCAGGGGCACCTCGATGTCGTCGTTGAGTCCCGTGAGGCCGTGGGCCTCGAGCGACTTCGACAGCGGCTCGACCAGCTTGGCGACGGCGAGGGCGTCGCGGGCGGTGACCTGAGCGACCGACGAGCCGCCCCCGTCGAAGTCGAGCTGGCCCTCGGGGGCGGACCGGTCGTCCGCGAGCTCGAGCTCGGCGTGTCGTCGCAGCAGCTCGGCGAGCCCGTAGAGCGTGCCGGCCGGGTCGAGCAGATAGGCGGCCAACTTGGTGTCGAGGTGCAACCCGGTCATGTCGGCACCCATGTCGAGCAGCGAGCGAACCAGCGGCTTGGCGTCGTGCGCCGCGACCTGCGCCGTGCCGCTCAGCACCGCGCCCAGCTCGTCGACGAGGTCCCCCAGCAGATCGCCGGGGATCCACGCGACCTCGGCGAGCCCGGCGTCGGTCACGACGGCGAGCCCCTCGAGCGCGCTGCGACCCGGGGTGCCGGTCCAGGCGCCCGCGACGGCGACGGACTCATGGCCGGCGAGCCCTCCGAGCACCGCGACGGCCTCGTCACGGGTGTCGACGACGGTGACCTCGGCCTCGAGCACCTCGACCGCCGGCAGCTGCGCGGCCCCGCCGTCGCCGAAGCGGTCGGGGAACGCCTCGGGCAGCCTCGGCACGAGCGAGGGGAACTCGAGGAACTTGAACAGCTCGAGCACCTCGTCGGTGTCGAAGTCTCCCTGCACGAGCGCCTCGGGCGACACGTCGAGATCGACGTCGCGCACGAGGGTCATCATCTCGACGTTCGTGCGGGCCTGCTGCTCGTGGGCGGTCAGGTTCTCGCGCAGCTTCGGCGTCTGCTCGTCGACGTTCGCGAAGATGCCGTCGAGGTCGCCGTACTTGTTGATCAGCTTGGCGGCGGTCTTCTCGCCCACCCCGGGCACGCCGGGCAGGTTGTCCGAGGGATCGCCACGCAACGCGGCGTACGAGACGTACTGGTCCGGCCGGACGCCGGTCCGCTCGAAGATGCCGGCCTCGTCGTAGAAGGCGTAGTCCGACACACCCCGCTTGTTGTAGAGCACCCGGATGTGCGGGTCCCGCACGAGCTGGTAGCTGTCACGGTCACCGGTGACGATGATGACGTCGTCGCCGGCTGCCTCGGCCTGCATCGCGAGCGTCGCGATGACGTCGTCGGCCTCGAAGCCTGGCTGCGTGATCACCGGCAGCTTGAGGGTGTCGACGACCTGACGGACCAGGCCCATCTGCTGGCGCAGGATGTCGGGGGTGGCGTCGCGGTTCGCCTTGTAGGTGTCGACCTTCTCGTGCCGGAAGGTCTTCTGCGGCAGGTCGAAGGTGACCATGATCCGATCCGGCTGGTGGTCGCGGACCAGGTTCAGCAGCATCGACGTGAAGCCGAACACGGCGTTGGTGACCTGCCCGGACGCCGTGGCCATGTCGGTCGGCAGGGCGAAGAACGCCCGGTACGTCAGAGAGTTCCCGTCGATCAGCATCAGCGTCGGCACGTCGCCGACAGTACAGCCGCGCGGATCGGCGCGACTGCGCCCACCAGGGGCGCTGATCAGGGCCGCGCTGCGCCGCTCAGGGGGTGAGCGTGCCCGCCAGCACCTCGTCCGCGACGACCCGCATCTGACGACGCGACGACATCGCCTGCTTCTGCAGGAACTCGAACGCCGCCTGCTCGTCGAGACCGTGCCGGTCCATCAGCAGGCCCTTCGCCCGGTCGAGCAGCTTCCGCGTCTCGAGGCGCTCCTCGGCGTCGTGGATCTGGTCGAGCAGCGCCCGTTCCGCCCGGAACCGTGCGATGGCGACCTCGATCGCCGGGGCGAGGTCGTGGCGTTCGAACGGCTTCACGACGTAGCCGTGCACACCGGCGTCGCTGGCCTCCTCGATCAGCTCCCGCTGGGAGAAGGCCGTGACCAGGACGACTGCGGTGAGGTGCTCCTGGTTGATCTCACGGGCCGCCGAGATCCCGTCGAGACCCGGCATCTTGATGTCGAGCAGTGCGACGTCGGGCTGGTGCTCGCGCACGAGGGCGACGGCCTCGTCGCCACGGCCGCACTCGGCGACCACCTCGTACCCCTCTTCCTCCAGGAGCTCCCGGAGGTCCATGCGAATGATGGCTTCGTCTTCTGCGACGACGACTCTGGTCGGCACCGTTGCCTTCCTCGTTCCTGCTGCGGCCTGCTGCGGACCTCGATCACTGCTGGACGGTCGAGTGTAGGCGGGCGATGTTGCATCCGGGTTTCTCGCACGTTGCAGAGCCCGCTCGTTGCAGAGCTCGCTCGTTGCAGCGCCCGCTCGTTGCAGCGCTCGCTCAGCGCCGTTTGGCCGACAGCTTGTCGAGCAGGTCGTCCTGTTCGGCCTCGAGCCGGGCGATCGACTGGATCAGGTCGGTCCGGTGGCGGGCCATCGCGCTCGAGGTCCGCTCGGCGTCGCGGTGCTCCTCGTCGGCCAACGGGGTCTCGGAGACCATCGCCCGGATACGTGAGTCGTCGGTGATGTCCGCCAGATGCTCGAGCTGCTCGTCGGTGATCGTGAGCTCCTGTCGCAACGACGACAGTCGTCGCCCCACGGCTCGGAGACGTCGTTCGATCAGGAAGGACACGTCGACATCCTACGGGTGGGGCACACTTCGGAGATGACCCCGATGGACGCCTGGAACGTCGCGGACGGCTGGACGGGGACCGACGGACGGTGGCACGTCGTCGATCCCGGGACGCGAGCGGCCCTGCAGGCCGCGCAGGGCGCCGAGCTCCACCCCGAGGGTCCGCCTGCCGCGCCGCTGCACTGGTTCGTGCGACGTGGTGAGCGCCACCCGCTGTGGTCCGGCTGCGTGCTCGAGCTCGAGGACGGCTCGACGATCGGCCCGGTCCACGAGCTCGATCCGGACCTGCCCCTCGGCGTGCACCGACTGGTGCCCGAGGACGGTGGCCCCACCACCACGTTGTTCGTGGTGCCGTCGTGCGTGCCCGGACCGGGGCGGACCTGGGGCTGGTCCACGCAGCTCTATGCGACCCGCTCCCGAACGAGTTGGGGCCAGGGCGATCTGGGCGACCTGGCACGGCTCGCGCAGTGGGCGCAGTCGTCGGGAGCCTCGCTGCTCGCCCACAACCCGTTGGGAGCATCGCTGCCGCTCGCCCACCAGCAGCCCTCGCCCTACTACGCGTCGTCGCGGCGGTTCCTGTCGCCGTTGTACCTCGACGTCACCGCCGTGCACGGCGCGCGGTCGATCGGCTCGGACCTGGAGCGGGCGGCGGCCGCCGGCATGGCGCTCAACTCGTCCGAGCGCATCGACCGCGACCAGGTCTGGCGGGTCAAGCTCGACGCGCTCGAGGACATCTGGGCACAGCTCCGAGACGTCGGGGCGATCCGACGCCACTGGCCCGACGACCCCCTGGCCGACCAGCACGCGCTGTTCTGCGCGCTCGCCGAGCACCACGGCAGCGGCTGGCTCGACTGGCCCGAGCAGCACCGGCACCCCGACCTGCCGACCGTCGCTGCGTTCGCCGAGGCGCATCGTGACCGGGTCGACTTCTGGCGCTGGCTGCAGGTCGAGACCGAGGTGCAGCTGGCCACCGCCGCCGGAGCCGGCGCCGGTCTGATCGCGGATCTGCCCGTCGGCTTCGACCCGTCCGGCTCGGATGCCTGGATCGACCAGGACCTGCTCGCCCTCGACTGCTCGATCGGCGCGCCGCCCGACGACCTCGGCCCGCTGGGTCAGGACTGGGGGCTCCCGCCGTACATCCCCTGGAAGCTGCGAGCGGCTGGCTACGCCCCGTGGATCGACACCCTGCGACGCAGCGTCGCCCACTGCGCCGCGCTGCGCGTCGACCACGTGATGGGGTTGTTCCGCCTGTTCTGGATCCCGCCGGGCGGCGACGCCCGCGACGGCGGCTACGTGTACCAGGGCGCGTCGGACGACTCCCCGGACCCGGTCGTCGAGCTGCTCGACCTGGCGATGATGGAGGCCTGCCGGGCGGACGCGGGCCTGGTCGGCGAGGACCTGGGCACCGTCGAGCCGTCGGTCAGGGATGCGATGACGCGGCGGTCGGTCTTCGGCTATCGCATCGCCTGGTTCGAGGACGATCCGCCGGCGCAGTGGCCGGCGCACTCGCTCGCTGCCCTCACCACCCACGACCTGCCGACCACCGCCGGACTGTGGAGTGGCGACGACGAGCGAGCACGTGTCGCCGCGGGCCTTCCCGCCGACGCCGAGGCCGAGGCCACCATGCGGGCTCGTCTCGCGGCGATCGCCGGCGTCGACCCCGACGACGAGATCGACGTCGGGGACCTGAGCCGCCGGGCACACGAAGGGCTCGCAGCGAGCGGCAGCGACCTGGCGGTGGTCACCCTCGACGATGCGATCGCCGAGCCCCGCCGCCCGAACCTGCCGGGCACCGTCGACGAGTACCCGAACTGGCGGCTTCCCCTGCCGGTCGCACTCGAGGATCTGGGTGCCGCCGGCGCCGACGACATCGCCGCCGTGATGCGGGCCTCCGGGAGATAGGCCCCTGTCCCGCCCCCGGGTCACGGGATCTCGGAGTCCGTGGGTGGCGGCGTGCGGCGATAGCGTCCAGCGTCGATGAGCACCGACGAGCACTCCACGCCACCCCTCGACATCCCGGGCATCACCAACCTGCGCGACGTCGGCGGTCAGCGGACCGTCGAGGGCCGCACGGTGCGCAGCGGCCAGCTGTACCGCTCCGGCCAGCTCGACCATGCGGACGAGCACACGGCGATGCTCGAGGACCTGGGGCTGGCCGTCGTGTACGACCTGCGCACGCTCGGCGAGGCCACCCACCTGCCCGACCGGCTGCCGCCGGGGGTCGACGTGGTGCACCTCGACGTGCTCGCCGGCGCCGAATCGAGCCTCGCCGCGCACCTCGAGGACCTCTTCACCGATCCGATCGCCGCGGATGCGGTGCTGCGCAGCGGCGACATCAACGCCCACTACCTGTCGACGTATCGGGGCCTCGTCACCCTGGCGAGCGCGCAGGACGCCTACCGATCGCTCTACCGCGACCTGGCCGCCCGCTCGGACGTGGCGCTGTTCCACTGCACCGCCGGCAAGGATCGCACCGGCTGGGCCGCGGCGGCGCTGCTGACGCTGCTCGGCGTGCCCTACGACGACGTGCTCGCCGACTACCTGCTCTCCAGCCGACCGGTCGTCGAGTCGTTCCGACCGATCATCGACCAGTTCGCGGCAGCGGGCGGCGACCCCGAGCTGCTGGAGCCGGTGTTCATGGTCGACCGCTCGTACCTGGACGCGGCGATCGACGAGGTGCAGCTCACCTTCGGGTCGATCGAGGGGTACTTCGGCGACGGCCTCGGCCTGGACCGCGACGAGATCGGCGCGCTGCGCGACCGCTACCTCGTCTGATCGTCGCGACGGCCACCGGGCCCGGGGCCCGGTCGCTCGTCGATGTCAGTGCAGGTGCTCGGTCCAGGCGGCGCCGTCCCAGTACCGAAGCCGGCCGGAACCTGCCGGGTCCTCGTACCAACCCGCCACCGGCACCGCCGGCGCCACGGGGACCGGTGGCGGAGGAACGGCCGGTGCGGTTGGCGCGATCGGGGCAGCCGGTGCGGTCGGTGCCGTTGGCGCGATCGGGGCAGCTGGCGCGGTCGGGGTCGCGAGCTCCGGCATCGGACTGATCGGCGGCGGTGTCGCGGTGCGGCCCAGCGGCTTGGTGCCTGCCGCGCCGGGGGTCGGCCACGGGTTCGAGTTGGGCGTCGAGCCCACCATCGGTGGAACCGACGCCCCGGGGGACCAGCCCTGCGGCTGCGCGTAGGCCGGCTGGCTGTAGGGCGTCGAGGGGTAGGGCGTCTGGGCGCGTCGCTCCCGGTCGTGACGACGCTCGGTCGCCAGGTGCTCCGAGGAGCCGAAGGCGAGGATCGGGAAGAAGATCGGTGAGAGCAGCGCCGTGCCGACGCTGAACCCCGTGCTGCGTCCGAACGCCCTGGCCACCTCGTAGAGGACCACGAACCCGACGATCGAGTTCACGCACGGGACGAAGAAGAGGAAGAACCACCACTCCGGCTTCCCGGCCACCTTGACCAGCGTCCAGGTGTTCAGGAACGGGATGATCGCGTGCCAGCCGGGCTGCCCCGCCTTGGTGAAGACCCGCCACATCGAGGCGATGAGGAGGAGCCACGCCCCGAGCGAGACGACGGTGAGGATCGCCAACGCCGCGGGGCTCACCTCCGCACTCGAGGTCGCCGAGCCGGTGGAGAGCTGGGCCAGGATCGACATCCGCTGAATGTAGTCACGTGACTCGTGGCCTCAGCGGATCGATCTTCTCAGTCGATCTGCTCGCCCCCCACCGACATCCGACTCGGACTCGGTGTGACCACCCTCGATCCGAGACGGAGATCGCCCCTGCGGAGGGAATAGTTGTAGAAGTCACCCACCTCGGCCGATGCTGGGGCATGGGAACCAAGAGGAAGTCCACGACCAACGTCCGACGTCTGACCGCAGTGGGGTTGCTGGCGCTCGCCGCGCCACTCGCCGCGTGTGAGCCGGCGCCTCCCCCGCCGCAGCCGACCTGCGACCCGATCACCGAGGCGCAGAACAACGTCGTGGTGAACGGGATGACGCGTGCGCAGGTGCAGGCGGCGATCGGCAACAAGCGCCTGGTGCTCGAGGAGCGCCTCGAGTTCTCCGGCGGCGAGGTCTGGGAGACCTACAGCTACGAGCAGACGTGGGAAGCGAACGACTGCTACCAGCTCGTGCTGTTCGGCTTCGAGAACGACCGCCTGACCGACCGGTACTGGTCGGCCGTCGTCAAGTAGCACGAGGCCCGATCTCTGCCTGGATTCGGGGCGCACGCCCCGGATCCAGAGCGGATTTCGTGAGGCGGTTCCGCCCTCGGCCGACTCTCCCGCTCTCCTGAGTGCCCGGGGTGGGACTTGAACCCACACGCCCTTTCGGACAGCGGATTTTGAGTCCGCCGCGTCTGCCATTCCGCCACCCGGGCCAGGGGTCGAACCCTACTCCGTCGGCACGCTCTACCCTGACGCCCATGGCTGACAACTCGAACCAGAACGAGGGCGGATCGCACAAGCTCCGCTGGATCATCCTCATCGCGATCGGGCTCGGCCTGATCGCGGCCGGCCGCAAGTGGGCGCTGTCGAAGTCCGACCAGGAGTTCGAGGAGCGCCTGCGCCTCGCGGACGAGCGCCGGGACTGACCCGGCTGCCCCGTCCCAACCTCAGGCGTCGAGCGCCTTGAGCAGCTTGAGCGGGGTGTCCTTCGGGCTGATCTTGTACCAGGCCTGCTCGATCTTGCCCGACTCGTCGATCAGGAACGACGAGCGGATGATGCCCATGTACACCTTGCCGTAGAGCTTCTTCTCGCCCCACACGCCGTACTTCTCGGCGGTGGCGTGCTCCGGGTCCGACAGCAGGGTGAAGCCCAGCTCGTGCTTGGCGTCGAAGCGGGCGAGCTTCTCGGGCTGGTCGGGGCTGATGCCGATGACGACGGTGTCGCCGATCTCGGCCGCCACGTCGCGCAGTCCGCAGGCCTGCGTGGTGCAGCCCGGCGTGTCGGCCTTCGGGTAGAAGAACACGAGCACCTTGCGCCCCTTGAACGAGGAGAGCCGCACCGTGGCGCCCGTCTGGTCCTTGAGTCCGAATGCGGGTGCCCTGTCGCCGACCGTGAGCTGTGCCATACGCCGATGATACGCGGCGCGAGAACGTTGTGATGTCACCTGTCACGGCTATGGACAGCCCTCCGCCCGTGCAGGGGGACGCGAACGGGGCCGCCCCCGCAGGGACGGCCCCGTTCGATTGCTTCAGCACCGCTCGCTCGGACCCCAGCGGCCGAGCGGGCGGTCAGATCACTTGCCGGTCTTGGCGCGGTTCTTGAGCTTGGCGCCAGCGGTGACCTTGGCAGCGTTGGTCGCGGCGACCTGCAGCGTCTCGCCCGTCTGCGGGTTGCGGCCCGTGCGAGCGGCACGGTGGGTCTGCTCGAACTTCAGGAAGCCGGGGATGGTCAGGGTCTCCTTGCCCTTGGCCACCACGTCGCCCGCGATCTCCTCGAACGTGTCGAGCACGGACTGGACGTCCTTCTTCGCGATGTCGGTGCGCTGGGCGATGGTCTCGATGAGTTCGGTCTTGTTCATGTGGATACCTCCTGGTCGATCCTCCCGCGAGGAACGACCTCACGAGTGCGTTGACGTCGGCCGACGCCAAATTCCATTGATGTAACTACCACGATCCTACGCCAAATGCGAACAGGAACCCTTGAAATCACTGGGTTCTCGCGCGGTGGCCGCGCGCGCCGGGGTGGTGTCAGCCGCGGTCGAGCGCGTCGCGGAACGATCCGACGAGCTCCGCGACCGCGTCCGGGGAACCGGTTTCGAGCGCGCGTCGCACGACCGCGGAACCGACCACGACGCCGTCCGCGACCTCGCAGACCTCGACCGCCTGCTCCGGTGTCGAGATGCCCACGCCGACCAGGACGGGTCGCGACGTCAGCGCCTTGGTCCGCTCGGCGATCACGCGAGCGGACGCAGCGAGCTGCTCGCGCTCGCCGGTGATGCCGAGCAGGCCGACCGCGTACACGAACCCCCGAGCGCGGGCGACGACCCGCTCGAGTCGTTCGTCCGACGCGGTCGGCGCGGCGAGCATGACGGTCTCGACGCCGGCCGCGTCCGCCAGCTCGCACCACTCCCCCGCCTCCTCGAGCGGCAGGTCCGGCAGGATCGCTGCCGACACCGACGACTCGACCAGCGTCTGGGCGAAGCGCTCGTAGCCGAACCGGTAGACCAGGTTCACGTAGGTCATCACCGCGAGCGGCACGTCGACATCGAGGCGGGCGAGCTCGTCGAGGATGCCGGGCGGCGTCGCCCCCGCGGCGAGCGCTCGGTCCGACGCCTCCTGGATCACCGGCCCGTCCATCACCGGGTCCGAGAACGGGATGCCGACCTCGATGCCGTCGGCGCCGGCCTCGGCGACGGCGGACAGCATGGTCGTCCAGCCGTCGAGCCCACCGGTCAGGTACGGCACCAGGCACTTCCCGCCGCTGGCGATGCGGTGCTCGAGCGACGCGCCCAGGCCACCACCGGGCAACCAGGTGGTCGGATCCAGCGCGGTCACAGCTCGCCTCCGAGGATGTCCATCATCTGCGCCACGTCCTTGTCACCGCGACCCGACAGGTTCACCACGACCGTGCGGCCCTTCAGCCGAGCCCGCTCGCGTGACACCCAGGCGACGGCGTGTGCCGACTCCAGCGCCGGGATGATGCCCTCGGTGCGCGACAGCAGCTTGAAGGCCTCGATGACCTCGGCGTCGCTGACCGGTTCGTACGAGGCACGCTTCGTCGCGGCGAGGTGCGCGTGCTCCGGGCCGACACCCGGGTAGTCCAGGCCCGCCGAAATCGACTCGGCCTCGAGCACCTGCCCGAACTCGTCCTGCATCAGGTACGACTTCATGCCGTGCACGATGCCCGGCACGCCGTGGCCGACCGCCGCGCCGCCGGCCGGCTCGACGCCGATCAGCTCGACGTCGTGGTCCTCGGCGAAGCCCGAGAAGATCCCTGCGGCGTTCGATCCGCCGCCGACGCACGCGACGACGACATCGGGGCGCCCCGTGGGGTGGTCCGGACCGAGTCGTTCGCGGCACTGGGCAGCCGCCTCGTCGCCGATCACCCGATGGAACTCACGGACCATCCACGGGTACGGATGCGGACCCATCACCGAGCCCAGGCAGTAGTGCGTGTCCTCGACCGCCGAGACCCAGTAGCGCATGGCCTCGTTGACGGCGTCCTTGAGGGTCCTGCTGCCCGACACCGCAGGGGTGACCTCGGCGCCGAGCAGGCGCATGCGGAACACGTTGAGCTCCTGGCGCACCATGTCGACCTCGCCCATGTAGACGAGGCACTCCATGCCCAGCAGCGCCGCGGCGGTCGCCGTGGCGACGCCGTGCTGGCCCGCACCGGTCTCGGCGACCAGGCGGGTCTTGCCCATGCGGCGGGCGAGCAGCGCCTGTCCGAGCACGTTGTTGATCTTGTGCGACCCGGTGTGGTTCAGGTCCTCGCGCTTGAGGAAGATCCGACAGCCGAGCTCCTCGCCCAGGCGTTCGCACTCGGTCAGGGGGCTCGGACGACCGGCGTACTCGGTGAGCAGGTGGTCGAGCTCGGCACGGAACCCGGGGTCGACCCAGGCCTCGCGGAACGCGGCGTCGAGCTCCTGCAGAGCCGGCACCAGGGTCTCGGGGACGAAGGTCCCGCCGAACTCTCCGAACCGCCCGTCCTGGCCGGGGTCGCCCATCGTGTCGATCACGATGGCAAGGTACCGCTCGCGGAGTGCCCCACCGAAACGAGATCCGGCGAGTGTCCTCAGATGCCCAGCTCACCCCAGTCGAAGGGGCCGTCACGCTCCGGCGTGCGGTCCTCGTGGTCCTTGGCGGCGCCACGAGCGGCGTGGATGAACGCCTGCACCTTGAGCGCGTCCTTGCGGCTCGGGTCGCCGTCGACCTGGACGCCGGTGGAGACGTCGACGCCCCATGGCCGGACCCGGGCGACCGCCGTGGCCACGTTGTCGGGGCCGAGCCCACCAGCGAGCAGCAACCGACGGTTGATCGGTACGCCGTCGGTCAGGGACCAGTCGAACATCTGGCCCGAGCCCGGCGCTGGTGAGTCCAGCAGGATCGCGTCGGCGCCGTAGTCGTCGACCTTCGCCAGGCCCGGATCACCCGCGGGGAACGCCACGATCAGCGCCTGCACGTAGGGCCGCACCTCGGCGGCGTCGGCCGGGGTCTCGTGGCCGTGCAGCTGCGCGCCCCGCAGACCGGCGGTCTGCACGGTGTCGATCACGAACTGCGGGGACTGGTCGCGGAACACCCCGACGGTGAGGATCTCCGACGGCAGACGCCGCACGATGTCGCGCACCTGGCCTGCGGTCACCTGACGGGGGCTCGGAGCGAAGACGAACCCGATGGCGTCCGCGCCGAGGCCGACGGCCATGAGCGCGTCCTCCTCGTTGGTGACACCGCAGATCTTGATGAACACGCCGGGAAGGCTACCGGTCGCCGCCCCACCGTCCGTGGAGGGTTACGGAGTCCCGACCCGTAGTGCGTCGAGTGCTGCCGAGGGGTCCTCGGATGTCACCAGGTGCTCGCCCACCAGCACCGCGTGGTAGCCGGCGGCGGCGAGCGCCAGTGCGTCGTCGCGTCCACGGACACCGGACTCGGCGACCCGCACGGTGTCGTCGGGCATCTCGGCGGCGACGCGGACCGCGCGTGCCTGGTCGACCTGGAAGGTGACCAGGTCCCGCTGGTTCACACCGACGAGCCGTGTCCCGGTGTGCGCGACCGCACGTTCGAGCTCCGCCTCGTCGTGCACCTCGACGAGGGCGTCCAGACCGATCTGGTCGGCGAGCGCGGCGAAGTCCCGCAGCTCGGCGTCGTCGAGCGCCGCGGCGATGAGCAGCACGCAGTCGGCCCCCATGAGGCGGGCGTCGACGACGTCGTTGGCGCTCACGGTGAAGTCCTTGCGCAGCACCGGCAGCTCGACCGCGCCCCGGGCGGCGGCCAGGTCGGCAGCCGAGCCGCCGAAGTGGTCCTCGTCGGTGAGCACCGACAGGCAGCTCGCCCCACCGTCGCGGTACTGCACGGCGAGTGCGGCGGGATCGAGGTCGATGGCCAGGTCGCCCTTCGACGGGGAGCGCCGCTTGACCTCGGAGATCACCCGCAGTCGGTCGCCGGTCGCGAGCGCCGCTCGGAACCCCCTGGTGGGGCCGAGGTCGTTGCAGCGTTCGACGAGCTGGTCGGTGCGGCGGTCGTCCGCCGCGGCGCGGGCCCGGTGCGCCTCGAGGATCCGGTCGAGATAGGTGGCCATCGCCGCTGACGCTAGTGCCGGCTCCGCGACCGCTCTTCCACGATCTGGCTGCGGAACATCGCGACGACCGGGGCACCGACGAAGCACAGCGCCGAGAAGCCCAGGCAGGCCAAGCCGAGCGCGGTCAACGCGTCGATGCCGGTGGTGAGGCTCACCACCACGAGCACGACACCCAGGACGAACAGCGCCGGTGGCGCGATGAGCAGCGCTCGTGGCGGGGCCGTCGCCGGATCGCCCTCGTCGGGCTCGAAGCGCCAGGAGTCGTCGTCGTCCTCGTCCTCGTCGAAGTACGGGGTGAAGGCGCTCGACGGACGGTGGATCACCGGGCCGCCGTCGGGCGCACCGCCGTTGCGGGCACGGTCGTAAGCCTGTCGCGACGTCTCGGCGCCCAGCACCTGCCAGGCGGCGTTGACCTCTCGCATGCGACGTTCGGCGTCGCGGCGCGTGGCCGGGTCCTCGGTGGTGTGGAAGTCCGGGTGGTGCCGGCGCGCGAGGTCGACGTAGGCGCGCTTGATCTCCTCGGCGCTCGCGTCGCTGCGGACTCCCAGCGACTCGTAGTGGTCCACGACGCCATCGTAGGACGGGGCCACGGAGGGAGCCGTGGCGCCGCATCCGGCCGGTGGTGCGTCAGTCGCTGATCAGCGGCAGGTCGCGGACCGCCGCCGGTGCCACGACCTCGTCGTCGGCGCCGTCGGGCGACGTCCACCGCAGCGTCGCGTCGCACGGGACCTCGACGGAGCGGTGCACGAAGCCCAGTGCCACGGGGGCGCGCAGATCCAGGGACTCCCCCACGCTCGTGATGGTGCCGCGGGCCTCGCCGTCGACGACGATCTCGGCCCCCACCGGTGGCAGCACGTTCGTGCCGAGCACGAGGCCGCGCAGGTGGCGCGGTGTGTTGTTGCCGCGCGAGTCGATGCGGGCGACCAGCTCCTGGCCGGTGTAGCAGCCCTTGGTGAAGCTGACAGAAGCGTCCACGAGCCACTGCCCTGCTTCGCCGGGGATCACCGACTCGTCGAGCTCGTGCCCCATCGCCGGCCAGCCCTGTTCGACCCGAACGTTGTGCACCGCCTGGATGTGGCTCACCGGCACGCTCTCGGGCAGCTCGACCGCAGGCCCGAGCAGGTCGACCCCGGGCAGGCCCCGCCAGTCGACCGGCGCGACGATCGCTGCGTCGACCTCGGCGAGGTCGACGGTCTCCGTCGCGGGGCCGCGCAGGGCGACGCAGCGCCACTCGAGCCGTTCGATCGTGGCGTCGACGCGGAGCTTGAAGCGCTCGAGGCGCTCCACGACCGCATCGCCCGCTCCCCCGTCGACGTCGAGCACCACCTGGTCCGAGGCGACCCGCGAGGCCCGCAACCAGGCGACCACCTTGCCCTGGGGCTGCAGCAGCAGCGTCCAGGTCTGTGCGCCCACCGCCAGTGCCGCCACGTCGGCCGACAGCTGGCCCTGCAGGAACGTCACGGCGTCGGCGCCCTTCACCAGGAGCACGTCGCGGTGGTACTCGAACGCGGCGACGGAACGTCGCAGCGCCAGGTAGCTCTCGGTCACGTCCAGCACGTCGCTCACCTCACCAGTGTGGTGTCAGCGGCCGGCACGGGCAGCGCGGCGCTGCGCGGTGAGCGCTTCGGCCGGTTCGATCGCGCACAGCAGCGCCTTGGCCTTGTTGCGCGTCTCGAGCTCCTCGTCCGCGGGCACCGAGTCCGCGACGACCCCCGCCCCGGCCTGCACCGAGGCACGACGGCGGCCGTCGGGGCCCGGCGGGTCGACGACCATGGTCCGGATCGCGATCGCGGTGTCGATGCGGCCGCTGAAGTCGACGTAGCCGACGACGCCGGCGTACGGCCCACGACGCACCGGCTCGAGCTCGTCGATGATCTCCATGGCCCGCACCTTCGGCGCACCCGACACGGTGCCTGCGGGCAGCGTCGCCCGGAGCACGTCGATCGGGGTGCGACCCGCGGCCAGCTGGCCCGACACCTGCGACGTCAGGTGCATGACGTGGCTGTAGCGCTCCAGGGTCATGAGCTCGTCGACGCCGCACGAGCCGAACTCGACGACGCGCCCGACGTCGTTGCGGGCCAGGTCGACCAGCATGATGTGCTCGGCCCGCTCCTTGGGATGCTCGATGAGCTCCGCCGCGAGCTGGCGGTCGTGCTCGTCGGTCCGGCCACGGAATCGCGTGCCGGCGATCGGTCGCGAGATCACCCGGTCGTCGATCAGCTGCACCATCGGCTCGGGCGAGCAGCCGACGAGGGTCACCTCGTCCTCACGCACGTAGTACATGTACGGGCTCGGGTTGATCCGGCGCAGCACCCGATAGACGTCGAGCGGGTCGGCGTCGATGTCGACGTCGAAGCGCTGCGACAGCACGACCTGGAAGATGTCGCCCGAGAGGATGTACTCCTTCGCCGCCTTCACCGCGGCCTCGTACATGCCGGGCGCCATCGACGACACGACGTCGGGCACCTCGCCGGCGACCGGCGCCTCGACGAGCGGCTCGTCGAGGGGCTGCGCGCCATCCGCGGCCATCTGGTCGAGCGCTGCGAGGGCGCGGTCGTACTCGGCGTCGATCGCCGCGTCGTCGGCACCCTCGTCGACGAAGCCGCTGACGATCAGGGTGGCCTGCTGGCTCCAGTGGTCGTAGGCGGCGAGCTCACCGATGATCGACAGCACCGCGTCGGGCCAACCCCGGTCGTCGGTCGGGGCGTCGGGCAGTCGTTCGACCTCTCGGACGACGTCGTAGCCCAGGTACCCGATGACCCCCGAGTGCAGCGGCGGCAGCTGCTCGCCGCCGGGGCCCAGCTGGTCGAGCGACGGCGCCCGGTAGTGCTCGACGAGCCCTTCGAGGGTGTCGAGCACGCCGGCGCCCTCGGCGAGGTCGACGGGCAGCTCGCCGGTCACGGTCACGACGCCGTGGCGCGACACGATCTTGGCCTTGGGGTCACGACCCACGAAGGACCAGCGGCTCCAACGGCCGCCGTGGTCGACCGACTCGAGCAGGAAGCCGGGGCGACCTTCGGTGTCGTCGCCGCAGAGTCGACTGAACGCAGCGACAGGGGTGGTCATGTCGGCGAGCAGGGTGCGCCAGACGGGGACGACCCGGTGGGTCCTCGCCAGCCGTCGGAACGTCTCGCGATCGGGACTCGCCGTGCTCATGCTCCGAAGTCTCGGAAGAAGCAGCTGTAGGCGCCGGTGTGGCAGGCGCCGTTGCCCTCCTGTTCGACCTGGAACAGCAGCGTGTCGCCGTCGCAGTCGTAGCTGGCGGTGCGGATGAACTGCCGGTCACCCGAGGTGTCGCCCTTGCGCCACACCTCGGAACGAGACCGGGACCAGAAGACCGTGCGCCCCTGCTCCAGGCTCATGCGCAGGGTCTCGGCGTTCATCCAGGCCATCATCAGCACGGCCTTGGTCTCGACGTCCTGCACGATGGCGGGGACCAGGCCGTCGTCGTTGTA
This sequence comes from Actinomycetes bacterium, assembly GCA_023389745.1. GTDB lineage: Bacteria > Actinomycetota > Acidimicrobiia > Acidimicrobiales > Microtrichaceae > JAFAFN01. The sequence continues at coordinate 28,616 of JAEWED010000137.1, forward strand.
GACGACGAGGTCGAGCTCGTCGGTCCGGATCGGGATCGGAGTGACGGCAGGCGCTTCGGACATGCCCTCATCGTAGGAGCGCGTGCGGGGTCGACCGAAACCGGTTCCGCTGTGCCACGGCGAACGTCGCCGCCGGCGCGGAGGGGCGCGCGGAGAGGTTGCCCCGTCAGAGGTACAGGCCGGTGTGACCCTCTTCGAGGCGCTCGGCGGCGACCGCGTGGATGTCGCGTTCGCGCAGGATGATGAACGTCTCGACGCGGACCTCGACCTCGTAGACGTCTTCCGGGTTGAAGAGCACCCGGTCGCCCTCCTGGACGGCTCGCACGTTGGGGCCCACCGCCCGGACCTCGGCCCACGAGAGGCGCTTGCCCATCTGCGCGGTCGCCGGGATCAGGATGCCGCCGCTGGAGCGTCGCTCCTCGTCCGCGGTGTCGAGCTTCACCAGCAGCCGGTCGTTCAGCATCCGCACCGGCAGCTTGTCGTGGCGGCCCATCTGACCCTCGTGGCGGGCCTCGGTGCGGGGGCTCTCGGCGTCGGCGGTCTCGGGTGCGTCGGACATCAGTAGCTCCCGGTGTGCGAGAGCACTTCGGCGGCGATCAGGTCGAGGTGCTCCAGGTCGTCCATGTCGAGGACCTGCAGGTAGATCCGCGAGATGCCCGCAGCAGCGAACTGCGACAGCTTGTCGAGCAGCTCGGCGGGTGTACCCGCCAGGCCGTTCTCGCGCAGCTCCGCGGGCTCGCGGCCGATCGCCGCGGCGCGCCGTGCGATCTCGGCCTCGTCGACACCGCAGCACACGACCTGCGCCGCCGAACGCAGCACCGTCGACGGGTCGCGGTTGATCGCGCCGCACGCCGAGTTGATGCCCTGCTGCAGGTCGGTCGTGACCTCGACCGAGGCGAACGGCACGTTGAACTCCGCGGCGAAGCGGGCGACCAGGGCAGGGGTGCGCTTCGGGCCGAAGCCTCCGATGATGATCGGCGGCGCGGCCTGCGCTGGCTTCGGCAGCGCTGGCGAGTCGACGACGGGCCAGAAGCGACCGTCGTGGGACCAGGTCTCGCCCAGCGGTGTGGACCAC
>JAEWED010000043.1 GCA_023389745.1 Actinomycetes bacterium
TGCCCCTGCCCCTGCCCCTGCCCCTGCCCCTGCCCCTGCCCCGGGGGCGGACCCGGGGCTCATCGCAGCGGTGCGGTCCACCGGAGGACCGCGCCGACGTCGCCGCCCAGCAGCTCGCAGGTGCCGCCGACCTCGGCGGCCCGGTCCTGCATGTTCCGGAGACCGTGGCCGGCGACGTCGGGATCGTCCGGTGGGCCGACGCCGTCGTCGACCACCTCGAGCAGCAACCGGTCGGTGTCCGCGGTGACCCGCACCTCGACCGAGCGGGCGCGGGCGTGGCGGGTGACGTTGGCGAGCGCCTCGCGCAGCACCGCGAGCGCGTGCACGGCCAGGTCGTCGACGACGACGGTGTCGATCGGTCCGTCGAAGCGCGTCGTCGGGTCGAACCCCAGGTTCCGAGCGGCCTCGGACACCAGGTCGAGCACGGACTGGCGGGTCGACGCGACGGGTGACCGGCTCGAGTGGAGCTCGAAGATCGCCGTGCGGATCTCCTTGATCGTCGTGTCCAGATCGTCGACCGCGACCTGCATGCGCTCGGCGGCGCGCGGGTCCTCGGACAGCCGCGCGGCGCTCTCGAGGCTGAGCCCGATCGCGAAGAGGCGCTGGATCACGGTGTCGTGCAGGTCCCGCGCGATGCGGTCGCGGTCCTCCATGACCATGACGTCGGCGACCCGGGCGTGCAGGCGGGCGTTGTCGATCGCGATGCCCGCCGCGCTGGCGAGGGTGACGACGAGCTCCTCGTCGGCGTCGGTGAAGACGCCCCCGCCGGCCTTGTCACAGAGGTACAGGTTGCCGAACGCCTGGCCGCGGATGAGCACCGGGGCACCCAGGAACGACGTCATGTGGGGGTGATGCGGCGGGAAGCCGCAGCTGTCGGGGTGCAGCGACAGGTCCGGCAGCCGCAGCGGACGCGGATCGGTGATGAGCCGCCCGAGGATGCCGTGGCCACGCGGGAGCTCGCCGATCTCGGCACGGGTGACCGGGTCGAGGCCGACGGCGATGAAGTCGCTCAGCCCGACGCGCTCGGCATCGAGCACGCCGAGCGCTCCGAAGTCGGCGCCGACCAGCGCGGTGGCGGTCTCGGCGATGCGACGCAGGACGGTGGCGAGCTCGAGCTCGGAGCCGATGACCATGACGGCGCCCAGCAGCTGGCGCAGCTCGTCGGGCCCGGCGCTGCCGTGGGGTCTCTGGTCTGCAGTCGGTGCGTCCACGCGGTTCGGCTCCGGGTCGAGTCGACGCGGCCACGGGGACCGCTGTGGACGACGGTACGCGACGCCGCCGTCCGGACGGTACCGGACGGCGGCGGGCCGCTGTTGCGGCGGCCCGACCATCGGTCGAGCAGCCGCTCAGCTCAGGACGTGCGGGTCGGGCACCGCCCGCTCAGGCGGCGGTCATGCGGCGCAGGTGGACCACACCGGCGACGGTCAGGATCGCCATGAGCAGTGCGCCGGCGAAGGCAACCCAGGCGGCGATCCCGGCGATGGTGCCGATGGTCGCCCAGGCGTAGCTCGACAGGAGCAGGCCACGCAGCGTCTCGCCCTTGAAGAGGGTGTCGCGCTGGGCCTTCAGCTGATCGGCCGTCGCCTGCAGCTCGGCGATCTCCGCTGGGTCGGCTCCCGCTTCCTCGGCAGCGGTCACCGCCTCTGCGGCACCGCGGTCGTCGATCTCGGAGTAGGTCTTGCCGTCCGCGATGCCGGCGAGGTGACCGTCGATGTAGCTCGCGTAGGCCTCGGCCTGCTTGCCGGTGGTGACCTGTTCACCCGCGTACTGGACCAGGTCGTCACGGCCCTCGCCCTCGAGCGCCGCACGGTCCGGGAAGAACACGTTCTGCGACGAGAGCTCGCGGTGCACGTAGTCGTCGGAGAAGTTCGCACCCCACATCAGCAGGCCGCCGGCTGCGAGCAGGACGGCGGTGGTGATCACGCCGAAGCCGATCAGCACCCGGTCGATCGTGCTGCGCCGCAGCGGGATCACATGATCGGCCTCTGCTGCGGTGCCGGTGTGGCTGGGGGTGTCGGCGGTGTCGTCGATGACCATGGTCGGTTCCTCCCGGAGTGCTTCGTCGTCACTCGGGACCAACGCTACGGAACCGGCGTCGACGACAACAGGGTCCAAGGTCACGGGGTCCTGGAAGGGGGTCGATCGGTGGAACAGTGTCGGGATGCCGGTCCTGGTGGTGCAGCACCTCGAACCCGAACAGCCGTCGCTCCTGGGCGCGGCCCTGATCGACGAAGGGTGCGAGATCGACCTGGTGCGGGTCGATCTGGGGCAGCCGCTGCCCTCGACGATCGGCGGTCACGACGCGCTGGTCGTGCTCGGCGGACCGATGTCGGCGGCGAGCGACGAGGGCTTCCCGTCGCGACGCGACGAGATCGCGCTGCTCGCCGACGCACTCGACCGGGGCACACCGACGCTGGGCGTCTGCCTCGGGGCACAGCTGCTGGCGGTCGCTGCCGGGGCCGGGATCAGCGCAGGACCCGAGGCCGAGATCGGCTGGGGTCCGATCCGCCTGCACGACGCGGCGACGTCGGACCCGCTCTTCGCCGGCGTCGGCCCCGACGTCGAGGTCCTGCACTGGCACGGCGAGACCTTCGACCTGCCCGCGGGCTCGGTCCTGCTCGCCGGTTCGGACCGCTACGCGCATCAGGCGGTTCGTGTGGGCGACGCGGCCTGGGGCCTGCAGTTCCACCTCGAGGTCGACGACGCCGCGGTCCGTCGTTTCGTGGCGGCCTTCCCCGAGGACGCTGCGACGGTCGACGGAGGCGCCGAGACGATCCTGGCCGGCAGCGCCGCGGCGCTCGAACGGCTGGCCCCTGCTCGACGAGCCGTGCTGTCCCGGTTCGCAGCGCTGGCACGCCCCACCTGAGGACTGCGCAGGTTCGCCGCTGGTTCCCAGCGAACTTTCAACTTGGCTGCCGACACTCTTCTGGACATCGACAGGCCAGTGGACATCGACAGCAGAGGAGCAGGTCGGATGAACAGGATGAAGAAGTCGGTCGTCGCCGCGGGGCTGGCGGCCGGATTGCTCGGTGGAGGCGTCGCAGGAGCGGTCCTCGGATCGAGCGGTGTGTCGGGCGCTCAGGAGAGCAGCACGACCACGGCGCCGGTGGAGGCGGAGGCACCCAAGGGCGAGCGCCCGGATCGCTCGGCCCACCTGCAGGAGACCTTGGCGCCGCTCGTCGAGGACGGCACCATCACCCAGGAGCAGGCGGACAAGGTGATCGAGCGTCTGCTCGCCGATCGATCGCCCGGCGATCGTCCGGGTGGGAGAGGACCGGGAGGTCACGGCGGTCGTGGCGGTCACGGCGGTGGATGGTTCGGTGGTGAGGCGGCTGCCGACGCGCTCGGCATCTCGGTCGACGAGCTGCGCACCGAGCTGCGAGCCGGGAAGTCCATCGCCCAGGTGGCCGAGGACAAGGGTGTCGCGATCGACACCGTGATCGCCGCCATCGTCGCCGAGCGGACCGAGAAGATCGAGGCGAAGGTGACCGCGGGTGACCTCACCCGCGAGGAGGCCGACGAGCGGCTCGCGGAGCTCACCGAGCGGGTGACCGAGCAGGTGAACGCCACGCCGCCGACCCGCGGTGAGCGCCGCCGCGACGGTGCCCAGGACGGTGCCGACGCCCCGCCGGCTCCGCCGGAGGACGCTCCCGCCGGCGAGGGCTCCGGCGACTGACCGGCGCCTGCGCCACTTCGACACGACGGACGAGGAACCGAGGGCTGGCAGCGCCACCCGGTGTCGCGGCCCGCCCGCG
>JAEWED010000253.1 GCA_023389745.1 Actinomycetes bacterium
ATGGAGACCTCGGCCGCGCTGGGCTTCGGCTTCCGCTGCGGCTTCCTCGGGCTGCTCCACCTCGAGATCATCCAGGAGCGGCTGGAGCGCGAGTTCGACCTCGACCTCATCGCCACTGCGCCGTCGGTCGTCTACCGCATGGCGCTCACCGACGGCACGGTGAAGGAACTGCACAACCCGGCCGACATGCCCGACGTGGTCAAGATCGACGCGATCGAGGAGCCGTGGATCCGCGCCACCATCCTCACCCCCGACGACTATCTCGGCGGCATCCTGAAGCTCTGCCAGGACCGGCGCGGCATCCAGGCCGATCTCTCCTATGTCGGCAAGCGCGCCATGCTGGTCTACGACCTGCCGCTCAACGAGGTCGTGTTCGACTTCTACGACCGGCTGAAGTCGATCTCCAAGGGCTATGCCTCCTTCGACTACCACCTCACCGACTATCGCGAGGGCGACCTGGTCAAGATGTCGATCCTGGTCAATGACGAGCCGGTCGACGCGCTGTCCATGCTGGTGCATCGCTCGGCCGCGGAGAAGCGCGGCCGTGCCATGTGCGAGAAGCTCAAGGAGCTGATCCCGCAGCACATGTTCAAGATCCCGATCCAGGCCGCGATCGGCGGCCGCATCATCGCCCGCGAGACCATTTCCGCGCTTCGCAAGGACGTGACGGCGAAATGCTACGGCGGCGACGTCACCCGCAAGCGCAAGCTGCTGGAGAAGCAGAAGGAGGGCAAGAAGCGGATGCGCCAGTTCGGCAAGGTCGACATCCCGCAGGAAGCCTTCATCCAGGCGCTCAAGATGGGCGACAACTGAGGCCGCCGCGCGTCCTCGATCAGCGTGTGAAGCACCAGCGCCAGCACCCGGAAGGTCGTTGCGAGCCGGCGGGCGTCGTCGGCCGAATTGGACATCCCGTCCGCCGCCGAGAACGCGTCCTTCGACCGGGGCCGCAGGCCGGCATTTTCGGGCCGGAGCGGCAGGCCGGCACTTTCAGGCTGGGGCCGCAGGCCGGCATTTTCGGGCTGGGGCTGCAGACCCGCGTCTTCAGGCTCGGGCGGCAGGCCGGCGAGCCCGGCGATCATGTCGCGCGCCACTTCCTCGCCGTCGAACAGGATTTCCAGAACCTCCCGGCGCCGGCGGGATGAAGCGCAGGCGGCAAGGTCCGCCAAGCCGGCGAGCGCAACGAGCAGCGCCACGATGCGCTCCAGAAGCATCCGCTCCCGCTCGACCTCCCTGTTCCTCCAGCCTGCCATCGCGGCCTCCGTTCCAACCGCGGAAGTATGGCCAGGGTTTTTGGGGAGGGGGACAGGATTGCGCGCGCGGCCTGGCTGGTGAGGGATCGCAACGGATTGAAATGCCTGCCTCTTTTATCCGGGGATCGGCGGATCGGGCGGCCGTGTGTGCCTCCGCGAAGCAAGGGCGGCGAGCGCCAAATCCTACCGTTCACGGGGGAGGATCAGGTCGCGCGAGCTCCAGTTCATGAAGCAGAGGCGACAAGAGGCGCATGCGCCAGTCCGGCAAGGTCGACACCCCCGCAGGAGGGCCTTCATCCAGGCGCTGAAGATGGGGATTAGCGAGGCCGGATCGCCGCAGGCCATTCTTCATGCTGACGATCCGACCGTCGCCAAATTCCTCTAGACGACGGGTCGACTGCGCGAGCCAACAGGTGAGACGTCACCACTGTATTAGGGCTGGACCAGAACTATCGTCGTCATTGTCGTCATCCTCGTCATACCCATCTAGCTTCTTAATTGCTGGGGTTGCTTCGGGATCATCACCAAAGATGCTATACTCTGAATCGTAAAACGAAACATTTTCATCATATAGAGATTTAAAAAATTCGTGTCCTTGTAAATTCTTTGTTTTTATTTTTAATCCAAACTGCCGGTCGCCTTCAAGCGCCAGTAACCAATGTGGGCCGAGACAAGGTTTCTCGCCCAGTCTAGAGATTATTGTCTCTTTTGGAAGTTTGCAGCTCATCTGCGATTTTTTATGTACGCTTAAAGCTGTGATCATTGGAAAAGAGTTGCACTTCTCGAAAATGGCCTCGAAAATCTTTTCATCAAGAGGGAGCTTGAGTTGCTCTGCGAGCCATAAGCTCCAGCTAACCTCAAAGTCGTGCCCAGTTGGAACGTTTCGTGCCAACGACTTGTGAATTGCTCTTGACCAAGTTGATTTATCGACACCTGAAATCTCGTTTTTCGAGGCGACAATCTGCGCAACATAGTCCAAGCTGTGACTGAAAGATATGCAGCACCTGACCAAGAACGGCTCTATCGCCTCCCAATACGCCAGCCAGATTAGTTCGTTATCGATTTTACGAAGTGCATATTTTATTACTCCATCATCATTGTTATTAATTGAAACAGATATGATTTCGTCAAGTATATGTATGAATTCGGGAACTAGAGAGTCCTTATATTTTACAAAACGATCAATAGATTGGCGAATATGCACCGGCCATGGGGACTCAAAATCTTTGCTAGCATCTATTATAACTGTCTTATTTTCGTTAATATCCAATTCCAATTCCCGGATCGAATCCCGCATCGACTCAAGAAGGGTATGAGCTTCATCTAAATTGTCGGCTCCAAGGTAGAAGTCATCGACTAATCGCAAAGCAGGGATGTCGTGTCCTGCTTTGGATCGAAAGGTTGTGTCAATCCGTACCGCAACGATCTCAGAGATAAGCCGTGAAATATCTGGGCCAACGGGAATACCAACCGTCTGACCATCTTGGCTTTGGCGAATAATATAATCGAGTCGATTGCCGAATATCGTTTCTGATTCCACCTTCCGATCTGCTTTTGCGGCCGTTTTACCATGGAGCGCCCATGGAATGCAG
>JAEWED010000101.1 GCA_023389745.1 Actinomycetes bacterium
TCCTCGGACAGGTCGAGCTCCATCGGCAGGTCGACGGCCCGATCGGGCAGGAGCGCCCAGGCGACCACACCCGCCACGGCGACCACGACCGCGGCGACCAGCAGCGAGAACTGGAAGCCCGAGACCCACGAGCTGCGAGCGGTGTCGGCGAGCACGGTGCCCGCGTCGCCTGCCGCACCGGAGACGCGCAGCGCACCCGACAGCGAGCCCGAGACCGACTCGCGCGCCTCTGCGGGGACCTGTCCCAGCACCTCGGCCAGACCGTGCGCGTAGCGCGACGCCAGCAGCGACCCGAAGACCGCCACGCCGAGCGAGCCGCCGAGCTCACGGGTCGTGTCGTTCATCGCCGAGCCCATGCCGGCCTGCTTGCGCGGCACCGTCGACATCAGCAGGTCGGTCGTGGGCGACATCGCCGTCCCCATGCCGGCGGCCATCACCATGGCGCCTCCGATCAGCACCAGGTACTGCGGCTCCACGCCGATGCGGGAGATGATGAACACGCCGGCGGCGACGAGCCACATGCCGACCGCCACCACCCGGCGCTTGCCGAACCGGGCGGCGAGCTTCGCCGACTGCGGCGCCGCGAACATCATCACGAACGAGATCGGCAGCAGCCGGACCGCCGCCTCGAGCGGCGAGTACTGCCAGACGAGCTGGAGCATCTGGCTCATCGAGAAGAACGTGCCCATCAGGGCGAAGAAGACCATCGTCAGGATCAGCGACGACGTGCCGAACGCACCGATGCGGAACAGGCGGACGTCGAGCATCGGGTGCTCGATGCGGAGCTCCCACAGGACGAAGGCGAGCAAGGTCAGCAGGCCGAAGGTGCCGACGCCGATGGTGGTCGCGGACAGCCAGCCGTGCACGGGGCCTTCGATGATGGCGTAGACGACGACGCTGAGGCCGACGGCCGACAGCACGGCGCCGACCAGGTCGAGCGGGGTGCCGTGCTCTCCACGGGAGCGGGGCACCAGGAAGGCGCCGAGCACCAGTGCGAGCACCACGAAGGGCAGGTTCACCGCGAACACGGCGTTCCAGTCGTAGTGCTCGAGCACGAAGCCGCTCAGGAGCGGGCCGAGGGCGGCACCGCCGCCGCTGATGCCCGCCCAGGTCGCGACCGCCTTGGCACGCTCGTGGGCCGGGAAGATGTTGGTGATGATCGACAGCGTGGCCGGCATGACCATCGCGGCGCCGGCGCCCATGACGAGGCGGGCGAGGATCAGCTGACCCGGGGTCGCGGCGAACAGCGCGGCGTACGCGGTGGCGAAGCCGAAGACGACGAGGCCGATCTGCAGGATGCCCTTGCGCCCGTACCGGTCACCGAAGTTGCCGGCCGCGAACAGCAGCCCTGCGAACACCAGCGAGTACGAGTCGACCATCCACTGCAGCTGGGAGTTGGTCGCGTGCAGCTGCTCGCTCAGGCTCGGCAGCGCCACGTTCAGCGAGGTGTTGCCGATCATGACGATCAAGAGGCTCAGGCACAGGGCACCGAGCGTCCACCAGCGCTTGGCGTAGACCGCGGGGTCGATGCCGTGGTCGAGGCCGAACTCGGCCATGGCGCTGCCCGAAGGCGCTGCGCCGCCCGAAGGCGCTGCGCCGCCCGAGGGCGATGCGCCAGCCGGCGACGCCGACCCGCCCGCGTCGTGGGGGTTCTGCTGCATTGCTCCCTGCTCCATCCCGGCCGCCGACTGGCTCCACGATGGCGGACCCGACTGACAGCGTTGCCGAATGGCAACTGTGCCAGATGGCATGACTGCCATCAAGAGTGTTTGCCGTAGCATGAGTCACATGACCTCCACGGTTGCAGCAACGGCCCCGAACCGACGTGAGCGGCGGATCATCGAGACGCGCCGGGCGATCGTGGAGTCCGCGCGGGAGCTCTTCGAGCGCAACGGCTACACCGAGACGACCGTGGACCAGATCGCCGAGGCGGCCGACGTGGCGCCCCGGACGTTCTTCCGGTACTTCCCCACCAAGGAGATGCTGCTCTTCGCGGACTTCGACGAGGTGCGCGCCGCGATGTTGGAACGGCTCGAGGCGTCCCCCGCCGACGAGGACCCGTTGGTGTCGCTGGGCCGTGAGCTGCGGATCATGGCCGAGTCGGTGCACGCACAGCGCGACGAGCTGGTGTGGGGCTTCCGCATGTGCATCGACCAGGGCCTCACCGGGCTCTTCGAGCGCACGCAGGTGAAGGAGCAGACGAACCAGCGCATCGCTCGGTTCATCGCTGAGCGCCTGGGCGTCGACCCGGAGACCGATCCGCGGCCGCTGACGTGGGCGATGACCGTGATGACGGTCTTCGGCAACGCGCTCAAGTCACGAGTGCACAACGACCCGCCCGACGTGCCGCCCGTCGAGTCGTTCGAGGAGTTGCTGGCCAGCACCGCGGCGGCCCTGTCGGTGGTCGCCGACCCGCCGACCTGAGCAGCCCCGACCGAGCAGCCCCGACCGAGCAGCCCCGACCGAGAGGCCCAGGCCGATCAGCGCAGGCCGATCAGCGCGGCGGCGGGTCCCCGACCGCCCGACGTGCCAGCACGGCTTCGCGCGTGGGGACGACCCGGACGACGTAGGCGACGCCGACCAGCGCGACCGTCGCGATCACCAGCGCCCGGACCGGCTGCTCGCGCAGCATCACGCAGCTCAGCGCCGAGAACACCAGGATCGAGCCGACCGCCCAGCGCTTCGCCGCTCGGGGCATCCCCAGCCCCGACCGGTAGTCGCGGACCAGCGGGCCGAAGCGGGGAAGGCCGAGGAGCCACGCCTCGAGACGCGGGCTGGAGTGCGAGAAGCACCACGCCGCGAGGACCAGGAAGCCGGTCGTCGGCAGGCCGGGCACCACGATCCCGATGCCGCCGAGCGCGACGGCCACGAGGCCCACCGTGGCCCAGGCACCGCGCACCACCCGTGAGCGGTGCAGCGGCGCGGCATCGTCGTCGGACGGGCGGACGTCAGGTCGTCCCACCGCCCGCCCCGCCTCAGCTCGTGAGGTTGGTCAGGTCGTGCACGCCCGAGAAGATCAGCGCGATGAAGATCGCCGTGCCGACTCCGGCGTACCACCAGCGGTACTTGTGGTCCGCGGCGAAGAAGCGGCGCATCGAGAAGACGATGGCGACCATCGACACCGCACCGAGCACGAGCCCGAGGATCGGGCCGTACACCCCGCTCAGGTTGAAGATCGGCGCGAGCAGCGGCAGGAAGACGTACGTGATGAGGCAGCGGACCGCCGAGATGGCGATCGAGCGACCGAAGAGCTGCTCGGAGCCGAAGATGCTGACGCGGGGAGCGTCGGGGTCGAGCAGCAGGAGCTTGCGCATCCGGCGATCGGCGGCGGACCGGACCGGCACGCCGGCCTGCGCGGCGGCGAGCGCCTCGTGGTCGACGGGGCAACCGGCGGCCTGCGCGGCTGCGGCCATCGCCTGGTGGTCGACCGGGCAGCCCGACACGGCGGGCTCGGTGGCAGCGGTGTTCGTCGGACCGGCGGCTTCCATCGACCTGCAACGGTACGCACTGCGGGTCCGGGCTGCCCAATTGCCCCGCCGCCCGACGCAGCGCCGTTCCCGAGAGCGCTCTCAGCCCGGACGCGACGGGGTCCCCGCCACCGATGGTGACGGGGACCCTGCACGCCGCCGGACCGGCGGTCGTCGAGTGGTCGACTCAGCCAGCCTCGACCGGAGCGAACGTCGCCGGGAAGAAGAACTCCTCGGCCGCGTTCGTCGAGCCGGAGCCGCCGTAGACGGCGAAGCCGTAGTTCGGGTTGGCGCTGGTGGTGTTCTCGGCGATGGTCACGGTCGTCGAGAACGAGCCGTCGGCCTGGAGCAGGACGTACGGCAGCTCGCCGCCCGAGAAGGTGAAGGTCGGCTCGGGGATCGCCCACTTCTGGCTGATGATCGTGCGGGTGGAGCCGGGAGCGACCGCAGTGCCGAGCGACGGCTGCCACACGTCGGCGAACTTGCCCCAGACGACGTAGTTGCCCGACGGCATGCCGGGGAACGGCGGACGGGTGCCGAGGTTGCCGGTGGTGGTGAAGCCGGTCCCGGTGACGGTGATCTCGTCGCCGACCTCGAGGCAGTTGACCTGCGAGACCGTGACGGTGGCAGCGCCGTTGGTGGCGGTGGCCGACGTGGGCACGCAGCCCGGATCGGCGATCGTGGTCGAGGTGGTGGTCGTGACCGGAGCGGGCTCCGGCACGCACGCCGCGCCGACGAGGGCGCCGCCGGCGACCAGCGCCGCGACCAGCGGGCGCATCATCCGACGCTTCGCCCTGGTGGTGACCTGTGCTTCGTTGTTCATCTGATCCATTGCTCCCTATGACGAGACGTGCCGGCCCCTTTCTCGGTCCGGCTCCGTCACCCAGCTGTTCGTCGTCCGATCACGACGAGCGAGAACGTACACGACGCGCATTAGGGATGCCTAACTTCGAACGTCGGCATCCCTGAAGTGATGAGGACGGCCCTCCTCCCAGGCCCGCCGGCACCCCCGTGCCCGGCGTCGCGGCAAGACTCGGAGCATGGATCTGGAACTGCAGGGAAGGGTCGTGCTCGTGACGGGCGGGTCGGACGGGCTCGGCGCCGCACTCGCGCAACGGCTCGTGACCGAGGGCGCCTCGGTCGCCGTCTGCGCCCGGGGCGCGGAGCGCCTGACCGCCGTGGCCGAGCGACTGCGCGCTCAGGGCGGCGACGTGCTCGACGTCGCCGCGGATGTGACCGACCCCGACGCGGTGCAGCACTTCGTCGATGCCGCCGCGCAGCGTTGGGGCCGCATCGACGCCCTGGTGAACAACGCCGGAGCCGCCGCGGCGTCGCCGTTCGAGGCGATCGACGACGCCACCTGGGAAGCCGACCTGGAGCTGAAGCTGCACGCGGCGATCCGCATGACGCGCGCCGCGCTCCCCCACCTGCGCGCCGCCGGCGGTGGCGCCGTGCTCAACGTCCTGGCCACCGCGGCCAAGGCCCCGCCGGCGGTCTCGATGCCGTCGTCGGTCAGCAGGGCGGCCGGCCTGGCGTTCACCAAGGCGCTCTCGAAGGACCTCGGCGGCGACGGCATCCGGGCCAACTGCGTGCTCATCGGCATCGTCGAGAGCGGCCAGTGGGACCGCCTCGCCGAGCGTCGGGGCACCTCGGTCGACGAGGTCCACCAGATGATGGTCAAGGCCACGAACATCCCGCTCGGGCGGGTCGGCCGCGCCGAGGAGTTCGCCGACCTCGCCGCCTTCCTGGTGTCACCGAGGGCCGCCTACATCAGCGGCACGGCGATCAACTTCGACGGCGGCTCGTCACCCGCCAGCTGAGCACGGGACCGCCGAGAACGAGACCGGCCGGGCCCGAAGGCCCGGCCGGATCAACTCGTGCCCGATCTCGGACGATCAGCCGTCGAGGCGAGAGGTGTCGATGCGGACACCCGGGCCCATGGTCGACGACAGCGTGACCTTCTTGAAGTACTTGCCCTTGGCCGAGGCCGGCTTCGCCTTCTGCAGCTCGTCGATGACGGCCTCGAAGTTCTCGTTCAGCGCGGCGGCTTCGAAGCTCGCACGGCCGATCGGCACGTGCACGTTGCCGAACTTGTCGGTGCGGTACTCGACCTTGCCGCCCTTGAACTCGCCGACGGCCTTGCCGGGGTCGGGGGTGACGGTGCCGGTCTTGGGGTTCGGCATGAGGCCACGCGGGCCGAGCACACGACCGAGCCGACCGACGAGCGGCATCAGGTCCGGGGTCGCGATGGTCACGTCGAAGTCGAGCATGCCGCCCTCGATCTGCGCGGCCAGGTCCTCGGCGCCGACGAACTCGGCGCCCGCCTCGGTGGCAGCCGCAGCGGCGTCACCCTGGGCGAACACGGCGACGCGGACGTCCTTGCCAGTACCGGCCGGCAGCGCCACGGTGCCACGCACCATCTGGTCGGCCTTGCGCGGGTCGACGCCGAGACGGACCGCCGCCTCGACGGACTCGTCGAAGTTCTTCGTCGCCAGCGACTTCACGATGTCGACGGCCTCGCTCGGGGAGTGCAGGTGCTCCCGATCGAAGCGCTTCGTCGCGTCGGTGTACTTCTTGCCGTGTGCCATGTCGATCTCCCTGTGGGGTCTCCCTCGTGATGCGGCGTGACCGGGGGCGAGGTCCTCCCCCGGGGCCGTACTGCGATGTCGCCGGCTCGTCCGGCAGTGGGCCGTCGGGCAGGCGCAGCTCTCGGGGGCGTCAGCCCTCGACGAGGATGCCCATGGAGCGGGCGGTGCCGGCGATCTGGGCCTTGGCGGCCTCGAGGTCGTCGGTGTTGAGGTCGGGCAGCTTGATGGCCGCGATCTCGGCGAGCTGCTCGTCGGTGATCTTCGCGACGGAGCCACGACCCGGGGTCTGCGAGCCCTTGGCGATGCCGAGCTTCTCGCGGATCAGCACGGGCGCCGGCGGCGTCTTGGTGATGAAGCTGAACGTGCGGTCCTCGAAGATCGAGATCTCGACCGGCACGATCGTGCCGCGCTGCGCTTCGGTGCGGGCGTTGTACTCCTTGCAGAAGTCCATGATCGCCACGCCGTGGGGGCCGAGCGCGGTACCGACCGGCGGCGCAGGCGAGGCCTGGCCGGCGGGGATCTGGATCTTGACGAGCGCTGCGACCTTCTTCTTGGCCATTGATCTTCTCCGGGTTCTGTCCGCCTGAGGTACGGGGAGCGGTCGTGCGCGGTGGCGTCACGGGTCCCGAGGCGACGGACAATTGTGGTGCAGGGGTCACCCGAGGGGCAACCCGGGGGCGGCGGACGGGGTCCGCCGGGAACGACTAGAGCTTCGCGACCTGCGAGAACTCGAGCTCGACCGGCGTCTCGCGACCGAAGATGTTGACCAACACCTTCATCTTGAGGTGGTCCTCGTTGATCTCGACGATCTCGCCGGAGAAGTCGGCGAACGGACCCTCCTTGACGCGCACCGACTCGTGCAGCTCGTACTCGAGACGGGGGCGAGCACGCTTCGGCGCCTCTTCGGTGGGGCCGTCGGGCGTGGCGATGAAGTTCTCGACGTCCTTGCGCGACAGCGGCGACGGCTTGTTGCCCGCACCGACGAAGCCGGTCACACCCGGGGTGTTGCGGATCACGTACCAGCTGTCGTCGTCGAGCGAGCAGCGGATCAGCAGGTAGCCCGGGAACATCTTCTTCTTGGCGATGACCTTCTTGCCCGCCTTGAACTCGGTGACCTCTTCCATCGGGATGGCGATCTCGTGGATCTTGCCCTCCATGCCCATGGACTTGGTCCGGGCCTCGATGTTCTGGCGCACCTTGTTCTCGTAGCCCGACTGCGTGTGCAGCACGAACCATTTGCCCGGACGGTCGTAGGGCGACTTCTCGAAGACCGCGGCCGCTTCGTCGAGCAGGTCCTCGGCGTCGATCACCTCGGCCCCCTCGAGGGCGTCGACGACGGCCTGCTCGGCGATCGCCTCGGACGCCTCGACCGCCTCTCCGTCGTAGGACGCTGCGACCTCGTCGGCCAGCGCCTCGGCGATCACCTCGGGCGAGGGACCTGCGTCCGCGCCGGTCTCGGGGCCGGTGGTCTCGTCGACGTCGGCGGCCTCGGGGGCGTCGGTGGTCTCGGGGGCGTCGGTGGTCTCGGGGGCGTCAGCGGGCTCGGGCACGTTCACGTCTTCGCTCATCGTTGGGGATCTCTCGGGGGTCGTGGTCGTGGGTACCGGTCAGTGGCTGGTGATCGGGACGGCGTCAGGACGGCCAGGGACCGATGGCCGGGGCGATCGCGGCGAGTGCGCCCTCGGAGGCGGGGTCGGTGATGAAGCGGAAGGCACGCTCGAAGAGGAAGTCGACGCCGAACACGAAGGCCGTGAAGATGACCAGGGCCACGAACACCACGATCGAGTAGCGCAGTACCTCGGGGCGGGTCGGCCACGAGACCTTCTTCAGCTCGGCGCGGACCTCTCGGACGAACTCGGCCGGCTTGGTGCGCTCGGACTTGAGCTGCTTCGACGGCGCCCGACGGTCACGAACCGTTGCCTGCGAGCCGTCAGCGTTGACCTGACCGGCCTTCTGAGCCGCTCGCTTCTGCTCTCGGTTCATCGACACGTTGGGAACCTCTCACCGATCTGAGGGACGTCGAGCGGACCAGACGTCGTCACTGTGCAGGGCAGGCGGGACTCGAACCCGCAACCGCCGGTTTTGGAGACCGGTGCTCTAGCCAATTGAGCCACTGCCCTGTGAACCGCCGCATCCTCGGCGCCGGCACAAACGCGCTGGAGCAAAGGACACAACGTCCGGAGCGCAGGTTAGACCGAGCCGTCGCTCCGGAGCGAACGCCCTTCGGAGGGCACGCGTCGCGAGGTGGGAGGTGTCGAGGTTCAGCCCGCCGGCGCGAGGCGCATCCGTCGACTTCTGGTCAGCACGAAGGCGCCGGCCGCGGCACCGGCGGTCGCCGCGGTCGCGGCCGCCGCCACGTAGGCACCGCGGTTGCGGGCGAGGGCCGACCAGCGGTCACGCGTGTCGCCCGCCATGGCCACCGCCGCGAGCACACCGAGGACCAGGTCCGACGGCGGCTCGACCTGACGAGCACGCTCGCGTGCCAGCACACGAGCGACCTTGCGGTGCTGCACGACCTCGGCCTGGCAACGAAGGCACCGCTCGACGTGGGTCAGGTGCGCCGCCGGGACGCCGTCGCGTCGCTCGACGATGTCGAACAGCGACGGCGCGACGTCGTCGCAGGTCACCCGCTGCCGACGGGCGCCCTCACGTCGCACGGGGCTCCACCTGGTCGAGTTCGGGGAACAGCTCCGAGCGCAGCTTGTGACGAGCACGGTGCAGGCGCACCTTGGCGGCGGTGCCGCTGATGCCCAGCTCGGTCGCGATCGCCTCGTGCGACAGCTCGTAGACGTCACGCAGGACCACCACGGCACGCAGCTTCGGCGGCAGACCATCGAGCGCGACCATCACCCGGCTGCGGAGGTCCGAGGCATCGGCGCGCAGCTCGGGGTCGAAGTCGGTGCGCAGGTCGATGAGCTCGGACGCATCGGGCAGCTCGTCGTGGCGATGGCGGCCACGACGCCCGAGGTAGGTCGCGGCGCAGTTGGCGGTGACGCGGTACATCCACGTCGAGAACTGCGATTCACCGCGGAACTTCGACAGTCCGCGGTACGCCCGGAGATACGCCTCCTGGGTCACGTCGCGTGCGTCCTCCTCGTTGCCGGTCAACCGGAGCGCCAGGGTGTAGGTGTCCCGGTGGGTCGCCTCGACGAGGGCCTCGAATGCCTGGGCGTCACCCTCGCTCGCTGCGGCGACCAGATCCGAGAGGTCGTCGTGGACCCCTGGGTAGGACACCGAGGAGTCGGAGGAGGTTACGTGAGGGTCCGCCATGCGGATCGAGCGTAACGCGAACAGGGCGCCCCCACGGGACGCCCTGCTCGTCAGTTCTGGACCGCTCAGCGGATCACTGTGTCACGCAGACCCTCAGCGGGTCACTGCCTCACGCAGACCCTCAGCGGGTCGCTGTGTCACGCAGACCCTCAGCGGGTCGCTGTGTCACGCAG
>JAEWED010000107.1 GCA_023389745.1 Actinomycetes bacterium
CTTGTCGACCCCGTGCTCGGCCAGCAGGCGGTCGAGGTTCGAGAAGATCTGCGTGAGCTGGCCGTCGAAGCCGTCGACGAGCCCGTCGTCGTCGATGCCGATCTGACCCGAGATGCAACACCAGTCACCCGCCCGGAACAGCGGGGTGTAGGGCAGTGCGGCCATGGCGGTCCTCCTCGTCGGCGTGGGCGCAGCGTACCGGCCGTGGCGATGTGGATCGTTCGGCGGCCGGGGCTAGCTTCGTGGCCCGTGAGCACGCCGCAGCATCCCCACCACCACGGGCCGGCACACGGCGGACTCCGGGTCCCCGGCCGGTCGCTCGACCGACGCGCCCTGCTGCGCGGCGGGCTCGGGTTGGCGACGTTCGCCGGCGTCGCCGCCGCGTGCTCGAGCCAGGGCGAGACCGTCGCCGAAGGTGTGTCCGCCGGTCCAGATCAGAGCCTCACCGCCCTGTTCCCCCGCGATCTCGCCTATGTCGCTGCGGCCACCCCCACCCGGCTGCCGTACACGCTCGGCGACGCCGAGGGCATCCCATTGGCGACGATCGCGGGGCCGCTGTCGTTCCAGGTCAGCATCGACGGTGAGGCGGTCGGTGACCCCGTCGAGGTCGCGCCCCACGACGACGGTGTGCCGCGGCCGTACCTGCCGCTGTACTTCGAGTTCCCCGAGCCCGGCATCTACGACGTCGACACCGAGTACGAGGGCCAGCGGCTGAACTCCCAGGTGCAGGTCTTCCCGGCCGATCAGGTCGAGCAGCCGCTCGTCGGTTCGATCCTGCCGCCGACGGAGACGGCCACGCTGCAGCAGTCCTTCGACGTCGACCCGATCTGCACGCGGACGCCCACCTGTCCCTTCCACGAGGTGAACCTGGCGGACGTGATCGGCACCGGTCGACCGATCGCGGTGCTGCTGGCGACGCCGGCCTACTGCCGCACCACGGCGTGCGGCCCAATCCTCGACATCCTCATCGACGTGGCCGGCGGACGCGACGACCTGGTGGTCATCCACTCCGAGGTCTACAAGAACCCCAAGTCGGTGACCGACCTGACGGACGCGACGCTGGCGCCGCTGCCCACGGCGTACAACATGACCTTCGAGCCCTGCCTGTTCGTCACGAACTCGGCCGGCGAGCTCGTCGTGCGAGGTGACATCGTCGTCGACCGCGTCGAGATGCAGGAGATGCTCGCACTGGCGGTGTGACCGCAGGCTCGACACGGCTCGCCGCCGTCGGTCTCGTGGGGACTGACGCGAGCTGATCCGGAACGCCGGGCCAGGGTCGTGGCCGAGGTCCGATCGGGGCGCCTCGCTGGCGTGCTCCAGCCAGGACGTTGGCGAACACCGCGTTTCGTCGCAACTCGGCTTCAGAACACACCCACGGACCGGCGCGCGTCGATGTCCGACGCTTCCGCGGAAGCGTCCAGATCAGCCGACGCTCTCAGGTGAAGGCGGTCAGCTGAACGACTGGCCGCAGCCGCAGGTGCGCTGGGCGTTGGGGTTCGTGATGGCGAACCCGGACTGCTCGAGGCCGTCCTTGTAGTCGAGCGTCGCGCCGGTGAGCAGCTGGGCGCTGGACGGATCGACGATCACCCGGACGCCGCCCTTCTCGAGGGTGAGGTCGTCGGACGCGACGTCGCTGTCGAAGAACATCTCGTAGGAGAACCCGGAGCAACCACCCGGGCGCACGGCCACGCGCAGCGCCAGCGCGTCGTCACCTTCGGCGGTGATGAGCTGCTTGACCTTGTCGGCGGCGGTGTCGGTGAGAGTGATCATTGTGCGGGCCTCCACGCTTCGAGCACGGCTTCGCCACGAATTCTACCGGTGATCACCGTGAGAAGGACAGCGCGCCCCGTGTGGCGGTGGTCCGCCTCAGTGCTCGGCGACCAGCCGGGCCTGACAGGGCACCCGGTCGACGAGGCTTCGGAACTCGACCACCTGCGCGCCGCCGACGCCGTCGACGAACCCCTCGAGCAGCCCGCGGTGCAGCGAGCAGATCAGCTCCGGCGACGCCGCGGCCATCTCGGCGAAGGGGCAGTGGGCGAACGCGACCGTTGCGCCGTGCTCCTCGACCACGACCGCGGGGTCGAAGCCCAGCTCGTCGAGCAGCTCGACCGCGGCGTCGACGCATTGCTCGGGCGGGGTCGCCTGGCGGCGGGCGAGTCGTTCCCCCTCGTCGCGACCGGCACAGGCCGCGGCCTCTCCGTCGAGGCCGGCCTCTGCGGCCATCGACATGAGCATCCGGGCGAGCATCGGGAACACCGGGGGCTCGAGGCCGAGCGAGGGCGCGTCCGCCGAGAGCGAGTACAGCTTCTGGGGACGTCCGACCGCGCCGCTGGTGTCGGGCCGCGCCACCAGCAGGCCCACGTCGCGCATGCGCTCCAGGTGGGGGCGCACCGTGTTCGGATGCAGCCCGAGGGAGTCGGCGACCTCTGACGTCGACAGCGGCCGCGACGACCGGGCGAGGTCCAGGTAGATGGCGTAGCGCGTGTTGTCGCCCAGGGTCTTCAGCAGATCGAGGCGACGCTCGGCGGTGGGCACGACACGAGCGTAGTCGTCGCGCTCGAAATAACACGGTGGAACCCGGTAAAATGGATCATGTGAGCAGTCCAGAGACCACTGGCAGCCCTGAGCGCACCGGCAGCCCTGAGCGGACCGGCTCCGCTCCCCTGCCGAGCCCCGACGACGTGATCGGGCTGCTGCGCGGGGTGATCGATCCCGAGCTCGGCCTGGACATCGTCGAGCTGGGCATGGCCAAGGGTGCCGTCGTGTCACCCGACGGCACGGTGCGGGTCACGATCGCGCTCACGACGAGCGGCTGTCCGCTGCGTGCCCAGATCATGAAGGACGTGCGGGCACGCGTCGGCGGTCTGCCCGGCGTCGAGAAGGTCACCTTCGACTGGACCGAGCTGACCCAGGACGAGAAGGCCGTCGCCATGGACCGGGCCCGGCGCAACATCGCCGAGCGGCCCGACCAGACGGCGCTGCCCGCCACGACCAAGGTCGTCATGGTGGCCTCGGGCAAGGGCGGCGTCGGCAAGTCGTCGGTCACGGTGAACCTGGCGAGCGCACTCGCCGCCGAAGGCTTCACCGTCGGTGTCATGGACGCCGACATCTGGGGCTTCTCGGTCCCCCGCATGCTGGGCATCGAGGGCCGCCTCGGCGCCGACGAGCGCAGCGAGCGCATCCGCCCCCACGAGCTCGAGGTCGGCGCGGGTCGCCTGCGGGTCGTGTCGATGGGCTTCCTCGTCGACGACGAGGGCGCGGCGCTGATGTGGCGCGGGCTGATGTTGAACCGCGCCGTGCAGCACTTCCTCGAGGACGTCGACTGGGGCGACCTCGACTACCTGCTGATCGACATGCCGCCCGGCACCGGTGACGTGCAGATGGGCCTCGCGAAGCTGCTGCCGCGTGCCGAGATGATCGTGGTCACCACGCCGTCGCGCACCGCCCAGCGCGTGGCGGTCCGCGTGGTCGACATGGGACGCAAGAACTACCTGCGAATCGCCGGGGTCATCGAGAACATGTCGAGCTACGTCGACGACACGGGACGGGAGCACCACCTGTTCGGGCAGGGTGGCGGTGACGAGCTCGCGGCAGAGGCCGGTGTCCCGCTGCTGGGACGCATCCCGATCGAACCGGCCGTCGCCGAGGGCGGCGACGAGGGTCGCCCCGTCGCGCTGGCCGAAGGTCCCGCCGCCGAGGAGTTCCGTCGCATCGCTCGTGTGATGATCGACGAGATCGTGCCGCCCGCCGACCTGGCCGGTTGCTCCGCTCGGCTGCTCGACGCGATGGACGCCGCACTCGCCGCTGCCGGCAGCTGACCGGCCCGGCGATCAGGTCGGCTCGGAGGCGCCGCGCTCGGACCAGAGCTGCCAGCACATGCGCGCCGCGACGACGACCAGCAACGCGGCGAACAACGCGTTCGACAGTCCGTCGGACATCTCGACCGAGAGCAGACCGGCGCCGAAGGCCGAGACGACCCCGGCGAGACCGGCGACGACTCCGGTGGCGAGCGCCACGTTGCCCTTGCGCCAGTTCCGCCACGTCCCCATCACCGCGGTCGGGACGATCACCGCGAGCGACGTGCCCTTGGACAGCGCCGCGCTCATGTCGAAGCCGACGACCATGACCGGCACCATGATGATGCCGCCGCCGACTCCGAGCAGCCCTGCGAGCACCCCGGAGGCGAGGCCGGTGACGACGAGCGCCACGGCACCGAGCACGCTCAGCGGTGCGCGACCTGCCGCATCGGACTGGTCGAGCAGCAGCCGCAGGGCCGTCGCGATGAGCAGCGCCGCGAACGCCCAGCCGAGCACCCGCTCCGGCAGCGAGTGCAGCAGCTTGGTCCCGACGACGGCGCCGCCGATCGCGCCGATCGCCAGGAACCCGGCGACGACCCAGTCGACCTCACCCGAGATCGTGTAGCTGAGCGTCGACGACACCGCGATCGGCACCACGGCGGCGAGCGAGGTGCCGTGGGCGAGCCGCTGGTCGAGGTGCATCACCATCACCAGGGCGGGCACCATCAGGATCCCGCCACCCACGCCGAAGAGGCCCGACAGGAAGCCCGCGACGAGCCCGACGAGCACGGCGCGCAGCACTCGATCACCGGTGAGTCGATCCGTGGTGGCGGGAGAGGACATCACACGATCATCGCCGGTCCGGTCCGGCGCTTCGAAACGGGTTCCGCATCGAGCAGCCGTGAACCTGCTCGCTCGGCGTCCGCGGGCGGTCCGCTCAGCAGCCGGGCACGGGCCCGAGCGTCCGGCCGAGCACCTCGCCGATCGGGTAGGCGACCGCGTCGCCGGTCGCCGGATCCCGTGCGGCGACCAGGCCCACGACGTCACCGGTGTCGGCGTCGACGACGGTGCCGCCGGACAACCCGCCCTCGGCGGGCGCGTCGATCAGCAGCACCTGCGCGGTGCCCCCGTAGCCCGATCGGAGCTCAGAGGTCCGCACCCGAGCGGTCAGCTCGACACGGGTTCCTCCCGGGTAGCCGATGACGACGACCTCGTCGCCCGCCTCTGCGGGTGCGCGTGCCGCCGGTGGCGACGCGGGGCTGACCGACTCGTCGTCGAGTCGCAGCACCGCGGCGTCGCGTCCGGCGACCGACCCGACCACGGTCGCGGTGCCGACCGACCCGTCGTCGTGGTGGACCTGCACGGTGCCTGCGCCTCGTGCGACGTGGGCGTTGGTGAGCACCACCTCGGCGCCGGGCGGGCCGACGACGGTGGCCGTCGCGCTGCGTTGCTCGCCGCACCCGACGGCTTCGACGCGCATGGTCGCGTCGCGGTCGAGCACTCGACCGGCGACCTCGGCGACAGGTGCGGGCGGAGCGACGCTCCCGGTCGTTCCGGCAGCGGGCAGCAGCGAGTGCGCACCCACGCCGAGCACGGCACCGAGCAGGACCGCCAGCGTGACCGCGCCCGCACCCGCCCGCCGGGGTTCGCTCACCGTCATGTTCTGACCGAACCACTCGGGGGCCGCCACGGCAAGTGGCAGAAGTGCTCAGGTCGAGGATCGGCGCTCAGTCCCGGTGGTGCACGTAGAGGTCCCAGAGCTCGTCGACCGCCGTGGTCGCCGGCACCCGACCGTCGCGCACGGCGGCTTCGAGGGTGCCCAGGCGTTCGACCAGTCGGGCGTCGGAGCGCAGGTCGTCGCGCAGGCGGTCGTCGAGCATCGACCACATCCAACGGACCTGCTGGCCGCGCCGGCGCTCGTCGAGCTCGCCCGACGCGCCGAGCTTGTCCCGGTGCACCTCGATCTGGTGCCAGAGCGCACCGAGGCCGGTTCCCTCGAGCCCCGAGCAGAGCACGACGGGCGGCGACCAGTTCGGCGACGCCGGACTCATCAGGTGCAGCGCCGCGCGGTAGTCGGCCGCCGCGAGCTCGGCTCGTGCGCGGTTGTCGCCGTCGGCCTTGTTGATCGCCACCATGTCGGCGAGCTCGAGCACACCCTTCTTGATGCCCTGCAGGTCGTCACCGGCTCCGGCGAGCATGAGCACGAGGAAGAAGTCGACCATGTCGGCGACGACGGTCTCGGACTGCCCGACCCCGACGGTCTCGACGAGCACGACGTCGTAGCCGCCGGCCTCGCAGACGAGGATCGTCTCACGGGTCGCCCGGGTCACGCCGCCGAGCGTCGCCCCGGCGGGCGACGGGCGGATGAAGGCGTGCGGGTCGACGGCCAGTCGCGACATGCGGGTCTTGTCACCGAGGATCGAGCCGCCGGTGCGGGAGCTGGTCGGGTCGACGGCGAGCACCGCGACGCGGTGGCCACGTGCGGTGAGATCGATGCCCAGCTGGTCGATGAAGGTCGACTTGCCGACGCCCGGCACGCCGGTGATCCCGACGCGGTGGGCACCGCCGGTCCAGGGCAGCAGGGCGGCGAGGACCTGCTGCGCGAGCTGCCGATGCTCCCGGTTCGCGCTCTCGACCAGGGTGATGGTGCGGGCGAGGATCGCGCGGTCACCGGCTCGCACGCCGTCCACGTAGTCGTCCACCGTGAGCCTGATCGCCATCGGAGCCGCACCCTAGCTCCGTCCTCCCTGGCCGCCGTCGCCCCGAGGCCGCACGGGCCGACACGGTTGGACGTGTGTCACCACGATCCGTAGCCCGACGCCCGCCGCTCGTGACATAGGCTGTGGCGTCGTGAACGACCCCGCGCACTCCGGGAACTCCGCCGGCGACACGGCGGACCGCGGCGTCGCCCCATGAGTCGCCGGACCAAGGACGAGCGCCGGGACGACTACCTCGACATCGGCGCAGCACTCGTCGCCGAGTCCTCGCTGTCGGGTGGCGCCGATGCCGGATTGGCCCTGTCGCACGTGAAGCTGGCCGACGTCGCCGATCGCGCCGGGGTGACCAAGGGCGCGCTCTACCACATCTGGCCCTCGCAGGAAGCGTTCTGGCGCGACCTGCTGCAGCACCTCATCGACACCAACCGCCTCTTCGGCGCCGAGCAGCTCGCCGCCATCGGCAAGGAGCTCAACAAGTCGCCGGGTGCCGAACCGACGCTGCAGGTCTACGGCAACGCGCTCTTCGACTCGCTCGCGACCGACCCGACGTTCTTCGCCCGCATCAGCCTGTTCTCGTACCTGCAGGACGACGCGGTGCGCACCAGCCTCGACACCGACTTCCGCCAGAGCATCGAGATCGCCCTCCCGGTGCTCGAGCACGCGATCACGTCGATGGGTCGAGCGGTCGACGACCGCGAGGCCCTCTGGGCGCTCGCGGTGTCGCTGAGCGCGGTGCTCGAGGGGTTGAGCCTGCAGCGGCACATCGATCCGGCACGCACACCCGACCTGCCGATCGGCGAGAGCTCGGACCGCTGGTCGCTGTTCGCCGCCGCCGCCGAGGCGCTGCTGCTCGCCTACACCCGACCCGTGGCGGAGTCGGCGACGACCGCGAGCGAGGTCGGCTGATGCCCCGCCCGACCGCAGAGGACCGGCGCCGCGACTACCTCGACATCGGCGCCGAGATCGTCATCAACTTCAACGAGGACGAGTCGCGTGCCGCGACCGTCGATGCGCTCGCCAACGTCAAGGTCGCGGACGTCGCCGATCGGGCCGGGGTCACGAAGGGCGCGGTGTACCACATCTGGCCCTCGCAGGAGGCCTACCGCAAGGACCTGCTCGCCCGACTGCTCGAGCACAACCGCCAGGCCGGCATCCGCGACATGGTCGAGATCCTCGCCGACCAGGCGCTGCACGGCGGCGACCCGTCGACCATCCTCGAACGCCACGCCGACTACGTGTTCGACCGCCTCAAGGACGACCCGGCGTTCTTCGCCCGCTTCAGCTTCTTCGTCTACGCGGCCGACCCCGAGGTCAACGAACTGCTCGCCCGGGGCGACGACAACCTGATCGACGACTTCACCCCTTGGATCGAGCGCTACTTCGAGATCGTGGGTCGTCGCATCCGCGAACCGTTCACGATCGCACTGCTGCTCACCTCGGTGACCGCCCTCTTCCAGGGGCTCTGCCTCCGCTACCGCACGTCGCCCGACCTGGTCGACGGCGAGGTCGACGCCGACGGCGAGCGCTCCGGCCCGTCCATGTACGCGACCGGCCTGCGGGCACTGCTGGAGCACTTCAGCGAGCCGATCCCCGACGACGCCTCGTGACCGCTGCCGAGGCCCGGTCCGAGATCTGAACCCGTTACACGGCCGCGTTCTGTCCCGCTCATTGTAGAGTGCCTCGCCGTGAGCGATGACACGGTGAGTGATGGTGAGGTTGCGGAGAGCGACTCGACCCGCGAGCGGCTGATCGAGGTCACGATCCAGCTGCTCGACCAACGCGGCAACCACGCGTTGCGGCTGGCCGACGTCGCGCGGGAGGCCGGCGTCGCGGTGTCGACCATCTACGCCCACTTCCGTGACCGCACCGACCTGGTCGCCGCGGCGCGGCTCGTCCAGTTCAAGGCGCACGCCGACGTGGCGCTCGAGGTCGTCGAGCAGGCGCTCATGGCGGTCAACTCCAGCGACGATCTCGCCGCCGCCGCGTTCTGGCCGTCGCTGCGCTCGCCGGACGACGAGCAGGGTCGATCCCGCCGCTGGGACCGCATCGAGGCGATCGCTGACGCCCGGCACATCCCGGAGCTGAGGGCTCAGCTCGAGGCGATGCAGTCGACGCTGACCGCCCGTGCGACCGACCTCGCCCGGCGAGGTCAGGAGCTCGGCATGGTCGACCCCGCGGTCGACCCCGCGGCGGTCGCGCTGCTGACCCAGGTGCTCCGCCTGGGCCTCGCGCTGTGGGACCTCTCGGGCGACGCACGGCCCACGCTCGAGGCGTGGTCCGCGCTGCTCGACCGGATCGGCGGGATCATCCTGGTCGACCCCGCCGATGCCCCCGTCTGATCAGGTCAGGTCGTAGCCGAGCTGCTTCGCGAGGTCGTCGAGCAGCGTGCTCGCCGCCTCGTGGATCACCGTCCCCGGGGGGAACACCGCGACGGCACCCGCCTCGAGCAGCTCGTCGTAGTCCTGCGGCGGGATGACGCCGCCGACGACGATCATGATGTCGTCGCGGCCGAGCGCCGCGAGCTCCCGGCGCAGCTCGGGCACGAGCGTGAGGTGACCCGCGGCGAGCGACGAGGCACCCACCACGTGCACGTCGGCCTCGACGGCCTGGCGAGCGGCCTCTGCGGGAGTCTGGAACAGCGGGCCGATGTCGACGTCCCAGCCGAGATCCGCGAACGCCGAGGCGATCACCTTCTGGCCGCGGTCGTGGCCGTCCTGGCCCATCTTCGCGAGCAGCACACGAGGGCGACGTCCGTCGGCCGCCTCGAACGCGTCGACCTTGGCGCGCACCTCGTCCACGATGCCTCCCCCTGCTCCGAGCTCGCCGCGGTACACGCCCGAGATCGAGCGGATCTCTGCGCGGTGGCGGCCGTAGACCTTCTCGAGCGCGTCGCTGATCTCACCGACGCTCGCCTTGGCACGGGCGGCCTGGACCGCCAGGTCGAGCAGGTTGCCCTCACCCGAGCCCGCCGCGTTGGTCAGCGCCTCGAGGGCACGCTCGCAGGCGTCGGTGTCCCGCTCGGCGCGCAGCCGCTCCAGCTTCTCGATCTGCCCGGCGCGCACCGCCGAGTTGTCGATCTTCAGGACGTCGATCTGCTCGTTCATGTCGAGGCGGTACTTGTTGACGCCGATCACCGGCTGGCGGCCCGAGTCGATGCGGGCCTGGGTCTTCGCCGCGGCCTCCTCGATGCGCAGCTTCGGGATGCCGGCCTCGATGGCCTTGGCCATGCCGCCGAGCTGCTCGACCTCGGCGATGTGCTCGAGCGCACGGCCGGCGATCTCGTTGGTCAGCCGCTCGATGAAGAAGCTGCCGCCCCACGGGTCGATCACCTTGGTGGTCTTCGACTCCTGCTGCAGGAAGAGCTGCGTGTTGCGGGCGATGCGGGCCGAGAAGTCGGTCGGCAGCGCGAGCGCCTCGTCGAGGGCGTTGGTGTGCAGGCTCTGGGTGTGGCCCTGGGTCGAGGCCATGGCCTCGATGCACGTGCGGATGACGTTGTTGTAGACGTCCTGCGCGGTGAGCGACCAGCCCGAGGTCTGCGAGTGCGTGCGCAGCGAGGTCGACTTCGGGTTCGACGGCGAGAACGTCTCGGAGATGAGCTTCGCCCAGAGCAGACGAGCGGCGCGCATCTTGGCGATCTCCATGTAGAAGTTCATGCCGATCGCCCAGAAGAAGCTGAGCCGCGGCGCGAACGCGTCGACGTCGAGCCCGGCGTCACGGCCGGCCCGCACGTACTCGACGCCATCCGCGATCGTGTACGCCAGCTCCAGGTCGAGCGACGCCCCCGCCTCCTGCATGTGGTAGCCGGAGATCGAGATCGAGTTGAACCGCGGCATCTCGGTCGACGTGAAGGCGAAGATGTCCGAGATGATCCGCATCGACGGCGCCGGCGGGTAGATGTAGGTGTTGCGGACCATGAACTCCTTGAGGATGTCGTTCTGGATGGTCCCTGCGAGCTGGTCGTGGCGGACGCCCTGCTCCTCGCCGGCGACGATGTAGAGCGCCAGCACCGGCAGCACCGCGCCGTTCATGGTCATCGACACCGACATCTGGTCGAGCGGGATGCCGTCGAAGAGCACGCGCATGTCGTAGATCGAGTCGATCGCCACGCCGGCCATGCCGACGTCGCCCGACACACGCGGGTTGTCGGAGTCGTAGCCGCGGTGGGTCGCCAGGTCGAAGGCGACCGAGAGGCCCTTCTGCCCGGCGGCCAGGTTGCGGCGGTAGAACGCGTTGGACTCCTCGGCGGTCGAGAAGCCGGCGTACTGGCGCACCGTCCACGGCTGGTTGACGTACATCGTGGGGTACGGGCCGCGCAGGAAGGGCGCGATGCCGGGGTAGGTCTCGAGGAAGTCGAGACCGTCGAGGTCGGCGGCCGTGTAGAGCGCTTTGACGTCGATGCCCTCGGGTGTGTTCCACCTGCTGGCGTCACCGCCGATCGCGGCGCCGGCGGTGGTCGATGTCGGGCCGGTCAGGGCCACCTGGGAGAAGTCGGGGACCTCGAAGCTCATCGGGTTGCCTCCGTGGCGATCGGGGTGGGGGCTGTGGGCACGGCCGACACCGCGGGTGCGGTGGGCTCTGCCATCTCGGTGGGGGCCTCAGGCGCGCTCATCGCGTCACCGCGCCGGTCGGGGTGCCGATGTGGTCGTGTGCCCGCTGCAGCACGTCGAGGACGTCGACGCCCACGTGCACGAACTCGGTGACTCCGGCGGCCAGCTCCGCCTCGCGGCGCTCGCCGGGGTTGCCCGCCAGGTAGATGTTGGTCAGCCCGGCTGCGGCGAGCGCGCTCGCCATGGCCTCGGCACGCTCGGCGTAGACGGCGTCGGACGAGCAGATGCAGACCAGGTGCGCGCCGTCGGCGAACACGTCCGCGACCGCGTCGGCGGGATCGTCGAAGCCGACGGTGGCGCCGCGCTCGCTGGTCACCGCCTGGATGCCGCCCGCCTCGAAGAAGTTCTTGGCGAAGGTGGCCCGTGCGGTGTGCACCGCCACAGGACCGAGGTTGACCAGGAACACCTTCGGCCGGCCGCCGGTCGCTGCCAGGTAGGCGTCGGAGCCGTCGCGCAGGCGTTCGAACTGCTGCGCCCAGCGGATCTTGGGCAGCGGCTCGCACTCGGTGGGCGTGTCACCAGCGGGGCGGGCGGGGGCCGGGCCGGCCTGCGAGGTCGCACGCGAGCGCAGCACCCGCAGGTCGGGCTCGGTTCGGTCCAGCGGCGCTTCGGCGATGTCGGGGAACTCACTGACGCCCGTGATCGGCTCGCGACGGGTGGCGACCTGTCGCAGCCGCTGCTCGCGGACCTCGGCGATGCGCTCGGCGAGGCTGCCGTCGAGCAGCACCGCCGGCAGACCGCCGGCGGCCTCGAGCTCGCCGAAGAGCGCCCAGGCGGCGGTCGCGATCTCGTCGGTCAGCGACTCGACGTACCAGGAGCCACCGGTCGGGTCGATCACGCGCCCGAGGTTCGACTCCTCCTGCAGCAGCAGCTGGGTGTTCCGTGCCATGCGACGGCCGAGCTCGACGGGTTCGCCGAGCTCGGCATCGAAGGCCAGGGCGGTGACCGAGTCGGCCCCTCCGAGCCCTGCGGCGAAGCTCGCCGCCGTGACGCGCAGCAGGTTCACCCACGGATCACGTCGGGTGAGCATCCGCTCGGCGGTGCGCACGTGGAGCACGGGTGCCTGCGCGGCCTCCGAGGCGCCGCACGCGGCGGTCATCGTCGACCACAGCCGTCGGGCCGCACGCAGCTTGGCGATCCCGGTGAACACGTCCGCGTCGGTCGACAGCGTGACCTCGATCTGGGCGCACGCCTGGTCGGCGTCGAGACCGACCGTCGAGAGCGCTCGCAGGTAGGCGGCGCCGGTGGCGAGCATGACGGCGAGCTCCTGCACCTCGCTGGCACCCGCCTCGACGTACGGCGTGGCGTCGACGCTGACGGTGCGCACACCTGGGTGGGTGCGCGACGCCCGTGCGGCGAGCGAGGACAGCTCGATCAGGGCGGGCTCGATGCCCTGGGGCAGGCGGCCGGTGGCAGCGAGCACGCCGATGGGGTCGGCGCCGAAGCCGCCCCGCACCGTGGTGGGGTCGAGCTCGTGGGCCTCCCAGACGGCCATCAGCTGCTCGGCGGCGCGGGTGAACTGCGCGCCGGGCTCCAGGTGCACCGGCGCCAGGTCCAGGAACACGCCGTCGAGCACGGTCGCCAGGTCGTTCGTCGTACCGAGCAGCACGCCTCCGACGCCGCCGAGTTCGGCGAACGCCACGTCGTGGGGCGTCACTCCCGTCCGGAACGCCTCGTCGAAGCGGATCGTCAGCTCGGTCGAGCCCCGCTCGAGCTCACGCAGCACCGCCTTGTTGGCGTCGGAGGGGTCGGGCGTGGTGACCAGCGTGCGAACGCCCCAGGCACCGTCGGGACGGGGCGCCGCCGAGGAGCCACGGGTGAACGGCGCGGCACCGGGGACCCCTGCCACGTCGCCGCCGCCCGGCGCGTCGGACCGGGTGTAGAGCGGGTGCACCGGCAGACCGGCCGGTGTCGAGGACTCGAGCTTCGAGCGAGGCGCTCCCTTGAGCACCTTGTCGACGAGGGCGAGCCACTGCTCCTCGGTCGCCGGCGGGAAGTCGCCGGCGAAGGTGGATTCGGCCTCGGTCGTCACGCCCATACCTCCGCGGGGGTCAGCCTCCAGTGGTCCTGGTGCCGAAGCAGGCTACCGGCTCCCCCGGTGGTGGTTCGAAGCCGGTGCGTGCTGGCCCTACCATCGCCGGCGATGGACGCAGCGCAGTTCGACCTCATCATGTTGATCCTGAGGGTGATCGCCGGCCCGACGATCTTTGCCCACGGCTACAACAAGATGTTCCGGGGCGGCCGGATCCCCGGCACGGCCGGGTGGTTCGACTCGTTGGGGATGAAGCCCAACGGCAAGGTGCACGCCTATCTGGCCGCCTGCACCGAGATGGGCTGCGGCCTGCTGATCCTGCTCGGCTTCCTGACGCCGTTCGCCGCGGCCGGCGTGATCGGCACGATGGTCGTCGCCGGGTGGACGGTGCACCGGCACGCCTTCTTCATCGTGAAGGAGGGCTGGGAGATCGTCATGGTGATGGGCGTGCTGTTCTGGGCGATCGGCGCCCTGGGTGCGGGCGAGTGGTCGATCGACGGTGCGCTCGGACTCACCGAGACCTTCAACGACAGCCTGCTGGGTGCGGCGATCGCCGCCGGCCTGGGCATCGGAGCCGGCGTGCTCACCCTCGCCGCCTGCTACCGGCCACCGGCGAAGGACACCTGAGCCGCGACGCCCGGTCAGCGCGACCACACGACGCTCGGTCAGCGCGACCACACGACGCTCGGTCAGCGCGACGGCACGGCGCTCGGTCAGCGCGACGGCACGGCGCTCGGTCAGACTGTCGCCATGACCGACTCCGAGCCTGACAGCGCGCGCCTCGAGCACCTCCCCGAGGACTGGACCAGGGCACTGGCCGTCGCCGCCCACCCCGACGACCTGGAGTACGGCGCCGCGTCGGCGATCGCGCGCTGGACGTCGCAGGGCAAGCACGTCGCCTATCTGCTGGTGACCGACGGCGAGGCCGGCATCGACGGCATGTCACCGGCCGAGGCCGGGCCGCTGCGCCGTGCCGAGGAGGTCGCGTCCGCGGCCGTCGTCGGCGTCGACACCGTCGACTTCCTCGGTCTGCCCGACGGACTCGTCGAGCCAGATCACCACACCCGGCGGCTGCTGGCCGCGGCCATCCGCCGGCACCGTCCCGAGGTCCTGATCTGCCCGAACTTCCGCGAGTCCTGGGGCATGCCGAGCTGGAACCACGTCGACCACCGTCACGTCGGCGTCGCACTGCTCGACGCGGCGCGTGACGCGGGCAACCGGTGGATCTTCACCGAGTTGATCGGCGAGGGGCTCGAACCGTGGAGCGGCGTGCGCTTCGTCGCGTTCAGCGGCTCACCGCAGGCCACCCACGCGGTCGACGTCACCGGCTTCCTCGACCGCGGTGTCGCGTCGCTCGAGGAGCATCGCGTCTACCTGGACGCGCTGCCCGAGGGCACCATGGGCACCGACCCCGAGGCGATGCTGCGAGGATTCGGCGAGCAGACCGGTCCGCTGCTCGGCGTCGACCTGGCCGTGTCGTTCGAAGTCATCCCGGTCTGATCGGGACCGGGCGCGACATGACCGACCCTGACCTCACCACCGCTGACCTCACGAC
>JAEWED010000203.1 GCA_023389745.1 Actinomycetes bacterium
GGCCTGGGCGCCCGCATCGGGCTGGGGGTGACCCTGATCTGGTTCAGCCTGCTCGTGCTGATCCCGCTCGCCGCGGTCGTCGGCGTCGCCGCCGCCGGGGGCTGGGGCAAGTTCTGGCAGACCATCACCAACGAGCAGACCTTCGCCGCCATCCGACTGACCGTCGGCACCGCCGTCGGCGTCACCGTCCTCAACGTGTTCACCGGGACCGCCATCGCCTGGGTGCTCGTTCGTGACCGGTTCCGCGGCAAGGCGGTCATCGACGTCCTGATCGACATCCCGTTCGCCCTGCCGACGATCGTCGCCGGCCTGGTGCTGCTGTCGCTCTACGGCCCGACCAGCCCGCTGGGTGTCGACGTGGCCAACACCCGAGCGGCGGTGGCGCTGGCGTTCCTGTTCGTGACGCTGCCGTTCATCGTCCGCACCGTGCAGCCCGTGCTGGCCGAGCTCGACCGCGACGTCGAGGAGGCCGCGGCGTCGCTGGGAGCGAGCCGCGTCACCGTCTTCCGCCGGATCATCCTGCCGGCCATCACCCCCGCCATCGCAGCGGGCGCCGCACTGTCGTTCGCCCGTGGCGTGAGCGAGTACGGCTCGCTCGTCCTGCTCTCGGGCAACCTGCCCTACAGCACCGAGGTCACCTCGGTCCGCATCCTCTCCAGCCTCGAGAACGACAACCGCGCGGGTGCCGCCGCGGTCGCGACGGTGCTGCTGGTCATCTCGCTGATCGTGATCGTCGCCATCGACCTGCTGCAGCGGAAGCTGGTGCGCCGTGGCTGACATCGCACTCGTCGACGTCCCGCACACCGATCCCGACGAGGACCAGCGATCCTCGATCGACGAGCCGACGTCGCGTCCTCGGCGGGTGCGCACGCAGCGCCGTGGCGTCGGCACCTATGTGCTGCGCGCGTTCGTGATCGTCTACCTGTTCTTCCTGGTCGCCTGGCCCGTGTCGTTGGTGGCCCAGCGCACCTTCGAGGGTGGCTTCGAGAACCTGCGCGGCATCCTCGAGGACCCCGCGGCCATGCAGTCGGTCCGGCTCACCGTCGTCGTGGCGGCGATCGCGGTGGTGATCAACACCGTGTTCGGCGTGGCGATCTCGTTGCTGCTCGTGCGCTACGAGTTCCGCGGCAAGCGGCTGCTCAGCGCACTGGTCGACCTGCCCCTCGCCGTGTCGCCGATCGTCGTCGGACTGGCGCTCGTGCTCGTCTACGGAGGGCGGGGCGGCTGGTTCGGACCGACCCTCGAATCGGCGGGCTTCCAGGTCATCTACGCCACACCCGGGATCATCATGGCGACC
Organism: Actinomycetes bacterium; assembly: GCA_023389745.1. GTDB lineage: Bacteria > Actinomycetota > Acidimicrobiia > Acidimicrobiales > Microtrichaceae > JAFAFN01. Next base: position 1,298 of record JAEWED010000203.1, read on the forward strand.
GTGTTCGTCGCGTTGCCGCTGGTGATCCGAGAGGTCGCCCCGGTGCTCGAGGAGATCGGCACCGACGCCGAACGCGCCGCGCACACCCTCGGCGCCAACGCCTGGCAGACCTTCTGGCGCATCACGTTCCCCGCCATCCGCTGGGCGGTCGTCTACGGCGTCGTGCTCAGCCTGGCCCGATCCCTCGGCGAGTTCGGGGCCGTCAAGGTCGTGTCGGGCAACCTGCTCGGCAAGACCCGCACCGCGACCCTGATGGTCGAGGAGAAGTACCTGAACTTCGACAAGGGCGGTGCGTACGCCACGGCGTTCCTGCTGGCCCTCGTCTCGGTGGCGTGCATCGTCGTCGTCGCCATCATCCGCCCGAAAGAGGACGACGAATGAGCACGGAGGACGACGAATGAGCATCGAGGTGTCGAACATCGGGAAGCGCTTCGGGGACTTCGTCGCCCTGGACGACGTCTCGGTCAGCATCCCCAGCGGGCAGCTGACCGCGCTGCTGGGGCCGAGCGGCGGCGGCAAGTCGACGCTGCTGCGGATCATCGCGGGGCTCGAGGTGCCCGACGAGGGCACCGTGTCGATCGAGGGGACCGACGCGACGCACCTGACGCCGCAGCGCCGCGACGTCGGGTTCGTGTTCCAGCACTACGCCGCGTTCAAGCACCTGTCGGTGTTCCGCAACGTGGCGTTCGGCCTCGAGATCCGCAAACGCCCCAAGGACGAGATCCGCGAGCGGGTCACCGAGCTGTTGCAGCTCGTGCACCTGGAGCAGTTCGCCGACCGCCTGCCGTCGCAGCTCTCCGGCGGTCAGCGTCAGCGCATGGCTCTGGCGCGAGCGCTCGCGGTCGAGCCCAAGGTGCTGCTGCTCGACGAGCCCTTCGGTGCGCTCGACGCGAAGGTCCGCAAGGAGCTGCGCGACTGGCTGCGCAAGCTGCACGACGACGTGCACGTCACGACGATCTTCGTCACCCACGACCAGGAGGAGGCCCTCGAGGTCGCGGACGAGATCGTGGTGATCAACGAGGGGCGCGTGGAGCAGGTCGGGTCACCCGACCAGCTCTACGACGAGCCCGCGAACGACTTCGTCATGGGGTTCCTCGGCCCCACGACCCGGTTCGGCGGTCGGTTGGTGCGCCCGCACGACCTGGAGCTCGCGACCGAGCCGCTCAGCGGCTCGGTCGCAGCCCGGGTCGATCGCATCCTCCGCGTCGGCTTCGAGGTCCGCATCGACGTCACCGCCGGCGACGAGCAGGTGCAGGTCACCCAGTCCCGGGCACAGCTGCGCAGCAGCGGCGTCGACCAGGGTGCCGAGGTGTGGATCCGCCAGGTGGCCGGCAGCCCCGATCAGCTCGCGACGGTGGGGTGACGGTGCTCCTGGAGACCGCATGTTCCGGGTGACGGCGAAGACCGACTACGCGGTTCGGGCGCTCGTCGAGATCGCCCGGCACCACCCGCAGCCCGTCAAGGGACGTGAGATCGCCGAAGCGCAGCAGCTGCCGTACCGCTTCCTGGCGGGCACGATGACGCAGCTCAGCCGTGCGGGCGTGCTCGACGCCCGGCGGGGGAGCGGCGTCGAGTGCGGCTACCGCCTCGGGCGTCCACCCGAGCGCATCTCGCTCGGTGACATCGTGCTCGCGATCGAGGGACGAATCGTCGACGTGCGCGTCGGGCGCGACGCAGATGCCGATGCGCTGAGCTCGCCCGTGTGGGCCGAGATCGGCAGCGGCGTCGAGGCCGCGCTCGACCGGATCTCGGTGGCCGACCTGGTCTGAGCCGCTGCCGACATCCGTCTCCGTGTCGGGG
>JAEWED010000028.1 GCA_023389745.1 Actinomycetes bacterium
GGGGGGGGGGGGGGGGGGGGGCGGCCCCCCGCCCCCCCCCCGCCGGGGGTCCGGCCCCGCTGAGCGGTGAGCGACTCGTCACATCGCCGCCCGACCTCGGTTGGGGCTGCCCCGGCCGGGGTACCAGTACGGCCATGGATGCCATCACACTGCTGAAGAACGACCACAAGACCGTCGAGGACCTCTTCCGTCGCTTTGAGCAGGCGGGGGACCGTGCGTACGTCGAGAAGCGTCGCCTGGTCGACCGGATGATCGAGGAGCTCGCCCGACACGCGGCGATCGAGGAGCAGCTCTTCTACCCGACGACCAGAGCCACGGTGCCGGCGACGCACGACATCGCGCTCGAGAGCATCGAGGAGCACCACATCGTGAAGTGGGAGCTCCAGGAGCTCAAGGACATGGACCCCCACGACGAGCGCTTCGACGCAAAGGTCGCGGTGCTCATGGAGAACGTGCGCCACCACGTCGAGGAGGAGGAGTCGGAGTACTTCCCCAAGGTGCGCGACGAGCTCGGCCGCAACGACCTGCAGGAGCTCGGCGACAAGATGGAGGAGATCCGCAAGGTCGCGCCGACACGTCCGCACCCACGCCTTCCCCAGACGCCGCCGTTCAACGTCGTCGCCGGGCTCGTCGCCGGAGCGGCCGACATGGTCGGCGACACCGTCCGTGGCGTGGCGCAGGGCTCGGTCTCGGTGGTTCGCAGCGCGGTCGGCCTGGTCCCGGGCCTCGGTGGCGACTCGTCGTCGCCGATGGGCTCCAGCCGCACCCGCGCCCAGGCGATCGACGTGCGGGACGCCGCGGACGATGCCGTCGAGGTCGTCAGCGCCGCGGGGCGGGGAGCGAAGCGCACCGCCGAGAGCGCGGCGCACGGCGCGTCGAACACCGCTCGCACCGCGGCCTCCGGTGCCAAGGGCGCCGCGACGTCCGCACGCAAGGGCGCTGCATCGACCCGCACGACCGCGAAGCGGGCCGCGACGAGCACCGGTCGGGCGGCCAAGAAGGGTGCCAGCTCGACCCGACGCAGCGCCACGAACGCGTCTCGCGCCACGAAGGCCGCGGCTCGGTCGTGACGTCGGCCTCCCGCCGGCGTCGTCCGTCGCCGCCACCCTCGGTCAGCGTCGGGTCGGGCTGACCCGATGCTGGCCCTGATCACGAACGACGACGGCATCGGCAGCACCGGGATCCGCGTCCTTGCGACGTGTGCCGAGGACGCCGGGCTCGAGGTGCTGGTCGCTGCTCCGTCGTGGGACAGCAGCGGAGCCAGTGCGTCGCTGACCGCGGTCGAGTCCGAGGGTCGACTCCTGGTGGACGACACCGAGCTCGACGGCGTCGACGGCCGATGCGTCTCGTTGGAGGCCGCACCGGCCTTCATCGTGCGATCCGCGATGAGCGGCGCGTTCGGCCCGGTGCCCGACGTGGTGCTCTCGGGTGTGAACCACGGCCCGAACACCGGCCACGCCGTGCTGCACTCGGGCACCGTGGGGGCCGCGCTGACCGCGGCGACGCATGGCGTGCCGACCGTCGCCTTCTCGCTCGACACCAGCGGGCACGGCACGAACTGGGCGACCGTGGCCGAGGTCGTCCGGGCCGTCCTGGGCGGATCCGCGTGGGATCGTCACCCGGGCCTGGCGTTGAACGTGAACATCCCCGACGTGCCGCGCACGCAGCTGAAAGGACTCGAGTCCGCCCGTCTCGCACCCTTCGGTGCGGTGACGGTCAACGTCACCGAGGTCGGCGCCGGCTACGTCTCGCTGCGCTACTCGGAGCCGGATGAGCACGCCGCCGAGGGCACCGACGTGGCGCTGCTGCGCGCCGACCACGCGACCGTCAGCGTGCTCGAACCGCTCGGCGAACGACTCACCGACCTCGATCCGGGAACGTTCGCCGACATCCTCGAGTCCGTCCGGACGGGGTGACATGCGACTGGTGATCGTGCACAACCCCTCGGCTGGCGACGGGACCGAGGGTGACGAGATCGAGGACGTCGCTCGCCGTCACGGCCACACCTCCACGCTGGTCGACACCGGTGACGGGTGGTTCGAGAGCGTTCGAGCGGCCGAGGCGGACCTGGTCGTCGTCGCCGGTGGCGACGGGACCGTGCGAGAGGTGCTCACGACCCTCGCGCAGGACGGTCCCGGGCAGCGCCCCGTCGCCGTGCTGCCGCTGGGCACCGCGAACAACATCGCCCGGTCGCTCGGCCTGGGGGTCGACGACCCGTGGGCCGAGATCGGCACCTGGGGCGGCGCCGCTCGTCGACCGGTGCACTTCGACGTCGCCGTCGTCGAGGGTGACGGCCGCTCCCGACCCTTCGTCGAGTCGTTCGGCGGTGGCTTCGTGGCGTCGGCCCTCGCGTCGGCCGACGACGCCGACGAGCAGACCGACGACGGCAACGAACACGGTCGCCAGCACCTGATGGAGACCCTCGACGGGGTGGAGCCGGCGTGGTGGACGCTCGTCGTCGACGGGCGGGACCGATCAGGCGAGTACCTCGCCGTCGAGGTCATGAACGTGCCGACCGTGGGCCCGATCCTGCCGCTCGCTCCGTCCGCGAGCCCCCACGACGGTTGGCTCGACGTCGTGTGCATCTCGCCGTCGTGCCGCCATCTGCTGCGCTCGACGATCGTCGGCACGGCCGACGGCTCCGGGCTCGAGGTCCTCGGCGGATCTCGGGCCGCGACGCTCGAGCTCATCGCGCCCGGGGGCACCCCGATGCACCTCGACGACGAGCTGTGCACCGGCGACGGCGACGCTCGGCGCGTGTCCCTGCAGGGTCGGACGGTCCCGGTGCTGGCCTCGTCGGTCGAGCCGGCGTCCGGCGGCTGAGTTGCAGGCGGCAGAGTTGCAGGCGGCTGGGGGTCAGGCAGCTGGGGGTCAGGCAGCTGTGCGCAGGCGGCTGAGGGCAGGCGGCTGGGCAGGACTCAGCCGGCGAGGGGTGGCACGTGCCTCGGTGGGGCGGGAGCCAGCCACCGGCGAGGGTCATAGCGCGTGAGCCCGTAGTGCCGGGCGACCGCCGCCGCGGCGTGCTGCACGGTGGGGCGGGGCGCTCGCATGCGGCGCACCTGCTCTCCGTGCGGTCCGATCGAAATGACGAGCAGGGTGGAGTCGCCGTCGGTGCCGGCGTCCTCGACCGCGACCTCGATCACCTCGCAGGCCTTGGGGACCATGAGTTCGTGTTGCATGTCGGCTTCCCCCCGCTCAGCGTGCCCGTCCCGCGAGGGAGGGGTTCCCCGACGCGTGACGCACGAAACCCCTGGCCACACCGGCCGTTTGCCGTAGGCCGTCGGCGGGGAAGGGGAGGTGGACCCGGAGGCTGGAGATGACCGAACCGCGGATGACGGACATGTCGATGACAGGAGCGAACACGGCGGTGAACGGGAGTGCGGGCGCTGGGCGGCACAAGCCCCTGCGGGTGTCGATCGAGGACGACTACGAGGTCGTCGTGCGCGGCGTCGCCGCCATGCTCGCCCCGCACGCCGAGCGGATCGAGGTGGTCGAGCTGCTCGCCGACGAGCAGCCGAACGAACCGGTCGACGTGCTGCTCTTCGACGTGTTCGGCTCGGGTGAGGTCCACACCGGCGAGGTGCAGCGTGCCGTCTTCGACCCGCTGGTCAACAGGGTGGCGGTGTTCACCTCGAACTTCGATCCAGCGCTCATCGACAAGGCTCGCCAGCTCGGGGTCGGCGGCTACCTCTCGAAGGCGCTCTCCGGCGACGAGCTCGCCGATGCCATCGAGCGGGTGGCACGCGGCGAGACGGTCGTGAGCAGTCCTCCGGATCGCAGCGCCCCCAACCGCCGGCGCTGGCCCGGGCAACTGCACGACCTCACCGAGCGAGAGGCCGAGGTGCTGGCCCTGATCACCCAGGGCTACGACAACGACGCCATCTCGACCCGGCTCTACATCAGTCCGAACACGTTGAAGAGCCGGATCCGCACCCTGTACCGGAAGCTCGGCTTCGAGAACCGCGTGCAAGCAGCGGTGTGGGGCGTCAAGCACGGCTTCGAGACCGACAGCGGCGCGTCGTCGACCACCAGGAGCTGAGCGCCCGGGTTCGTTTCAGCGGCGCGGTCAGGGGGAACCGGTCGCTCATGAGCAACTCCACCCCACGCACCACACCCGCCGGCGAGGACACGCCCACGGGCACCGATCCCGACGCCAAGTACGACGAGCCCGGCTACGAGGACAAGTCGTTCGGTCAGGCGGTCGACCAGGACCAGGAGCTCGCCGACCGACTGGCCCGCGAGTCCGGGGACGACGACGAGGCGGCCGCACGCTTCGAGTCCGAGTCAGCCGGCGCTCCGGCCCGCGACCGTCAGGGTCACCCAGAGACCGAGTGAGCCGCCAGTGTCACACCCCGTCGGCATGATCTCTCCCACGGCACGCGGGTGCCGGGATCACTCGAGCGAGGGGGCCTGATGACGGACAGTCGGATGACGGACTGGGAGCAGATCACCGCGGCGGTGACCACCACCATGGGGGGCGATGCCGAGGGCGGTCGGGCGGCGCTGACACGATGCTGGGAGGCGACCGGCCCCGACGACCACGCCGCTCGCTGTGTGCTCGCCCACTACCTGGCCGACGTCGTTCCCGACCTCGCCGACGAGATCACCTGGGACGAACGTGCACTCGCCGAGTTCGCCTCGGTCGGTCGCTCCGACCTCTCGGCGGTTGGCATCGCCGACACCCGGCTGCTCGCACCGAGCCTGCACCTCAACCTCGGCGACGGGTACCTCCGCGCCGGTCGCCCCGACGACGCCCGACGAGCGCTCGCCGAGGGGTACGCCGCCGTCGGGCTGCTGCCCGACGACGGGTACGGCGAGATGATCCGACGAGGCCTCGACGGGCTCGCCGCGCGGATCGACCCGGTCGCCGCGGCGGCGGACGACCCGTCGGACTGATCCCGCCGCCGGGGTCAGCGGGTGCGCCACTCCGGGCGCTTGCCCGACGAGAAGCGCTCCTGGCCCTCGCGGAACGCGTCGGCGTCGTTGCCGATCCGCGTGAACAGGTTCGCCATGTCGATCGCCTGCGCACGCGAGAGCTCCCGGGCCGTCCAGATCGCCCGCATCGTGCCCTGGATGGCGAGCGCCGGTGAGTCCGCGATGACACGAGCGGCCCAGCCGGCGCGTTCGAGCAGCTCGTCGCGCGGCACGACCTCGGACACCAGACCGATCTCGCGGGCACGCTCGGCCGACAGGCGCTCGTGCACGCCCATGAGCGACATGCGCATGACCTCACCGAAGGGCATCTTCGACAGCATCTGCATGGGCTCGAACGAGGCGGTCATGCCGTAGGTGACGTGCGGGTCGAAGAACGTCGCGTCGTCGGAGGCGATGATGAACTCGGTCTCTCCGAGCATGTAGAAGGCGCCGCCGCAGGCGATGCCTTGGACCGCGGCGATCACCGGCTTCCACAGGTCGCACGCCTTGGGTCCGACGTCGCGCCCCGGGTCGTCGTACATCCACGGCGTCGGGTAGCCGGGGTACTTGCCCTTGGCCATCGCCTCGTTGTTCTCCTCGGAGATGGCCTCGCCCCGGTCGATCCCGGTGCAGAACGACTCGCCCTCGGCGGCCAGCACGATGCAGCGCACGTCGTCGTCGTATCGGAACGAGCGCCACAGCTCTCGCAGCTCGTCCTGCATCTTCTGGTTGATCGCGTTGCGCACCTCTGGGCGGGCGAGGGTCACCCACGCCACACCGTCCTCGTGTGCGACCTTCACTGTCTCGAGTTCAGCCATCGTTGGAGCGTAGACCAGCGGTTTGTGTACCCTGCCGGTCCCAACGGGCCGTGCGGGAGCCCGGGACACCGGGGCGGAGACGGCGATGGCAACGACAGGGTCGAGCGACGGCGGGTCGCGCACGATCACACGACGTGGACTGTTGGGCGGCGGTCTGGCGGCAGCGGGAGCCGGGCTGCTCGCGGCCTGCGCCCCGGCGACGGTGGTGCCGACGCGGCGGGAGGAGCGGCGCCGGGTCGTGGTCATCGGCACCGGCTTCGGCGGGTCGATCACGGCCCTGCGACTCGCGCAACGGGGTGTCGACGTCACGCTCGTCGAACGAGGTCGTCGCTGGGCGAGCGGCACCTACGGGGCGTTCCCGACGATGTTCGAGCCGGACCGTCGCGTGTCCTGGCTCGAATCGGGCAACACCGCGGCGGGCAACCTCATCCCGTCGCTGCCCTGGCAGCCCTACACCGGCCTGCTCGAGCGCATCCGCGGCAACGGCATGGACGTCGTCTGCGCCGCCGCGGTCGGTGGCGGTTCGCTGCCC
>JAEWED010000211.1 GCA_023389745.1 Actinomycetes bacterium
AAGGTTTCCTGATCACGAATCATGTCCTAACTCCGTATCTAGGATTTCGTTCTGTCCACATCTTGTCCAATGTGAATAAAAACTCATCACTAAGCTAAATTTATGCGGATACTAATTAAAATTAAAATCATGATCAATATATACGAAAGTATATTTCGCTGTGCGGTATTAATGTTTTACATTAAAATTGGATTTAAATATTTGATTTAACTTGATTAATGCTGTTTATAGGGTGTTGGAAAATATTTTTTGCACAAATTTGAATAGTTTACTTTGAGTGAAATTTATGTATATTGTTAACTAAATACCGCTGTGCGAAATGAGAAGATTATGGAAAGCACTGAAATTTTAAAATTGACTATACAGGAAGATGGGGTAGCGATTGTTGAAATCCATCGCCCGGAAGCACGTAATGCCTTGAACCTGGAATTACGTCAACAACTCTCTGAAGCATTTCAATACCTTTCAAAATTAGATGCTGTAAAAGCGATTATTTTGACCGGCGGTGAAAAAGTTTTTGCTGCGGGTGCAGATATCAAAGATTTTACCACAGCAACTACTGCACAAATGTATTTACGCCATACTGAGCAGTACTGGCAGAGCATTACTGACTGCCCAAAACCGATTATTGCCGCAGTCAATGGCTATGCACTCGGTGGTGGTTGTGAACTGGCCATGCATGCCGACATCATCATTGCAGGTGAAAATGCCAAATTTGGTCAACCTGAAGTGAAACTAGGCTTGATGCCAGGTGCGGGTGGAACACAACGTTTACTGCGTGCGATTGGTAAATACCAAACCATGCTCTGGGTGTTGACCGGTAAGCTGGTGAAAGCTACTGAAGCTGAACGCATGGGCCTAGTATCTGAAGTAGTGGCTGATGAAAATACAATTAAACATGCCATTGAAATTGCGAAAACAATTGCCTCTTTCTCTCCAATCGCAGTTCAGCAAATCAAGGAAGTGACCAACCTTGGCCAAGATCAAAGCTTACAAGGTGCTTTAGCACTTGAGCGTAAAGCCTTCCAGATTCTGTTTGATACCAAAGACCAGAAAGAAGGCGTGAAAGCGTTCTTTGAAAAACGTCCTGCACAGTACACTGGAGAATAAGATATGACCATTCAATCTATGGCGCTGATCGGTACTGGTGTAATGGGCATGGGCGTCGCGCAAATCGCAGCACAAGCGGGTCTGGAAGTTCGTTTATTTGATGCTAAAGCAGGTGCTGCTGAAGCTGGTCTGGCTAAACTCAAAGCTACCTTAGAAAAACTGCAAGCAAAAGGTAAGTTTACTGAAGCAGTGCTGCATGAAACTTTGGCACGCTTTAAGATTCTAAACAGTATTGAAGAAGTGGCTGGTGTTGATCTGGTCGTTGAAGCCATCATTGAAAATCTGGACATTAAGCAAAGCCTGTTTAAACAGCTTGAAGGCATTGTTTCACCAGAGACCATTCTGGCAACCAATACTTCATCACTTTCAGTAACTGCGATTGCGTCTAACCTTGAACATCAAGGTCGTATCGCAGGTTTCCACTTCTTCAATCCAGTGCCACTGATGAAAATCGTAGAAGTGATTGCAGGCCTTGCAACTGATGAACAGGCGGTTGCGGATCTGTTAGAACTTGCACAGCGTATGGGTCACTTTGGGGTACGTACCAAAGACACACCAGGATTCATCGTCAATCATGCCGGACGTGCTTACGGTACTGAAGCGCTAAAAGTCTTAGGTGAAGGTGTTACATCAGTTTCTGAAATCGACCGTATTCTGCGTGAAGGTGCCGGTTTCCGTATGGGTCCGCTGGAATTATTCGACCTGACTGCACTCGATGTTTCTCATCCAGTGATGGAGTCTATTTTCAATCAGTATTATCAGGAAGACCGTTATCGTCCAAGCGCTTTAACCCGTCAAATGCTGTCTGGTAAAAAAGTCGGCCGTAAAGTCGGTGAAGGCTTCTATAAATATCAGGATGGTCAAAAGACCAATGAAGCACCAGCACAAGTTGCGCCTGAAGTAACTGAATTCAGCCCAATCTGGATCAAGGCAGACCGTGAAGCTGATGCGATCATCCTGCGTGACTATATCCGTGAGCAAGGCTTGGTTATCGACAGTGCTGAAACTCCAGCGGCTAACAGTCTGATTCTATTGGCCACTTATGGTGAAGACACCACAACAGCTGCATTACGTTTTGATGTGGATGCGGCTCGTGCTATCAGCATCGACATGCTGACTGACTTTGCCAAGCACCGGACCATCATGCCATCGATTGCAACTGAAAAAGCGTATATTGACCAGGCACATGCGCTGTTCGCTAAAAATGGTCATGGTGTATCAGTGATTGCTGAAAGTATCGGTTTTGTCGCACAACGTGTACTGGCAATGGTGGTGAACCTAGCTTGTGATATTGCCCAGCAACAAATTGCCACAGCTGCAGATATCGATAAAGCAGTGAAACTCGGTCTAGGCTATCCACATGGTCCAATTTCATGGGGCGATGTTTTAGGTGCAGAACGTATCCTGCTGATTCTGGAACGTATCCTGGCGAATACCGGTGACCAGCGTTACCGTCCAAGCCCATGGTTACAACGCCGGGCCCGTTTAAAACTATCTCTTCTTCACACTGCAGCAGTTTAAGGAATCAAACTCATGTTAAATGCATATATTTATGATGGATTACGTACGCCATTTGGCCGTCATGCAGGAAGCCTGGCGAAGATTCGTCCAGATGATCTAGCTGCACATGTGATTAAGGCGCTGGTAGCAAAACATAATTTACCTGCTGATATTTTTGATGATGTGATTTTGGGAAATACCAATCAGGCAGGTGAAGACAGCCGTAACATTGCACGTCATGCAACATTACTTGCAGGTTTAGATGTCAAAACACCGGCACAAACCGTGAACCGTTTATGTGCTTCAGGTTTGGCTGCGGTGATTGATGCGGCGCGTGCCATCACTTGTAACGAAGGCGATATTTTCCTTGCAGGTGGTGTCGAGTCGATGTCTCGTGCACCGTTTGTGTTTGCCAAATCTGAAACGCCATTTAGCCGTGATTTTAAAGTATTCGACTCAACCATTGGTGCACGATTCCCGAACCCACTGATTGAAAAGCAATTTGGCAATGACACCATGCCACAAACCGGTGACAACGTTGCCGTTGAATATGGGGTTACCCGTGAAGATGCAGATACCTTTGCTGCAGCATCTCAAGCCAAATATGAAGCTGCTAAACAAGCTGGTTTCTTTGCCGGTGAAATTGTCGGTGTTGAAGTGCCACAAGGGCGTAAGTTACCACCAAAATTGGTCGATCAAGACGAACATCCACGTCCATCTTCTAATCTTGAAGCCCTACAAAAACTTCGTCCACTGTTTGAAGGTGGTGTGGTGACTGCAGGCAATGCTTCAGGGGTCAATGATGGAGCAGCGGCGTTAATTATCGGTTCTGAAGCTGCGCAAGAAAAATTAGGCATTCAGCCGATGGCCAAAATTATTGCTTCGGCGGCGGCAGGTATTGAACCGCGCATCATGGGTGCAGGCCCAGTTGATGCCATTAAGCTGGCATTAAAACGCGCCGACCTGACTTTAGATGACATGGACATCATTGAAATCAATGAAGCTTTTGCATCTCAAGTATTGGCTTGTTTGAAAGGTCTGAATGTGGCATTTGATGATGCACGTGTCAATCCAAATGGTGGCGCGATTGCAGTGGGTCATCCACTCGGTGCTTCTGGTGCTCGTTTAGTACTCAGTACTGCTCGTGAATTGCAGCGCAGCGGCAAAAAATATGCTGTGATTAGTCTGTGTATCGGTGTAGGCCAAGGTCTTGCACTGGTCATCGAACGCGTATAAACAAAGGAAAAACACATGGGTGCATTAGAGGGTATTCGCGTACTGGATTTAAGTCGCGTACTTGCAGGTCCTTGGTGTGGTCAAATCCTCGCGGATTTAGGCG
>JAEWED010000216.1 GCA_023389745.1 Actinomycetes bacterium
GTCTGGAAGACGTCGACCGGGAACTGGCCGTCGTGCTCGCCGGCGAGCACTGCATCGGCGGCGGTCACGATCGCCGCGGCGATGTCGCTGGGCACCACCCCGAGCCGGGCGTTCACCGGCGCCGCGGCGCGTTTGACGAGCACCATCGCCCGGATCAGCTCGCGATCCACGGTGCGGCCCGAGACGGGGAAGTTCTCGACGGCGCGCTGGGTCTGGGCGCGCCACCGGGCGTCGATCGGGACCTCGATCTCGCCGAGGGCGTCGTGTTCGATGCGCACGTCGTGCTGTTGGTCAGTCACTGGGCTGTCCTTCCGGAAAGGGGTGTCCCGCGATCGGGCCGATCAGATCTCGAGCGAGGCGCTCCCCGGAGCGAACCGCTCCCTCCATGTACCCGTTCCAGACCGGGGCACACTCCGCACCGGCCCAGTGGATGCGCCCGACCGGCGCGGTCAGGGCCTCGCCGAAGCCGGTCCACACCCCGGGGGTGAAGTGCGCCCCGTAGCAACCCCGGGTGAACTCCTCGGCCATCCAGTCGCGCTCGAGGTACTCGGTCGGCTCGGCGGCGCGCGGGCCGAAGTAGCGCACGAGGCACCCGACGACGGCGTCGCGCCGCTCGGACTGGCTCCGGCGTGCCCAGCGGCGGCCGTCGTCGCCCTCGAGGAAGCCGACGAGGATGCCCGGCCGGCCCGACGGCGGCGAGTTGTCGAACGTGATCTTGACCGGGCCCTCCTCCGAGGCGGCCTGACCGGTCAGGCCGTCGTGGCGCCAGAACGGCTCCGGATAGACGACGTGCACCTTGGTCACCGAGCCCGCCGGCAGGCGTTGGGTCAGCTGGTCCCGCCAGCTCGGCATCGGCGGCGAGTACTCCAGCCGGCCCGCCAGGGTGGGGGGCAGCGTCACCACGACGTGGGATCCGGTCACGACATCGCCGGCGCGGGACTCGACCCGGACGCCGTCGTCGTCCTGGTGGATCGAGCGGACCACGAACCCGGTGCGGACCTCGGTCGACAACGACTCGGCGAGCTGTTCGGCGACCCTGACGGCGCCGCCCACCACGCGGTCCTGCTGGGCACCGCGGTCGACCGAGAGCAGCGTCTCGAGGTCGGTGCCCGATCGTGCGTAGAAGAGGGCGTGCAGCAGCGACAGGTCGCTCGACTGCGTCGAGAACACCGCCTCGGTGACGACCCGGAAGTACGTGCGCGCCACCTCGGTGCGCAGGTTGTCGCGGATCCAGCTCTCGAAGGTCTGGCCGTCGGCCCACACCGCGTCGGGCGACGTCCATGGCCGATCGAGCGACACCCGCTCCGAGAGGCGCTGGAAGCGCCGCAGTCCGGTGAACAGGTCGGCGAGCACGAACGGACCCAGGCGCGGCACGGCCCCACGGCTCGAACCGAGGCGTCCCGTACGGCCGCCGAGCAGCGTGACGTGCTGGCCCTCGTTGTAGGTGGGGAAGGTCTCGAGGCCCAGCTCCTCGACGAGCTCGTACATGCGGTTCTGACCGGGGCCGAGCCACTGGCCACCGAGCTCGACCGGTGTCCCGTCGTGCGTGGTGCCGGCCTCGGTGCGCCCGCCGACGCGGTCGCGGGCCTCGACGACGGTGACACCCACGCCGGCGGTCTCGAGCAGCCGTGCGGCCGACAGTCCGGCAAGGCCGGCGCCGACCACCACGACGTGCTCGGCGTCGCCCGTACCGGTCATCCCGCCGCTGCCGGGGTCGATCGCAGCAGGGGCGACCAGCGCGCCGCGCGGTCCTGGCGACGCCAGTAGGCACGTGTCGCAGCGGGACGTCGATCGGGCGGGTCGGCCGCGACGACGTCGGCGGCCCAGCGCGCCTCGAGGTCATCCGCGAGCTCGTCGGCCCGGTCGCTCGCGGGCGGATCGTCGACCCAGGCCCGTTCGACCGCGTCCCGTTCGTGGCTGAAGCGGGCCGTGGCCGAGCCGAGGTCACGGGCGGCCACCCGGTGCAGCGTCTCGTGACGCCACCAGCGGCTCTCGGGGTCGGCCCGGTCCGTCGGCGTCGGCCCCTGGGCCACCGGGTGGTCGACCGCGACGGGCTTGAAGAGCGAGGTGCAGGGAGCGGCGGTGCCGGTGGCCCAGTGGCGGGGCGCGCCGCCCAGCCGCGACACCCACGAGCCGGTGGTCTGGCTGTTGGCCACGAGGCCCCCGGCGTGCATGCACGGTGCGGCCATCGCCCCGTTCAGCAGCGAGTACGTCGGATCGGGTCCCTCGCCGTGGCTGCGCAGCGCGGCGAACAGGTCGAGCTCCGAGGTCGCGCCGCGGGCCGCGGCGGTGGTGAGCGGTCGACGGTGTCGGGCCGCCGCGACCCAGGAGCGCAACCGGTCGGAGTGCGCCCTGGCGAAGCCGGGGATGGTGAGCTCGTTCGAGATGCTGCGGACCCCTCGGCTCACCGGCTCGCTCGCCCAGCTGCGGCCCGCGGTCTCGAGCACGATCGCTCCGGAGCGATCGGCCACGAGGAAGCTGTTGTCGTAGGAGAAGCCCGGGTGGTCACGACTCGCGGAGCCACCCTGGCCATGGCGTTCGAGCAGCGACACGAGCACCTCGACCGCGCCCTCGGCGTCGTCGGCCCGTTCGAGCGCGAGGCGCAGCAGGTCCATGCCGAGCAGACCGGGTCCGTCCTCGTGGCGCCGGGTGAACACGGCCTCGTTGCCGATGACGACGCCGCGGTCGTTGGCGCCCATCTCGGCGCCCCACATCCACCACGGCCGCGACAGCACCACGGCGTGGGTGCGACGGACCTGCGGCACCAGGACCCACGTGCAGCGGACCAGGGCGCCGGGGCGGTGCTCAGCGGCGGGGACCCACTCCAGGACCTGGGCCTCGTTGGGGTCCCGGTCGCTGTTCTTGGCGAAGAGCACCGCGTCGTCGGTGATCGTGACCATCGTGTCGCACACGAGGACGAATCTACGACCCTGGCGAACGACGACGCTGGCGAACGACGACGCCGGCGCCCGCCCGGCTCGCGGGATCAGTCGCCGGCGGTCGGGACCGGCGCCTCGCCGATCTGGGCGCGCACCTCGTCCATGTCGAGCGCCTCGACCTGAGCGATCAGGTCGTCGAGGGTCGCCTTGGGCAGCGCTCCCGGCTGGGAGAACATCAGGATGCCGTCGCGGAAGATCATCAGCGTCGGGATCGACTGGATCTGCAGGGCGCCGGCGAGCTCCTGCTCGGCCTCGGTGTCGACCTTGCCGAAGACGGCGTCCGGGTGCTCCTCGGAGGCCGCCTCGAAGACCGGGGCGAAGGAGCGGCACGGGCCGCACCACGACGCCCAGAAGTCCACCAGGACGATGCCATCACCGTTGACGGTGCGCTCGAAGTCGTTCACGTGCAGGTCGACGGTCGCCATCGTGTGCTCTTTCTGTCGGGGACGCAGATTCTCCCGGGGACACAGCGTCTCTCGGGGACACAGCGTCGTTCTGGGACACAGCGTCAACCACCCGGCGTGCCGGTTCAGTCCCGGAGCGTCCGCGGTCCCTGAGTGCACTCCCGGTGGGGCGCACCCCCGTCGAGGCGGTAGATTCGCGCCACGTCCGGGGGGACGGTCGACCGCACGGGGGTGCAGATGAGCGAGTTGATGGCGCTGGCACGACGGATCCAGTCCTGGTCGCAGGGCGGTTCGGCGGGCGACGACCGGGCCGACGACGTCGCCAGGGCGCTCAGCAGCGGCGCGGGCAAGCCGCGGGTCGGGATCCTGGGTGCGGGCGCCGCGGGGCTGTGCATGGCGATCCGCCTGAAGGACCTGGGCCTCGACGACCTCACCATCTTCGAGAAGTCCGACGGCGTCGGCGGCACCTGGCGCGACAACACCTACCCCGGCGCCGCGTGCGACGTGCCCTCGCACCTGTACAGCTTCTCGTTCGCCCCCAAGACGGACTGGTCCCGCAAGTACGCCGAGCAGCCCGAGATCCTCAGCTACTTCGAGTCCCTCGTGGACCGCTACGACCTGGGCCCACACCTCCTGCTCGGCACCGAGATCACCTCGGCCGAGTGGTCCGACAGCACCTCGACCTGGACGCTGACCACGGCGTCGGGCGAGCGCCACGAGTTCGACGTGCTCGTCAGCGGCCTCGGCCAGCTGAACCGGCCGAACATCCCGGACCTGCCCGGTCTGGACAGCTTCGGCGGCACCTGGTTCCACTCGGCGCGCTGGGACCACGACCACGACCTGCGCGGCGAGCGGGTCGCCGTGATCGGCATCGGGGCGAGCGCGATCCAGTTCGTGCCGAGGGTGGCCAAGCAGGCCCGCCAGCTCACGCTCTTCCAGCGCAGCGTCAACTACGTGGCACCGAAGCCCGATCGCCGGTTCAAGCCGTGGGAGCACTGGCTGCTCGAGCACGTCCGGCCGCTGCAGCGTGCGTACCGCGCCTCGATCTACTGGCGCTTCGAGATGCGCTTCAACCTGATGCGCAAGAACAGCCGGCTGGGTCGATGGCTGCAGGACCGCTTCTCGAAGGAGCTCGCGCCGATGGTCTCGCCGGCGCTGCCGGCCGAGGCGCTGATCCCCGACTACGCGCCGGGCTGTCGCCGCCTGCTGATCGCGAACGACTGGTACCCGACGCTGATGCGGCCGAACGTCGACGTGGTCTCGTCGACGGTCGACAAGATCACACCGTCGGGCATCGTCACCTCCGACGGCCGCCAGATCGACGTCGACGCCATCATCTTCGGCACCGGCTTCCACAGCACCGAGTTCCTCTCGCCGCTGCGCATCACCGGCCGTGAAGGACGTGACCTGAACGACGAGTGGCGCAGCGGGGCGCGGGCGCACCTGGGCGTGGCGGTCCCCGGCTTCCCGAACATGTTCATGCTGTACGGCCCGAACACGAACCTGGGCCACAACTCGATCCTCTTCATGATCGAGCAGCAGGTCGGCTACATCCGTCAGCTCGTCGCGGGCATGGTCGTCGACGGCGACTCGTCGGTCGAGGTCACCGAGTCGGCGATGGAGGCCTACGACCGGGAGATCGAGGCCGCCACGGCACAGACGGTGTGGGCCGGCGACTGCCAGAGCTGGTACAAGAACGAGGCCGGGCGCATCACGAACAACTGGCCCGACTACTCGATCAACTACGCGAGGCGGATGCGACGTCCGGATCCGGCGGAGTGGACGACTCGCCGTCCAGCGCCAGCGACTCGATGAAGCGGTCGACGAACGCCCGGTTGCGCACCCGGCGCATCGGCGGGAGCAGCTGGAGCATCTGCTCCCGGTAGCGGGCCTCGGCGAGCCGCGGGTCGCACACGGCCACGACACCGCGGTCGGTCGCGGTGCGGATGAGGCGTCCGACGCCCTGCGCGAGCTGCATGCCCGCAGCAGGCACCGACACCGCCATGAACGCCCGGTCGTCGCCGACGAGCTCGGAGCGGGCCTCGACGATCGGGTCGCTCGGCACGGGGAACGGGATCTTGTCGAGCACGACCGCGCTGCACGTGGTGCCGGGGCTCGACATGCCCGTCCAGAAGCTGGCCGTCGCGAAGAGGCAGGAGTGCTCCTCGGTGATGAAGCGCTCCTGGAGCACCGGGTTGGGCGCATCGCCCTGCGAGAGCAGCACGAACTCGTCGCCGAGGGCGTCGCGGCACCGCTCGACGGTGGCTCGCAGCATCGAGTTCGAGGTGAACAGCGCCAGCGTGCGGCCGTTGCAGGCTCGGATCAGGTGCTCGATCTCGGCCGCGACCTGCTCCGGCCACGCCGGCTGGTTCGGGCGGGCGATCTTGGGGACGTAGAGCAGGGCGTGGTCACGGAAGTTGAACGGCGACTCGACCGACACGAAGCGTGCGTCGAGCCCGAGGCGCTTCGCAGTGCCGGGGTCGAGCGTCGCCGAGCAGCAGACGACGGTCAGCTCCTCGTCCTCCCAGGCACGTTTGCGCAGGGTCGCCGCGACGTCGATGCGAGTCAGGCGCACCGCGTGGCGGTCGCTGCGGGTGGTCTCGACCCAGCAGACCGTGCCCGGCTCGATCTTCCCGAGCAGAGCCTGGCAGTCGTTGACGGCGGATTCCGCGGTGCGCACCGCACGGTCGATGCGGTGGCGGGCTGACGACTCACCCGCGTTCTTCGCGGCGACCCGCAGGCTGTTGAGCGCACGGTCCGACGCGGACAGCGCCGAGGCGAGCGCGCCGCTGAGCGCGACCCCGGGCCCTTCGTGCAGGCGCAGCGAGGTGGGCGTGCCGCCGGACTGGTTGCCGCCGGACTGGGTGCCCTGCTGGGTGCGCAGCGCGGCGACGGCGACCAGCTCGCCCTGCAGCGCGGCCTCGAGGGTGTCGGCCGCGCTGCGCAGGGATTTGGCGACGATCTCGTCGCCGGCCACGCAGCGTTCGTGCACCCGGGCCAGGTTGGAGAGCCGGCCGGCGGTCATCTCGATGCTGAGCGACCCGACGATCGAGTCCTCGAACTCGTGGGCCTCGTCGATGACGAGCTGGCTGTGCGGTGGCAACAGCGTGCGCCCGGTCTGGATGTGGGCGCCGTAGAGGTGCGCGTTGACCACGACGATCTGCGCGGTCTCGGCCCGCTCGCGGGCCCGCTCGGACCAGCACTCCTCGGCGTACGAGCACCGGGCGGCGCCGACGCACTCGCCGGGTCCGACCGACACCGCACCCCAGGCCTTCCAGTGCGGGGTGAACGGCAGCTCGGCCATGTCGCCCGTCGTCGTGGTCTCGGCCCAGTCGAGGATCGACTCGACCTCGGCGACGAGCTCCTCGTCAGCCAGCTCGTCGCCGCTCGTCGCCGGCTCCTCCATGTCGAGGCGCTGCTGGCCACCGCCGCGCAGCTGCACACGGGTCTCCGAGGCCGCCGCTTCGCACAGGTAGTTCGAGCGCCCCTTCAGGACCGCCCAGCGCACCGGCACGTCGAGCACGTCGGCGAGGAACGGCAGCTCGACCTCGGCGAGCTGATCCTGCAACGCCCGCGACGACGTCACCACGACGGTCCGCTCCCCGGCGGCACCGGCGGTCACGGCGGGCAGCAGGTAGGCGAGCGACTTGCCGACGCCGGTCGGCCCCTGGACGGCGAGGTGCGAGTCGGTCGTGAACGCCTCGTGCACCGCCTCGACCATCTGGCGTTGCGACGGACGGTCCTCACCACCGGGGATCGACGCGACGACCACCGAGAGCAGGTCGCCGGGCGCGACGGAACGGGTGGTGGACGGTGGCACGAGCCCCACACTACGGGCCGGGCAGGCTCGCTCCGGGGAGGCCGACGGTGCTGCCGGTCACTCGTCCTCGTCGTCGGCGTCACGCTGGCCCCGGCCGCCGGCGACGAGGGTCACGACACCGGCGAGGAGCAGCCCGGCCGCCACCGCGAGGATCAGCGGCGTCCCCGCCCCGGTGAACGGGAGGTTCCCGGGGCCGCTCGGACCGCTGCCCCGTGGGAGCCCGGAACGCGGTGGGGAAGGGTCGACCGTCCTCGAGGGGGTGCGGCTCGAGGGAGTGCTCGAGGGCGGCACCGTCACGGGGACCGCGGTCGGTGTCGTGGTCGGCGTCGTGGCCGGCGTCGTGGTCGGCGTCGTGGGCACGGTGCTCGTGGGCACGGTGCTCGTGGTGGGCACGGGGCCGCACTGCTGCTGCCAGACCATCAGGGAGCGCACCGAGCCGACGGCACCCTGGAACTCGTTGCCGGTCGAGATCGGTAGCTCGGCGCCGAACAGCGCGTAGATCGATCCCGACGGAGCGAGCACCGGCAGGTCGACGTCGAGACCGTCGCCGAGCGTGGTCGGCGCCAGGGCGACCGTGGCGCCGCCGGCGCAGCTGAACGACCCGGAGCCGGCCGGCTGCCATGGCGTGGCACAGGTCCGGAGCCCGATGCGGAGGACCGACGACAAGGCTCCGGTGCCCTCGAGCGAGGCGCTCACGGCGACCGGGTCGTCGTAGGTGTTGGTCACCGTGGTGGTCCAGCTGTGCCGCTGGCCCGGCACGATGCCGGTGAACTCGACGTGCTCCGACGTGGCCTGCGGGGTGGCCGACTCGTCGGGACAGGTCTGCGCACCCGCGTCACTCGTCGACCACAGCAGGACGATCACGACGCAGACGGCGACCGAGGCGAGACGGGCGCTCATGGGGCCACCACCAGGATCGTGGTCGCGTCGCCCACGGCGACGGCGGTCGCCACCGCGGCGCTCGGCAGCTGCGACACGGGTTGACGCACCAGCGCTCGTGGGACGAGCTGGTCGGTGGTGGCGCCGATGCCGATCTGTCCGGCGTGGTCGTCACCCCAGCAGTAGGCGCTGCGGCCGCCGGGTGGGCCGCCGAGCACGCAGAAGGTGCTGGCAGGACCCGTGCCCCGACCGGCGTCGAGGCCCGACACCGCGGTGGCCGTGGGCAGGTCCGAACCGCCGGCGCCGAGAGTGGCGACCGCTGTGGCCCGTCGAACCGCGGTCGTGCCGACCTCGGTGTCGTCCGCGATGCCCGCGCCCAGCTGTCCGGCGACGTTGGTGCCCCAGCAGTAGACGGAGCCGTCGTGCAGCGCGCACGCCGAGCTGGCCCCGACGGCCACCTCGGTCACCGCGGCCGACGACGGCAGCGCGGACGCCGGCGAGGTCTCGACGGCCTTGGGCACGGTCTGCGCAACCAGAGGGAAGTTCGCTCCATCGCCGAGCTGTCCGGTGGCGTTCCACCCCCAACACCACGCTCGTCCGTTGGCCACCGCACAAGCAGCGTCTTGGCCGAGTGACACGTCCGTGATCGCAGGTGCACCCCACACGGGCACCACAGCTCCGGGGACTGGCATAGGCACGACTCCACTCACTCCGCTTCCGAGGCGGCCGTGCAGGCGGCTGCCCCAGCAGTGCAGCTGGGTGGCGGCGATCGCGCAGGCGTAGGCGCCCGCACCGCTGCCGCCGGTCTCGACGTCGGTCACGGTGCCGGCGGGCAGCGTCGAGCCCGCCGTGCCCACGGTGGCGACCTCGACGGGCACCGTCGACGGCACCCACGAGTCGTCGCCGAGCTGGCCCGAGGTGTTGTCGCCCCAGCAGTAGACCCGGCCATCGGCGACCGCACAGGCGAAGCCGTCGGCGACCGAGACGTCGGTGACGACGGCTCCGGCCGGCAACTGCGAACCGCCAGGTGCGGCGTCATCGACGACCGTGCCGGGCACCTGGTGATCGGTCGTGGTCGCGTCGCCGAGCTGTCCCCGGTCGTTCGCACCCCAGCACGACACCTCCCCGTCGTGCACCGCGCACGCCGAGGTCGTCCCGACGCTGATCGAGGTGACGCCCACCCCGTCGGGCACCGAGCTGCCCGAGGGCAACAGCACCCGGAAGGGCAGCGACCGGTCGCCGACGCCCCCGGCGCCGAACTGGCCGGAACCGTCCGACCCCTGGGCCCACCACAGCGTCGGCACGATGTCGGTGTCGCTGCGGGTGGTGGCCGAGTCGGCGAGGGCTGCGCCCGTCGCGGGGACGTGGGCCGCAGCGGTGCCGGCGAGCAGCAGCGCCGCCGCCGTCGCTGCTGCCCGCCATGCTCCGCCTCCCCTCCACGCGGGTCGGTCGAGCGCCGTCATGGCAGCACCTGGTAGGGAACGTCGTCGATCCACAGCACCGCTCGTGTCGGGCGCTGGCGACGGCGACCGGCGGACCAGATGCCCACCCCGGCGAGGGCGCCGAACACGAAGGTCGACGTGGGGGAGCGGAGCCAACGCAACACCGCGCCGAGCCCGGGGACCGTCCAGACGACCCGATCCACGTTCGTCTCGATCGGTCGGGTCGCGTCGGGCCCCGGATTGGCGTCGCCCTGCAGGGTCAGTTCCGCCGGTCCGCCGACGGACGGGGTGCCCGCGTCGGCTGCGTCAGCGGCAGCGGCGCCGGCAGTGTCAGGGGCAGCGGCGCTGCCAGTGTCAGGGGCACTGGCAGCGGCGGGAGCATCGATCGGGTCCAGGTCGACCAGACGATGGGTGACCCGGGCGCCGTCGTCGCGCACCACGCTGACCACGTCGCCGACGACGAGGCGCTCCACCGGGGTCTCGATCGCCACGGCGAGCGACCCGAGCGGGAGCGAGGGTTCCATCGATGACCCGGCGACGATGAGCGGCCGGATGCCCAGCGCGTGCGAGCCGGCGAGCGCCGCGACGCAGAGCACGCCGAAGGCCGCTGCGACGTCGAGCGCCCAGCGCCGGGGCGGCCGCATCGGCGGGGCCGTCGCCCGGGGCTCAGACATCGGACTGCTCGGCGAGGAGCTCGAAGGTCACCGCCGCCGTCCCTCCGCCGGTGCCCACCACCGACGACGGCAGCGACACCGCGATGCACAGGTCGGTCGCTGCGCCACCGGCGAGCGGCACGTCCGTGACGACGGCGGATCCGAGTGCGACGTCGGTCGCGTACGGCGTCGCCGCCGCCGCCACGACGCCGGCGTCGCACGCGGTGCCCGTGGTCGGCACGACCGTCATGCGAAGGGCGTCGGGTGTGTCGGGCCCGAGTGGGTCACGTGTCGAGGTCGTCGACATCGACAGATCAGCGTCGACGTCGCCGACGTTGGCGATCTCGAGCGGGGCGTAGACGACGTCGCCCGGCGCGATCCGGTCGGCGCCGGCGAAGACCAGGTCGTAGGGGACCGGGTTGCCCTGCTCGCCGTCGACGGTGATGTCGAGGGTTCCGGCGGTGAACCCGGCGGTCACCTCCGCGGAGTCCGAGAACGCCGCCGAGGTGAGCACGGCGCCCAACCCGACCACCCCGCCGACCGCGCACACGACGCGCGCCCGGTCGAGCAGTCCGCCTGCCCCGCCCCTCGGCCGGGGCGTACCCGTCCGTCTCCCAGTGCGTGCCCGAGCATCGTGGTCCATCCGTCGACTCCCTCTCCCGTGTCCTTGCGACACGAGAGACGTCGAGCGGAAGGACGGGCCGCTTGAGCACGACGGTCCGTTCGAACCAAGCGGTTGGTCCGAACGGACCCGACCTCGGCCGGGAGTGGACCAACAGGTGAACCGGTGGTCCCGCCCGACGGACCCGAAGCCCTCAGGGGCCGGGTGTCAGGGCGTCTGGTGTCAGGGGGTCTGACGTCAGAGCGTCGGCGGCAGGATCGCCTCGACCAGGTTGGGGCCCGGCGTGGCGAGCGCTCGTTCGAGCTGCTCGGTGAACTCCTCGGCGGTGGTCGCCCGGGTCGCGCTGACCCCCATGCCGGTGGCGATCGACACGAAGTCGAGCGTCGGGTTGGTCAGATCGAGCATCTCGAGCGCCTTCGGGCCGGGGTCGGCGCCGACCCGGCTGAGCTCGAGGTTGAGGATCGCGTACGACTGGTTGTTGAGGATGATCGTCGTGACGTCGAGCCCTTCGCGGACCTGGGTCCACAGCGACTGGATCGTGTACATCGCGCTGCCGTCGGCCTGGAGGTTGACCACCCGGCGTCCGGGGCTCGCGATCGCCGCGCCGGTGGCGACGGGCATGCCGTAGCCGATGGCGCCACCGGGCAGGCACAGCCAGTCGTGGCGCGGCGCACCGGCGGTGAAGCCCGACACGAAGAGACCGGCGGTGTTGCCCTCGTCGACGACGACCGCGCCCTCGGGGAGCAGCGCGCCCAGCGCGGTGGCGAACGTCTCGGCGTTGAGCGCGCCCGTCGGGCGGTCGGTCCGGAACGGAGCGGCGAGCTGCGCGCCGTCGGCAGGTGCGCCGAGCGCGTCCGCGACCTGGGCCAGTGCGGCGGTCGAGTCGTCACCGGGCACCGACAGCACGTGCACGGTGCAGCCCTCGGGCACCAGATCGGACGCCTTGTCGGGGTAGGCGAAGAACGACACCGGCGACGCGGCCTCGACCAGGATCAGGTGATCGAGCCCGTCGAGCTGCGCCTGCGCGAACTCTGCGAGGTAGCCGAGGCGCTCGACCGCCGGCAGTCCCGCGCCGCGCTCGAGGCGGGCGGGGAAGGTCTCGCACAGCAACTTGGCGCCCGACACCGCAGCGACGCGAGACGCGGCGACCAGGCCGGCCTCACGCGTGACCGAGCCGCCAATGAGGATGCCGACCTTCGCGTCGGAGCGGAGCAGCTCGGCGACCGCCGAGACCACGTCGGCGGTGACCTCGGCGGGACCCACGACCGGGCGCGGCGCGACCGGCCCCGGTGCCTCGAGCCAGCAGACGTCCGCCGGCAGGATCAGCGTGGCGACCTGTCCGGGGGGACCCATGGCTGCGGCCACGGCGTCGGCTGCGTCGTCGGCGACCTCGGAGGGGTCCGTCGAGGAACGGATCCACGTGGAGACGCCCTTGGCGATGCTGTGGATGTCGCTCTGCAGGGGAGCGTCGTACTTGGCGTGGTACGTGGCGTGGTCACCGATGATGTTGACCACCGGCGTGCGGCCGCGTCGTGCGTTGTGCAGGTTGGCCAAGCCGTTGCCGAGCCCCGGGCCGAGGTGCAGCAGCACCGCCGCGGGCTTGTCGGCCATGCGGGCGTAGCCGTCGGCGGCACCGGTGGCGACACCCTCGAACAGGGCGAGCACCGAGTGCATCTCCGGGACGTCGTCGAGCGCGGCGACGAAGTGCATCTCGGAGGTGCCGGGGTTCATGAAGCAGGTGTCGACACCGGCGTCGACGAGGGTCCTGATGAGTGCGTGTGCACCGTTCATCGCGGTGGTTCTCCGTGGGTAGATCGGGTGGGGCTGTGTTCGGGCTGGCGGTGTTCGGGCTGTCTCGAGTCGGGCTGTCGGGCGCGGGGCGCTCAGTCGAAGAGCACGCCGGGGTTGAGGATGCCGTTCGGGTCGAACGCCGACTTGATGCGACGCATGAGGTCGATCTTCGCGGGGTCCTCGAGCTCGTTGAAGTAGTGCTTCTTGGCGTGGCCGATGCCGTGCTCGCCCGAGATCGCACCGCCGAGCTCCATGCCCTTGGTGAAGAGCGCTCGGAGCAGCTTCGAGCGGCGTTCGTCGTCGGAGCAGAAGATTCCCATGTGCACGTTGCCGTCACCGGCGTGGCCGCAGCCGGCGATCCAGGCCTCGTACTCGCCGGCGAGCGCCGGCACCGCCTCCATGAAGGCGGGGATCTGCGCCCGTGGCACGACGATGTCGATGATGTCGTCGGCACCGTTCGCCTTGGCCATCCAGAAGGCCTTCTCACGGGCGTCGATCAGACCGGCCGCGGACGCGGCGGGCAGCACGTAGACGTCCATCGCCCCGAGCTCGACGAGCAGCTCGGACAGGGCGACGGTGTCCTGCTCGAGGCGTTCCTCGGAGCTGTCCTCGAGCATGACCACCAGGTAGGCGAGCGCGGTGTCCTTGACGTCCTGGGGGATGCCGAGCTCGAGCCCGGTGAAGTTCTGGACCGCCGACATGGTCAGTAGGTCGATGTACTCCAGGATGAGCGGGTCGGCACCCGAGTCGATGATTCGGGGCACCGCCGCGGTCACCCCGTCGAGCAGGGCGAAGGGGGCGAGCACCGTCGCCTGGTGCGCGGCACGGGGGTACAGGCGCAGGGTCGCCGCGGTGACCAGCGCCAGGGTGCCCTCGCTGCCGATCACGAGCTGGGTCAGGTCGTAGCCGGAGGACGCCTTGACGAACTTGCCGCCCGAGCGCATGACCTGGCCGCCGGGCAGCACGGCCTCGATGCCGAGCACCTGGTGGCGGGTGACGCCGTACTTCACCGCCCGCATGCCACCGGCGTTGGTGGCGATGTTGCCGCCCAGGCTCGCCGAGTACTCGCCGGGGTACACCGGGTACACCAGGCCGTGCTCACGGGTGATCTCGTCGAGCTCGTTGAGGCGCACCCCCGGCTGCACGACCGCCGTGTGGTTGTCGCGGTCGATCTCGATCACCGAGCTCATCCGCTCGAACGACACCACGATCGAGTCCTTGCCGGGCCTGGCGGCGCCCGACAGGCCCGTCCCGGCGCCGCGAGCGGTCACGGGAACCCGGAGCTCGTCCGCGATGCGCAGCACGGCGGCGACCTCGTCGGTGTGCTGGGGCCGCACCACGACCGCGGGCGTGACCGCCTCGACGGTCAGGCACTCGTCGCGGGCGTAGTCCTCGCCGCACTCGGCGCCGGACTGGACGCGGTCCGCACCGAGCTCCCCGGCGAGCCGGTCGATCAGATCAGCCATGTTCGTCTCCGTCATCGGGGACATCGAACCTGCCCCCCTCGTCGTCCGCCCCCGTGGCGCTGTCGCTGACCTCGAGTCTGTCAGACCGGGAGCGTCACGCGAGCATGCGGCCCAGCATGGCCACGACCGTGCGCTCGGCCTCGGCGCGGGGCACCGACCGGAAGGTGCGCAGCTGGTCCCAGGTCTCGAACCCGGCGATGACGTCGAGCGCGTCGAGCGTCAGGCGCCGATCTTCGGGGGAGAGCGACGAGAGCTCGACCTGGAAGCAGGCCTGCACCTGGGTCCGCAGGTCCGACGAGAGCTCGTCGATGCGGCTGCGCAGCACGGTCGACGTGTGCGCCCTGGTGCCGATCGCGTGGCGCACCGGCGTGATGAACTCGAACAGCTCGGCCCGCCGCTCGACCAGGTCGGCGATGCGCTCGTCGAGCGACCCGGTGGCCTCGGGCGGGTCGAGCAGGGGCTGCACCCTCCGGGCCTGCTCCGCGGCGAGCTCCAGGTGCAGCGCATCGAGGTCGTCGAAGTGCTGGAAGACGGAGCGAACCGACACCCCGGCACCCTCGGCGATCTGGGCGGCGGTGGGGGTGATCACACCCTGGTGCAGCAGCGCGAGCAGTGCGTCGACGATCGCCGATCGTGTGCGCTCGCCGCGCCGGACCCGCCCGTCGGTGGCAGTGCTGGCGGTCGGGCTGGCCGGCGTGCTCATGCGTCGGGTGTCGCGGCGATGAAGTCGATGACCACGCGGGCGAGCTCGGGGCCGCGGTCCTCCTGCAGGAAGTGACCGCCGCCCTCGATGGAGGTGTGGGGCTGTCCGGCCGCGCCGGGCACCTTCGCCTGGAACACCCGCTCGCCACCCTTGGTGATCGGGTCGCTGTCGGAGAACGCCGTCAGCACGGGCTTCTCCCAGGACTCGAGCACCGTCCATGCCGCCCGGTTCGCCTCGGCGGCGGGGTCGTCGGGCGAGGTCGGCACGAGGGCCGGGAAGCGCCGTGCGCCCGCGGTCGAGGCGTCGTCGGGGAACGGGGCGTTGTAGGCGGCGACGACCTCGTCGGAGAGGTCCGTCGTCGTCCCCATCTGGATGATCATCCCTGAGTCGAAGACGTCGACCTCCTGGGAGAAGCGCTGCCAGTTCAGGAACGCCTCGGTCGGCGGACGGTCGCCGGTGGGCAGTCCGGTGTTGGCGACCACGAGCCGGCTGAAGCGCTCCGGCATGGCGGTGGCCAGTCGCAAGCCGATGAGGCCTCCCCAGTCCTGGCACACCAGCGTGATGCCGGTCAGGTCGACGGCCTGCAGCCACTCGGTCATCCAAGCGACGTGTGCGGCGAAGGTGTAGTCGGACTGGTCGAGGGGCTTGTCCGAGCGGCCGAAGCCGACCAGGTCCGGGGCGACGACGCGATGGCCCTCGGCTGCGAACACCGGGATCATGTGGCGGTACAGGTAGGACCACGACGGCTCGCCGTGCATGCAGAGCACCGGCGCGGCGTCGACCGGGCCCTCGTCGACGTGGTGGATGCGCAGCCGGCCGCCGTCGCCGTCGTCGACCTCGGTGAAGTGGGGCGAGTAGGGCCAGTCCGGCAGTCCCTCGAACCGGTCCTCGGGTGTCCGCGTCGTCTCCATGAACCTGCACACTAGCTGCAGGTTGTGTGCGGCGACCCGGATCCTCGGGCCCTCAGATGCGTTCGAAGTTGCGGCGCAGCTCCCACTCGGTGACGACGTTGTTGAACGCCTTCCACTCCTCCTCGGCGGAGTGCAGCAGGTGGAAGTGCACCTGCTCGCCGAGCGACTCGCGGGCGAAGTCCGAGCCGCGGAAGAGCTCGATGGCCTCGACGATGTTCCACGGGATCCGCTCGACGTCGGTCGCCGTGTAGGCGTTGCCGAGGTACGGGTCGCCGCAGTCGAGGCCGCGGTCGATGCCGTCGAGCCCCGCGGCGATCAGTGCGGCGAACGCGATGTAGGGGTTGCAGTCCGCGCCGGGGATGCGTGACTCGACGCGCATGCCGGCGCCGTGACCGACCAGGCGCAGCCCGCAGGTGCGGTTGTCGGGCGACCACACCACCGCGGTGGGCGCCCACGAGTCGGGCTGGTAGCGCTTGTAGCTGTTCACGTACGGAGCGAAGGCCAGCGACAGCTCGCGGGAGTGCGCCAGGATGCCACCCATCCACGAACGGAAGATCGGGCTCATGCCGTGGTCGCCCTCGCCGGGGCACAGCGGCACGTCCTCGTCGAGGCTCCAGATCGACGAGTGGATGTGGCAGCTCGAGCCGGGCTGGTCGATCGTCGGCTTCGCCATGAAGGTGAGCGCCTTGCCCTGCAGGTGGGCGATCTCCTTCGCACCGTTCTTGTAGACGGTGTGGTTGTCGGCCATGGTCAGCGCGTCGGAGTAGCGCAGATTCAACTCGTGCTGGCCGGGGGCCGCCTCGCCCTTGGAGAACTCGACCGGCAGGCCCGCCCCGACCATGCCGTTGCGGATCGCCCTGATGAGCGGCTCGTCCTTCGTGGTCTGGAACACGTGGTAGTCGAGGTTGTACCAGGACGACGTGGCGCTGGGCAGGTCCCGGTACGAGCCGCGGGCGAGCTCGTCGAAGTGCCGGTCGTAGGCGAAGAACTCGAGCTCGGAGCCCATCTTCACCGCGAGGCCACGCTCGGCGGCGCGTTCGAGCTGGTGCTGGAGCACCTGGCGGGGCGACACGGCGACCGGCGCCTCGTTCGAGCTGTCGACCACGTCGCAGAGCACGATCGCGGTCTTCTCGAGCCAGGGCGTGACCCGGAG
This sequence comes from Actinomycetes bacterium, assembly GCA_023389745.1. GTDB lineage: Bacteria > Actinomycetota > Acidimicrobiia > Acidimicrobiales > Microtrichaceae > JAFAFN01. The sequence goes on from JAEWED010000216.1 coordinate 16,784, forward strand.
CGTGTCCAGGTCGGGGCGTCCCCGGAAGTCGCCGTAGCCGCCCTCCCAGGTCGCGTAGTCGAAGCCCTCGATGACGTTCATGTCGACGTCGACGGTGAGCAGGTAGTTGCAGGCCTCGATGCCTTCGCCGTCGATCCCTCCGGGGCCGGCGACGTGGTCGAGGAAGAAGCGACCGGTGACCCGCTTGCCCATGAGCCGGCCCTGCAGGTCGACGAACGCGACGACGACCGTGTCGATCTCGTCGTCGTCGACGAGTCGGGCGAGTGCGGGCAGGTCGATCAGACCGGTCGTGGTCACTGGGGTCTCCCTCGTGTGGTTCCGGTCGACGCTACCGGCGTCCCGGCCGTTTGCCGGTGGACGCTGCGCTCACTCCGGCGTGGTGTAGGCGGCCGTGATGCCGCCGTCGACGAGCAGGGACTGGCCCGTCATGAACGACGACTCGTCCGAGGCCAGGAACAGCGCGCCGTTCGCGATCTCGATCGCCTCGCCGAAGCGGCCCATCGGGATGTGCACCAGTCGACGCTGGCGCTTCTCCTCGTCGGAGAGGTACTTGGCGAGCAGCGGGGTGAGCACCGGGCCGGGGCACAGCGCGTTGGCGCGGATGCCCTGGCGGGCGTAGATCACCGCGATCTCACGGGTCATCGACAGCACGGCGCCCTTCGAGGCGGTGTACGCGATCTGCGGGGTGGCCGCACCCAGGTGCGCCACGAAGCTCGCGACGTTGATGATCGACGCGCTCGGCGCAGCCCCGGGGCCGCCGGCCGCCGCGCCCCGGTCCATTGAAGCGATGGTGTCGCGCATGGCGGGGATGCCGTACTTGCAGCCCAGCGCCAGACCCGTGACGTTGATCTTGAGGGTCGTGTCCCACACCTCGACCGAGGTGTTCTCGGGGCCGTCGTCGTCGCCCAGGGAGACACCGGCGTTGTTGTAGAGCACGTGCAGCCCGCCGAAGGTGTCGACCGCATGGGCGACCGCGGCGCGCACCGAGTCCTCGTCACCGACGTCGCAGCGCACGTAGCTGGCCTCGCCGCCCGCGGCGCGGATCGCCTCAACGGCCTCGGTGCCGTCGTTCAGGTCGGCGACGACGACCCGGGACCCCTCGCGGGCGAAGAGCTCGGCGGCCACTCGGCCGAGTCCTGCGGATGCGCCGGTGATGAGGCTCACCTTGCCGTCGAGACGAGACATGTTCCTGACCTGTTCCTGTGATGGGGGGATGGGTGTGGCCGGTGCCGGCACGGGCACCCGTCAGCGACGGGCACGGGCACCCGTCGACGACGGGCACGGGCACAGTAGCGACCGCCGGGTGTCCCTACACTGCCCGCCATGTCCCAACTCCCCGACACCCGGCTGATCATCGGCGGCGAGCACCGTGCGGCCGCCGACGGCGCCACCTTCAGCACCTCGAACCCCTCGACCGGCGAGGCGATCTGCGACGTGTCGCAGGCAGGCCTCGAGGACCTCGACCTGGCGTTGCGCTCGGCACGGGGTGCGTTCGAGTCCGGGGTGTGGTCGTCGGTCAGCGCGACCGATCGCGGGCACGTCCTGCTCGCCGTGTCGCAGCTGATCCGCGAGCGCGCCGAGCAGTTCGCGCAGCTCGAGGTGCTCGACGCCGGCCACACCATCGACGACGCCCGCTGGGAGGCGAACGCGATGGCCGACGTGTTCGAGTTCTACGCGGGTGCCGCCAACAAGCACCACGGCTCGGTCGTGCCGACCCAGGACACCGGGCTCGGCGTGGTCATGAAGGTGCCCGTCGGCGTCTGCGGCCTGATCGTGCCGTGGAACTTCCCGATGCTGATCGCCACCTGGAAGCTCGCCCCCGCGCTGGCCGCCGGCAACCCGGTGGTGCTGAAGCCGGCGTCGCTGACGCCGCTGTCCGCGCTGCTGCTCGGGTCGGTGCTGGTCGAGGCCGGCGTGCCGGCCGCGGCGGTGTCGGTCATCCCGGGACCCGGGTCGACCACGGGCGACGCGCTCGTCGGCGACCCACGGGTCGACAAGATCTCGTTCACCGGTGACTCCTCGACGGGTGCGGGCATCCTGCGTCGCGTCGCCGACAACATGACCCGCGTCTCGCTCGAGCTCGGCGGCAAGTCCGCGGCGATCGTGTTCGCCGACGCGGACGTCGACGCGGCCATCGACGCGATCCCGTACTCGGTGTTCGCCAACGCCGGCCAGGACTGCTGCGCGCGCAGCCGGCTGCTCGTCGAGCGCTCGGTGTACGACCGGGTCGTCGCGGGCGTGGCCGAGCGGACCCGTCAGCTGCGAGTGGGTGACCCCCGCGACGAGACCACCGAGATCGGCCCGATGATCTCCGAAGGTCAGCGCTCGACGAGCCTCGAGTACCTCGAGATCGGCCGGGGCGAGGGTGCAGAGGTCGTCTGCGGCGGCGAGGCGAGCGGTCCGGGCTGGTTCCTGTCGCCCGCGGTCGTCGCTGACGTCGACAACACCATGCGCATCGCCCGTGAGGAGATCTTCGGTCCGGTGCTGTCGGTCATCCCCTTCGACGACGAGGCCGAGGCGATCCGCATCGCGAACGACAGCGAGTACGGCCTGTCGGGCACGCTGTGGACCCGTGACCTGGGCCGGGCGATGCGGGTCAGCACCGCGGTGCGCACCGGCGTCATGTCGGTCAACACGAACCGCAGCGTGCGCTACGAGCTGCCCTTCGGCGGCTTCAAGCGCTCGGGCATCGGCCGTGAGCTCGGCGTCGGCGCGCTGGACCACTACACCGAGTCCAAGACGGTCTTCTACAGCGCCGAGTAGCCCGATGGCCGAACCCGACCGCGACCCCGACCCCGACGGGGTGGCGCGCTGGCAGGCGGCGCACGACCGCGCCGTGGCGGCGGGGGAGCCGACCTACGTCGACCCCGACACGGGCTACTCGGTGTTCACCGAGGCGTACCACCTGGCGCGCGGCACGTGCTGCGGCAGCGGCTGTCGCCACTGCCCCTACGGCTCAACGACGTGACCACGCCCCAGGGTCCGAGAGCAGCTCGCCCACCACGGGCGGCAGGGTGTCGTTCGCGACGTCGGCCAAGGTGACCTCTTCGAGCACGACCCGCAGCGTCGCCCGGGTCGCGAGCCACACCCGCTCGAGCGGCTTGGCGGGACCCGAGTACTCCAGGTCCTCGGGTGCCTCGCCGCGCACGTCGGCCATGGGACCCTCGACCGCGCGGATGACGTCCGCGATCGAGATCTCCTCGGGCGGGCGCGCGAGCCAGTAGCCCCCTTCGGAGCCCCGCTGGCTGCCGACGAGGCTCGAGCGACGCAGCTCCGAGAGGATGTTCTCGAGGTACTTGGTGGGGATGTCCTGGGCCGTGCCGAGCAGCTCCCCCTTGGTGGCTCCCGCGCCACGCGTCGGCGAGCGCACGGCCAACTCGACACAGGCCCTCACCGCGTAGTCGACCTTCGACGAGATTCGCATGGAAGGAGTCTGGCACTCCGTCACGGTCCGGCCCTCCACCGCGATGGGGACGCTCCGCGGCGGTACGGTCGGACGATGCCCGAACCGCTGCCACTGCGACCTTCGCTCGCACCGGGACCCGGTGCGCCCTATCGCAGCCACCAGGTCCACGCCGGCGTGTTCAGTGCCCGACAGTGCCAGCGCATCATCGAGCTGGCCGAGCGACTCGACGTCGCACCGGCGGACCTCGAGGGCACCGACGTCGACCCCGTCGACGAGTCGATCCGCGACTCGTCGGTGTCGTGGATCCCTCCGGGGCCCGACACCGATTGGATCTACTCGAAGCTCGCCACCGTCGCGACCCGGGCGAACCGGGCCTACGGCTTCGACCTCTCGGGCTTCGACGAGGACCTGCAGTTCACCCGATACGAACGCCCCGGGGCGTTCTACACCTGGCACCAGGACGGACTCGACGCCGGGGTGCACCACCGCAAGCTCGCGCTCGTGGTGCAGTTGACCGACCCCGGCGACTACGAGGGCGCCGACCTGGAGCTGTTCGACGTCGTCGAGGACAGCTCGCCGGCGCAGCTCGCCGAGTTCGGCGAGCAGGTGCGGCGGCGGGGGACCGTGGTGGTGTTCCCGACCTTCGAGTACCACCGCGTGACGCCGCTGCGAGCCGGCGGGCGTCAGTCGTTGGTCGCCTGGGTGAGCGGATCGCCGTTCCGCTGAGCCGGCGGGTCGACCGCGGCGGCGCCGCCCTCGTCGAGCGGCGGACCGAGCGTCGGGCGTGGACCGGTCACCTGGGTGGCGGCGATCACCGCAGCGGCGACGATCGCGACGGCGGCGACGGTCGTCCAGTGCGGCCGCCGCAGGCGGGAGTCCCGGCGCCTCGCGCGGGTCGGTTCGTTGCCGGTGAGCGTCGGGTCGCCCAGATCGCGGTAGTCGACCCCCGGTGGGGGCGCGAGCACCGCCGAGGCCGAACCGGCCGCCTGGGGAGTGGTGCCGAGCACCTCGGCGACGAAGTCGGTTGGGTAGCCCGCCAGGTGCACCAGCGCCCCTGCGACCCGCTCGTCGGGGGTCGCGTTGATCAGGCGTCGTCGCAGCGCGGCGCGCAGGCCGGCCGAGGGATCGTCCCGCGTCACCGGCTCGGCCGCGGACCGGGACGCGTCGACGCCGTGCATCGCGGCGGGCGACGCGACGGCCTCGGTGACCGCCAGGTCGGTGAGCGAGTAGAGCCAGTGCCGCGACAGCATCGCGGCGTCGCCACGCTGGCGGGCACGGTCCAGGGCGCCGACCGCTGCGTGCGCTGCGGCGTGGGCCGCAGGGGCGTCGCCGAGCAGCCGATAGGTCACGGCGTAGGCGTTGGCTTCGAATGGGGACTGGTCGGACAACGGGTCGCTCGCGGAACGGGCGCGACGGGCACGATCCCGTCGGGCGCCGGGCCACGCTAGACGGGAGCGACCACGGCGGTGGGACGCGATCGTCCGAGCGCGGCAGGGCTGTGCCGACGGCCAGGGCAGGGCTGTGCCGATCGCCAGGGCGGGCTGTGCCGATCACCCCGAGGGGCGCCGACTGACGCGAGAATGACGACATGCCGTCGCAGGTCCCACCTGAGTCGGGTGGCAGCCCTGCGTCGGGCGGCGGGAGAGGACGTCCCCCCGGTTCGCCGCGGTCCGCCGGACCCGGAAAGCAGTACTACGTCCCGTCGCCCGACGCCCCGCCGCGCTCGACGAAGCAGCCGTCGCGTCCCGCCACGCCGCCCCCGGCGCGCCCGGCCCAGCCCCGCCAGCAGCAGCCCACCCAACCCCCGCCGGCACAACGCCAGCCCGCCCCGGCCCAGCC
>JAEWED010000242.1 GCA_023389745.1 Actinomycetes bacterium
TAGGGCGAGGTAGCGCTGGGCCGGTCCGCGGTCGCGTGACAGGGGGCCCTTCGACATGGGGGTCACCCAGCCGGTCGTGAGGTCGACGTAGCCCAGCTCGAACACGCCGTCGGACGGGCTGGCCAGGGTGCCGTAGAGGCGGTCCTGGTTGCGGCCCTGCCAGCGGTTGCCCACCACGACAGAGGTGTGCAGCCGGCCGGAGAGCTGCAGCAGCCGGCTGCCGGGGATCACGACGGGCACCTCTGGCAGGTCCTGGGCGCGCAACCCGAGACCGGTCTGCGTCGCGGACCGCAGCAGGTGCTCGACGAGCGGGTCGTCGTGGTCGAGGTGGATCTCGCCGGTGCGGAGGTCCTTGCGGCCGAACCGCTCGCCGTCCTCGTCGCGCAGCAGCATCTGGTGCTCGCCGCCGCGCCGCGTGGTGGTCAGGTAGAGGAACCGGTTGGCACGGTTGAACAGGTCGCCGAGCTCGAGCCCGTCGACGTGGTGGAGCCCGGTGGTGGTCGGCGTGACGGTGCCCGCCGGAGGGAACGCCTCGGACAGCACGGCGAAGAGCTGGTCGACGGTCTCGGAGTCGTAGATCGATCGTGACGACTCGATGGCGTCCGCGAGGCGGCCGAGCCCGAGCACGATCGTGTCGCCGACGGTCAACGGCGCGAGGTCCTTCTGCGACGTCACGACCAGGGCCATGTCCACCGGGCCGTCGCCACCGACCGTGCGCCGGATCGCGTCCCGCACGGCGCGCCGTTGCGTGGCGAGGTGCGTCACCGACCTGGTCTGCGACCAGCCGCCGTTGAGGAGCTTCCCGTTGCGGACCTCGAGACGACCGTTCCACGACTTGGCGTCGAGCACGATGACCGAGCCCGGTCCGATCACGATGTGGTCGATGTTGTCGCCGGTCGGTCCGACGCGGTCGTGCAGGGCGTGCCAGCCGGAGAGGCTGAGCGGGGCCAGGACCTTCGCGACGAGCTCGTGCGGCTCGAGCCGGTCGGTGCGCCGACGTGTCGCGGGGCGCGCCACGCCGGGCTTGCGGGCCGGGGTCCCGGCGGTCACCCCTTGCCCGGGGCTGCGAGGCGACGCGGCGTTCGCCTTCCCGCTGTCCGACACGTGCTGTCCTCCCTTTCCCGCCAGGCGCAGGCTACGGGAGAGTCCTTTCCCGGCTCAACCGCTTCGCGGTCCGAGCCGAACGAAGTTCAGGTCCGGTGGAGTGCGTCGGGGGTGAGATCCGCGATGGTGGCGTAGCCGTCGACGGCCATGATCAGGTCGGTCTCGGCGAGCAGGCATCGCAGGGTGTGCTCGATGCCGGCCTGACCGCCCACCGACAGGCCGTACGCATAGGGCCGACCGATGCCGACGGCAGTCGCGCCCAGGGCGAGCGCCTTGACCACGTCGGCGCCGCTGCGGATGCCCGAGTCGAACACGACGGGAGCGTCGCCGGCCGCGTCGACCACCGCCGGCAGGCAGTCGAGCGCGGGGAGCCCGCCGTTGGCCTGACGGCCGCCGTGGTTCGAGCAGTAGATGCCGTCCACGCCGCGGTCGATCGCCATGCGCACGTCCTCGGGGTCGCAGACACCCTTGAGCAGCAACGGCAGGTCGGTGAGCGACCGGAGCCAGTCGAGGTCGTCCCAGCTCATGCCGGGGTTGCCGAAGCTCAGCGCCCACAGGCCGGTCGCCGCCTCGACGTCCTCTTCCGGCGGACGCTCCAGACGGGAGCGGAACACCGGGTCGGTGAAGTAGTTGGCGAGGCACAGCCCCTGCAGCTGCGGGAAGCTCGCGATCGACAGGTCGCGTGGCCGCCAGCCGAGCGTCAGCGTGTCGAGCGTGACCACGATCGCCGACCACCCGGCCGCCTCGGCGCGGCGCACGAAGCTCTCGCACACCTCTCGGTCGTTGGGCGGGTACAGCTGGAACCAGCCGGGTGTGTCGCCGAGCGCCGCGGCCACGTCCTCGAGCGGGTCCTCCATCAACGTCGACGCGACCATCGGCACCCCGGTCTCGGCCGAGGCCCGGGCGGTCGCGAGGTCGCCGTGGCCGTCCTCGGCGCACAGCGCGATCACACCCACCGGGGCGAGCATCAGCGGTGTCTCGTAACGGGTGCCGAAGAGCTCGACGGACAGGTCGCGCTGCGCCGCGCCGCGCAGGACCCGCGGCATCAGCCCCCACTTCTCGAACGCGGTGACGTTGGCGCGCTGGGTGTGCTCGGTGCCGGCGCCCCCGGTGACGTAGGACCAGATCTGGGGGCTCATCGCGGCCTCGGCACGCTGCTCCAGCTCGGCGAACGACATGGGTAGCTCCGGCATCTCGCCGGTCAGCCCGCCGAGGTAGATCTGCAGCTGCCAGTCCCCGAAGTTCGTCACGTGTGCCCCCTGGTCGAAGTGCGCGTGCCGATCCGGCACGACGTCGAGCGACCATTGTTGCCGGAGCCCGCCGGTGCACGCGGCACGCCCCGTGCGCGTCGCATGCCGGGTTGCCGACACCGGGCGCCGCTGGGTCGGTCAGGCCCCCGGGGAGTCGGGTGAGGCGGCGGAGACCATCCAGGGGGTGCCGTAGCGGTCGACGAGCACGCCGAACGCGGGCGAGAAGAAGACCTCCTCGAGGGGCGACTCGATCGAGAGGGCGCCCTCGGCGAGCTCGTTCCAGACCCGACGGGCCTGCTCGGCGTTCGCCGTCGCGACGTTGACGTAGGTGCCCTGGGGGGTCTTGTGCTCCCCGGGCTGGGTGTCGCTCGCCATGAGGAGTGCGCCGCTCGGCATGACGAGCGCGGCGTGGATGACGCGGTCGGCGAAGCCCTCGGGGATCTCGCCGCCGGCCACCTCGGGTCCGAGGATGGTCAGCTCGCCGCCGAAGATCCCCTGGTACCAGGTGAACGCCGCCCGGCAGGTGCCGTCGAAGTTGAGGTACGGGTGGAAGTCCATGAGCCGGCTCCTTCGCTGTGGCGACGTCGGTCGATGCTCCCGTATCAGGGGGCTCGGACCGCAGCGTCCATCCTTGCCGACCATCGAGGTGGCGGACGGTCGCGCCGCGCTTCGTTGTCACACCGGATGTGGATGATGTCGGGCGTCGGGTCCGGCAGCTGACGCCCCATCCTGTCGGACCCGACATCCTCATCGCTTGGCGCGGTCGGCGCGGTCGGCGCGGTCGGCGCGGTCGACGGTGTGAGAGTTGCGAGAGCGCGAGAGTGCGAGAGCTACAGGCGACCGGGCGCGACCGACGTCGTGCCGTCGACGGGCGGCGGCTCCTCCGTCGCAACTCCGGCGTCCCACGACTCGGCGAGGCGACGGTACGACCGTGACGTCCACGCGGCACCCGTCACGACGATCCCGATGATCCCGGTCGCCGAGAACATGACGGCGATGCCGCGCATGCCGCCGGTCCCGAACCAGCTGCCGATCGTCCGGGCGCCGAGCCCGTCGGTCATGAACGGCATCATGACGGTCTGTGCGAGCGGGCCGACGACCAGCGCGGTGAGGGGCGAGGCGCCGTTCTCGACGAGCTGCGCGAACCCGAAGACCCGGCCCTGCTGCTGATACGGGATCGCTCGCTGCAGCACCGTCTGCTCCGCAGCCTCGATCATGGGCAGTAGGCCGATCCACACGGCCATGCCGACCGCGAGCAGCACGATCGAGGACTGCGCCGTGAAGACGGTGCAGACGATCCAGTTGATGAGGTTCCCGAGCAGGATCAGCCGGAGCGGCGACCGGCCGAGTCCGGTCCGAGCCACCACGAGGCCACCCAGGATCATCACGAAGCTCAAGGCCATCCACAACGCACCCCACGCCTCGACGCTGACGAGCTCCAGCCCGTAGGCATCGACCAGGGCCATGAACACACCGCCGAGCAGGTTGTTGAACGCAGCGAGCAGGACGAGCAGCCACAGACCCGGCACGCCGTGGATCGCGTCGAGCGCGCCGCGGATGTCGACGTGGGACCCGGTGTGGGTCGACACATCGGGCTCGGGCTCGTCGAAGCGGATGGTCGTGAGGTGCGCGAGCACGCCCGCCGTCAGCAGCACCGAGATGAGCAGCGCCCAGCCCATGCCGAGCACACCGATCACCAGACCGCTGAACACCGAGGTCGTCGCGAGCGCCACGCCCGAGATCGTGCCGACGAGCCCGTTCGCCTTGTCGCGTCGTTCGGCCGGGACCAGGAGTGTGACGCAGGTCGACAGCGCGACGCTGCGGACGTTGCCGGCGACCGAACCGATGAGCGTGGACGCCATGACGATCCAGAACCACGGGAGCCGCAGGTCGAGCACCGCGTCGGTGCCTGCGAGCACGTAGGTGAGCGTCGCGATCGAGAACGCGAGCACCGACGTGCCCGTGGCCAGCCCCATCGCGGTGTGCTTGCGGTGCCGGTCCACGTAGGTGCCGAACGCCGGACCGATGACGGCTCCGAAGATGCCGAACGCCGCGCCGATCACGCCGGTGGCGACCACCGATCGGGTGCGCAGGTACACCCAGAAGGTCAAGGCGAACCACAGGAACGTGCTGGTGACCCCGTTGACGAGGGTGTTGACCAGCAGCTGACGGAAGGCGCGCTCGTTCGGAGCGGTCAGCGGGGCGTCGTCGCTCGGCGTGGTGAGGTTGGTCGGTGTGGTGCGGTCAGGCGGCATCCCGAGCGGCCTTCCGGTCGTGGAGCGGTGGTGCTCAGCGCACGGTACGAGTTGAAGTCCACTTGAGGGCAAGCGGTTTCCGGCTGACGACTACCCTGTCGACCGGTTCCGCGAGGCGCGAGCCGGACACGTCGGACCCGCCGACGTGCTGTTCGGTCAGCCGGCCGGCGGGCCGTCGGTCCGGCTGGCCGCGAGGAGCTGCACGAGCCGCTCCTCGAAGTCGGCCAACTCCGCCACGTCCTGGTCCGAGATGCCGAGCGGACCAGGGAAGAGCGTCGCGGTGATCGAGCCGGCGACGCTGCGCAGCGCCATCATCCGCGCATCGCGGGGGTCCAATCCGTAGCTCGACTCGTAGATCGACGTGAGCTGGTCGAGGATCGGCGTGCCCGTCCGACTCTCGAACACGCTCGGGTCGGCAGCGATGAGCCAGTTCATCAGCGCGGTGGTCATGCGCACCAGGTCGCTGTTGTCGACGCTGCCGAGCGGTGGTGCGAGCCGCTCGGCGATCGCTTCGTTCAGCTGCTCGTGCACGGCGAGGAAGAGCGGGATCTTCCCGCCGAACCACGCCTGGACCATGCGATGGTGGTGGCCCGACTCCTCGCCGATCTGCCGGACCGTGATCTCGTCCGGGGTCCGGGTGGCCAGCAACGTGATGGTCGCTTCGATGATATTTCGTCGACCTTGGGTCCTGGATGTCCTCGGTCGGGTCGACCCAGGCTCCGAGGCGCTCACGTCGTCCATCGTAGCGGCGCCTCGAGCCGATGAGATCCGGGCACACCACCGCCGGCAGCCCCCGTACAGTCAGAGGCACCGGACGAGTGCGACGAGGTGTGACGATGAGCGATATGAACGACTTCAACGCGGGGGTCATCGCCGAGTTCCGAGACAACGCCGGCAAGGTCGGAGGCCCCTTCGAGGGAGCCCCGATGGTGCTGCTGCACCACACCGGCGCGAAGTCGGGGGTCGAGCGGGTGACTCCGCTGATGTACCGGCCCGACGGTGATCGCATCGTGATCTTCGCCTCCAAGGCGGGGGCGCCGGACCACCCCGCGTGGTTCCACAACCTGGTCGCCAACCCCGAGACCACCATCGAGATCGGTGACGAGACGGGTGTGGCGGTGCGCGCGAAGGTGCTCGAGGGCGAGGAGCGCGAGCGTGTCTGGAACGGTCAGAAGGCCGACGTCCCCCAGTTCGCCGAGTACGAGGTGTCCGCGGGCGACCGGGTCATCCCCGTCGTCGCGCTCGAGCGCATCTGAGGGCTGCGCCGAGGCGCGTCACGGGCGCCGGGGGAGCGCCACTCCCGCGGCGTCGAGGGTCCCGTCGACACGGGCCAGCCAACCGAAGCGGTCCTCGGCCACGCCGTGTTGCACGTCGAGCAGCCGCCGTCGCAGCGCGATCGTCACCGGGCCCGGCTCGCCGTCACCGATCACCAGTCGCTCGCCCCGGTCGACCAGCGCGCCGACGGGAGCCATGACCGCGGCCGTGCCGCAGGCGAACATCTCGACCAGCGTGCCGTCCGCGATGCCCGCCCGGACGTCCTCGATCGAGGTCGCCCTGACCGCCATCTCGTCGATCTCGACGCCGGGGACGGCGGAGCCGTCGCCCGACGCGTCCGCCGCGGCGAGCGTCAGCAGCGAGTCCCGCGTCACGCCGTCGAGGATGGTGCCCGTCAGCGGCGGGGTGGTCACCACAGTGCGTCCGTCGCGGCGCCACACGAACATCACGTTCATCGCGTTGAGCTCCTCGACCCACCGGTGCTCGACCGCGTCGAGCCAGAGGACCTGGTCGTGTCCGGCGTCGCCCGCCCCGCCCGG
>JAEWED010000243.1 GCA_023389745.1 Actinomycetes bacterium
CTACTACGCTTGCCAGTCGCTCGGGAAGCTCCGCGTCGAGGCTGCCGCCTCGGAGCTCATCGAGCGCGTCCACGACGGCAGTGGCCAGGTGCGCATCGCGGCAGTGGAAGCGCTCGCGCTCCTCTCGGGCGATGACGCCGCCAGCGCGCTCGAAGAGGCCGCGCGCTCGCCGGATCCCGATCTGAAGCGCGCCGCGCTCGTCGGTCTCGGGCTCGCGCGTCGGTCGAAGGCGATCCCGACCCTCCGCGAAGCCGCCGGCGCCGAGGACCCCGCCACGCGGCTCGTCGCGATCGGCGCGCTCGCGGAGTTCGACGCGGCGGACGTCGTCCCGGCGCTCGCCCATGCCGCGTCCGACCCGGACGAGGGCGTGCGGAGCGCGGCGATCGGCTATCTCTCGACACGCCCCGGCGCGGAGGCGACCGGGGTGCTCGTGGCCAGGTTGCTCGATCCGTCCACGCGCGACCGCGCGCTCGACGCGCTCGCCGTCGCTGCCGACGAGCGCGTCGACGGCGTCCTCGCGGCGGTCGAGAGCGCGGATGCAGACAGCGCGCCGGTCCTGCTCAGCGCGCTCTCGAGGATGCGCCGCCCGAGCAGCCAGGCAGCGATCGGCGCGGCGCTCGCGTTCGAGAACGTCCACGCTCGGCGGGCGGCTGCGGCTGCGCTCGTCGCGATCGGCACCGCGGAAGCTCGCGAGGCCATCGAGCGGGCCTCATCCGATCCCGATCCCATCGTCCGTCGCGTATGCGCGACGGTGATGCGTAAGTGAGCGGCTCGAGCCGTCGTCGATGCCACCGCTATCGCACCAGCTCTTCTTGCTCCTGAGCGCCTTCGTCGAAGAGCGCACGGGGCTCCACTACTCGGCAGCGGACAACCCGATCTTCTCGGACAAGGTGTGGATGCGCCTCGAGGAGGCGGGGTTCATGAGCCCGCTCGACTACTACTACTTCCTTCGGTACGACCCGCGTGGAGCAGCCGAGCTCGCGGCTCTGGTCGACGTGCTCGTCGTCGGCGAGACCTACCTCTTTCGCGAGGTCGATGCGCTCTGTGCCGCGATCGACCACGTGATCCGTCCGTCCGTCGAGGAACGCGGTCGTGCCCGCGTCTGGTCGGCGGGCTGCTCGACCGGTGAAGAGCCGTACACGCTCGCGATGCTCCTTGCCGACGGCGATCTCCTCGACCGCGTCGACATCGTCGCGACCGACGTGAGCAGCCGTTCACTCGCGCGCGCGCGCGCCGGCAACGTCACGCAGCGCTCGCTCCGGGCGCTCGCGCCCGGGAGCGCCATCTCGGCGCCGCTCTCGCTCCAGCGAATCGGTGAACGCTGGCTCGAACCGCTCGAAGGCGGCGGGGCTCGGGTCTCTCCGCGGATCGTCTCTGCGATCGACTTTCGTCACGACAGCATCCTCGACCCGAAGGTCCTCGGGCTCGAGAACCTCGATCTCATCCTCTGCCGCAACGTGCTCATCTACTTCCGCGACGACGTCGTCCGGCGTGTCGTCGAGATGTTCGCGTCCCGGCTCCGCGTCGGCGGCAGGCTCGTCGTCGGCGCGTCGGAGTCACTCCTCCGGTTCGGCACGGCGCTTCATTGTGAGGAGCGCGCCGGCGCGTTCTTCTACACCAAGGAGTCGCGATCATGAGCGCACGCCACCGAGTACTCGTCGTCGACGACTCGGCGTTCGCACGCAAGGTGCTGCGCGAGATCCTCGCCGGGGACCCGCGCCTCGAGGTCGTCGGCTTTGCGCGCGACGGGCTCGACGCGCTCGAGAAGATCGCAGAGCTGACGCCCGACGTCGTCACCCTCGATCTCGTCATGCCCGAGCTCGACGGCGTTGGGGTGCTCCAGGCGCTGGCGGCACGCAAGGATGCCCCGCGCGTCGTGATCGTCACGATGACCGACGCCGAGAGCGCGCTCGGAGTCGCCGCGCTCGACGCGGGCGCCATCGACGTGGTCCACAAACCGACGGCACTGGCGACCGACCGCCTCTACGAGCTCGGAAAGGAGCTCGTCGAGAAGGTCGTGGCCGCAGCGCAGTCGAAGGGCGCTCCGAGAGCGCTGCGCGAGCGTCCCGTTCAGACCGCGGGAAAGGTGCTCGCACGACGGCCGCAGACCCGCCTCGTCGTGATCGGCGCGTCGACCGGCGGTCCCCGCGCGCTGGGGGACATCCTCGGCGCCCTCCCCGCGGACTTCCCCGTCCCGATCGCCACAGTCGTACACATGCCCGTCGGCTACACGGAGGCGTTCGCAGCACGGCTCAACGAGAGCTCGCCGATGCGCGTGCGCGAGGCCACGAACGGGGCTCTCCTCGAGCCGGGGACCGTTCTCCTCGGTAGAGCTGGCGTGCATCTCCGGGTCCGGCTCCTCTCGGAGTCGCTCATCGCCATGCTCGACCCGTCGCCGGAGGACGAGCTGCACCGTCCGTCGGTCGACGTGCTCTTCCGGAGCGCTGCGCAGGAGCTCGGGAGCAACGTGCTCGGGGTCGTCCTCACGGGGATGGGCAACGACGGTCTCGACGGGGCGCGCGCGATTCATCGGGCGGGCGGGCGGCTCCTCGTCGAAGCGGAGTCGAGCTGCGTGGTCTACGGAATGCCCCGCGCCGTCGCCGAGGAGGGGCTCGGCGCTGACGTCGCTCCGCTCGAGCTGATGGTCCGAGCGATTCTCGAGCGCATCTGAGCGGCACCGTTC
>JAEWED010000017.1 GCA_023389745.1 Actinomycetes bacterium
GTCGCAGACCATGGCGACCTCGGCGGTCAGGGGGCGGGTGATCACCCGGTCGGGATCAGCGGGCGGTCCGAACGGGTCGACACCCACCTGGAAGGCACCGGAGGTGGCGAGGAACCGGTTGAGCTCCTTGGAGCTGAGCAGGCCCCCGAGGCGGATGACGACCTCCGGTCGGGCCGCGGCGGCGAAGGCCTCGTCGCGCACCAGCGGGTCGAAGCTGGTGACCACGCCGGGACGGTCGACCCGCAGTCCCGACGAGGCGTCCGCCAGCACCGGCCATCCCAGTGCCTCCGCCAGGTCCGCCACGGCTCGGGCCTCTCCGTCGTCGCGGGTGGCGCGCACCCCGGCGACGATCAGACCACGACGTCCGTCGATCACTGCGCCCAGCTCGGCCAACGCCTCGTCGGTCAGCCCCCACGACGGCCCCTCGGGCACCGCGGGCAGCTCCGGACGCACCTCGGGCAGCTCGCCCACCTGACCGAGCAGCGGCTCCCGGAACGCCAGGTCCAGGTGCACGGGACCGGGTCGCGGCCCACCGCAGCGCAGCCAGGCGTCGCGGGCCAGGTCGCGCCACCACGGTGCGCCACCCGCCGTCGGTGCGCCGGGCTCGCAGTACCACCGCACCGCGGTGCCGTACAGCTCCCGCTGGTCGATCGTCTGGGGTGCCCCGACGTCGTGCAGCTCCGGCGGCCGGTCGGCGGTGAGCACCAGCAGCGGCACGTACGCCTGGTGTGCCTCGACCACGGCGGGGTGGAACTCCGCCGCCGCGGTGCCGCTGGTGCACAGCACGATCGTCGGTCGACGCGACACCAGGCTCAGGCCGAGCGCCATGAACGCGGCGGACCGCTCGTCGTGGTGCACGTGCACCGCGACCCGCTCGTCGGCGAGCAGCGCGACTGCCATGGGCGTCGAGCGCGAGCCGGGCGACACGACGGCGTCGCTCAACCCGAGCCGGGCCCACTCGTCGACGAGCGTCGCGCAGTACGTCGCGGCGACGTCACCTTCGGTCGGCTCCGTCCCGGCTCCGTCGTCCGCAGCTTCGCCACGCTCTGCACCGACGTCTGCCCCGGCTGCAGGACCCTGGCTGGGCGGGTCCGGATCGACAGGATCGGGTTCGACGGGATCGTGGTCGGGGGCGGGCGGGGTCAGGTCGGTCATGAGCGGCGATCAGCCTACGGTGTGCGGTGGTGACGACCGAAGCCGCACACGACGTGACGAGCAGCACGCTCGCGTTCGGCGACCTCACCTCGCGCGCCCAGGGGGCCCACGCCACGCCGATCACGGTGGTGCACGGGTTCGCCCAGAACCGTCACTGCCTGGGACCGCTGTCGGACGCGCTCGTGGAGCTCGGCCCCGTCCGAGCGGTCGACGCACCGGGCCACGGCGGCTCGGCGGTGCACGCGGCGGCGGACCTGTGGCGGGGCGCGGAGCTGCTGGCCGCCACCGTCCGGCCTGGCGCGCTGGTCGGCTACTCCATGGGAGCGCGACTCTCGCTGCACACGGCGTTGCGGGCCCCCGAGCAGGTGACATCGCTGGTCCTGATCGGCGGCACCGCGGGCATCGACGACGACGACGAACGCGCGGCGCGCCGGGCGAGCGACGAGGAGCTGGCCCGCCGGCTCGAGCGTGACGGCCTCGAGCGCTTCGTCGAGAGCTGGCTCGCGCTGCCGCTGTTCGCCGGCCTGCCCGCCTGGGCGCGCTTCGACGAGCTACGACGTTCGAACACCGTCGAGGGACTGGCCGGCAGCCTGCGGGCGGCGGGCACCGGCTCGATGGAGCCGCTCTGGGAGTCGCTCGCCCGGATCCGTTGCCCGGTGCTGTGCGTCACGGGGGCGCTCGACGATCGCTACGGCCTGCTCGCCGAGCGCATCGTCGCCGCAGTCGGTGGGCCCGCCGAGCACGTGGTCATCGCCGACGCCGGCCACGCCGCACACCTGGAGCAGCCACGGGCGACCGCGTCGGCGGTGACGGCGTTCCTCCGGCGTTGAGGCTCAGGCGCTGACGAACAGCCCGACGGCGAGCAGCAGCGCATAGACGATCTGGACCTGACCCGTGCGAGCGAGCACCGGGATCAGTCCCGCGCCCCTCGCACCGCCGAGCACCATCGTGACGGCCTTGCGGGCCGGCAGCAGGGCGAGCAGGGCCAGGGCTGCGAGCAGTCGGCCGCTGGCACCCGCCAGGAAGGGCACCATGATCATCGGCGTGACGAGCAGCACGACGTAGAGGATCCGGGTGTTGCGGTCCCCCATGCGCACTGCCAGCGTGCGCTTGCCCGCCACCGTGTCGCCGGGGATGTCGCGCAGGTTGTTCACCACCAGCAGCGCGGTCGACAGGCAGCCCATCGCCACACCGCAGCCGAACGCCAGCCACGAGATCGACAGGGTCTGCACGTAGTAGGAGCCGACCGTGGCGACCAGGCCGAAGAAGACGAACACGAAGGCCTCACCGAAGCCGGCGTACCCGTAGGGGCGCGTGCCGCCGGTGTAGAACCACCCCGCAGCGATCGCCGCGACGCCGACGAGCACCAGCTTCCAGTCGACCCAGATCACCAGCGGCAGCCCGCACAGCGCGGTCAGGCCGAACGCGATCAGCATCGCCCGCTTCACCTCGCCGGTGGTCGCCAACCCGTTGCCGACCAGTCGGGGCGGGCCGACCCGAGCGCCCGGGTCGTCGGTGCCGCGTTTCCCGTCGGAGTAGTCGTTGGCGTAGTTCGTGGCGATCTGCACGAAGAGCGCGACGCCGAGCGCGCAGAGGAACGTCCAGACCGTCAGGCCCTTGAGCACGTCGGTGCCGACGGGATCCGACGTCGCGAACGAGCGCAGGCCACTGGTACGACCGGCGGCCAGGCACTGCAACGTGTGGGCGACGGACTCGGCCCTGCTGCCGCCCTGCAGCGGTCCGCAGTCGCCCGCGGCCGCAGCGGTGCCGACCAGCACCGGGGCGATGGCGGCGGGGAGCGTGCGGGGGCGGGCGCCCAGGATCCAGCGACGCCAGTCGGTGGGCAGCGCGGCGCCGGGAGCGGGATCGGTCATCGGGCAGCAGCGTCGGTCATCGGGCAGCGATGCTAGGTCGCGTCGGTGTCCAACTTCGACGACGCAGCCGGGTGGGCGGCGACGAGGTCCTGCACGACGACCGCCTCGTCGCCGGCGAAGCGGGTCGCGGCACCGATGCGGTGTCGGCGGCGGACGCCGGTCAGGTGCACGTCGAGCACGACCAGACCCAGGCGGTGCCCGACGTCGATCCGCTCGACGCGGTCCCACGGGACGTCGAACGACGTGGTGAGGTTGCGACACCGCAGGCCGTCGTCGGACAGCTCGGCGCGTTGGGTCAGGGCCCGCCAGCCGAGCACGATGCCGACGACGAGCGTCAGCGCTGCGATCAGCCAGGGTGACACCAGGTCGCTCTCGGTCGACGAGAGCCCGCTGGTGGTGGCGCCCCGCCAGATCAGCGCGATCGCTGCGAACGGCAGCGCGGCGGCGAGCACGACCGACGGCGGACCGCCGTGGATCGTCACCTGACCCGTGCGGTGGGCGGGCTGCTCGTCGGGTCCGGGCTGCACCGCGGGGAGCCTACGGCGGTCGTTCCGAACCCGAGAAGCACGGAGCCGACCTGAGAAGCACGGGGCCAGGCGGCGCCTGTGGCGTGGAAGCGGGCGACGGCGGTGGCACGCTGTAGGGAGTGCCAGCACTCATCGCTCTGCTCATGCCCGGCGGGCCCGGGTTCGTCGACACCCTGCGCGCCGCATGGGACGCGGGCGATGCCGTGCTGCCCCTGGACCCGACCGCTCCCGCCCGCCACACCGCGGCGGTGATCGAGGCGCTCCGTCCGACCGCCATCGTCGAGTCCGACGGGGAACGACGCCACCTCGACGGCGACCCCGTCGAGCCGGGTGACGCGCTGGTCGTGGCGACCTCGGGTACGACCGGTGCACCCAAGGGCGCGATCCACACCCACCGTGGTGTCGAGGCCGCCGCGTTCGCGACCGCGGTCGCCGCGGGCGTCACCGCGGATGCACGCTGGCTTGCGTGTCTGCCCTTGTCCCACGTCGGCGGACTGTCGGTCGTGACCCGAGCGCTGCTCACCGGCAGCGGGCTCGAGGTGATCGACCGGGCGGATCCCGCTGCGATCGACGACGCAGCCCGCCGGGGTGCGACCCACGTGTCGCTCGTGCCGACGGTGCTGACGCGCATCGACCCGACCCCGTGGCACACGATCCTGCTCGGCGGTTCCGCGATCCCGGGCGATCGACCGTCGAACACCATCGCCACCTACGGCATGACCGAGACCTTCGGCGGAGTGGTCTACGACGGCCACCGCCTCCCGTCGGTCGAGGTGCGCATCCTCGAACCCGACGCAGAGGGTCCGGGACCCGACGGCGA
>JAEWED010000050.1 GCA_023389745.1 Actinomycetes bacterium
GGTGAACACCGCGACGTGGATGCCGGTGCCGATGAGCGACATCACCTCGTAGAGCGCGAACGCCGGCAGCAGCTTCCAACCCCGGTAGCGCTGCTCCCAGAACGTGAACTCGTTGTTGAGCACGAACAGCACGAGGATCGAGACCTGGACGCTGAAGAGGAACGACGTCGCGATCGGGTCGAGCGCCTCGTTCAGGCCGGTGGTGATCTCGGGGAAGCCGACCGCCTCGGCCGCGGTGAACGCGAGCGAGTTGACGATCAGGCCGACGATGCCGACCAGCGTGTAGAGCAGGAAGGTCGGGTTGATCTGACGACCGAGGCGCAGCTCGGCCACACCGAGCAGGTAGGAGCGGATGACGGAGCGGTTCAGCTTCGTCTCGCCGTGCACCCGGTTCGCGAACTCGTAGCCGACCTCGCTCACCGACAGCTTCCGGTTGCGGCCGATGAACTCCAGCAGGATCTTGAAGCCGCGCGGATTGATCGTCGGCGCGGTCGATTCGTACGCCTGGCGCGACACCACGAAGAAGCCGCTCATCGGGTCCGAGACCGGCACCCGCAGCAGCAGTCGGGCGATCAGCGTGGCGACCCAGCTGACGAAGCGGCGGCTGGCCGCCCAGTCGCCGTAGCCGCCGCCGACCGTCGAGCGTGAGCCGACGCAGACGTCGGCGGCCCCGGAGCGAACCTGCTCGACCATCTTCGGCAGCACGGTCTCGTCGTGCTGCAGGTCGGCGTCGATGACGGCGAGCACGTCACCGCGGGCCATCGACATGCCGTCGAGCACCGACGCAGAGAGGCCCGGGTCGTGGAAGCGCCGCATCGAGCGCACACGGGGGTCGGTGGCGGCGATCTCCTCGGCGACGCGCCACGTGCCGTCGGGGCTGTCGTCGTCGGCGACGATGATCTCGTGCTCGAGCGGGTCGAGCGCCTTGTGCAGCCGCTCGACCAGCAGCGGGAGGTTCTCGGCCTCGTTGTAGGTCGGGGTCACCACCGAGACCATCGACAGGGTGCGCTCGGGGGACAGGGTCCGCTCGGAGTGCTCGGGGGAGGGGGGCGTGGACATGGGCACCCGGATCGTACCGTCGCGCCCCGAGGCGCACGGGTGACCCGCCCTAGCATCGGCGCCATGTGCGGCCGCTTCGTCTCGTCGTCCTCGCCGGACCAGATCGCCACCTACTTCGACGTCGACGCGGTGTCCGAGCAGCTGCTCGACCGGGGTCCGAACTTCAACACGGCGCCGACGACGCCGGTGTTCGTCGTGCTCGACGACGGCACCTCGCGTCGCCTCGACGCGTTCCACTGGGGACTGGTCCCGTTCTGGGCGAAGGACACCAAGATCGGCAACCGCATGATCAACGCCCGCGCCGAGACCGTCGCCGAGAAGAACGCGTTCAAGCGCTCGTTGGCCAAGAAGCGCTGCATCATCCCCGCCGACGGGTTCTACGAGTGGCGCACGGACCCGGCGACCAAGAAGAAGCAGCCGTACTTCATCCACCGACCCGACGGCGAGCCCTACGCGTTCGCCGGGCTGTGGGAGGAGTGGAAGGGCCCCAAGGACGCGCCGACGCCCGACCCGGAGCTGCCCCCGGTGGAGCCGCTGCGCTCGACGACGATCATCACGACGTCGGCGAACGAGCGCATGTCGGAGCTGCACGACCGCATGCCGGTGATCCTGCCCCGCTCGGCGTGGGACCAGTGGCTCTCACCGGAGGAGACCGACGTCGAGCTGATCGGCAAGCTGCTGGTCCCCGCACCGTCGGAGCTGATCACGTTCCACCCGGTCTCGACCGAGGTGAACAACGCCCGCAACAAGGGCGAGCACCTGGTCGACGAGATCGAGCTCGACGAGGCCTGAACCCGGCGAGCTCAGCTGGGCGCCGAGGCGCCGTGGCCGAGATCGCGCAGGGCGGAGCGCAGGCGGTCGGCGGCGTCGTCCATCATCGCCGGGTCCGGTGACCCGTCGGCCTTGCGGAAGTCCAGGTCGGACTCGGAGTCGATCGGCACGACGTGCACGTGGCAGTGCGGTACTTCGAGCCCGGCGATGATCGTGCCGACCCGCACGGGCGAGAACGCGGCCATCTGCGCTCGACCGATCGCGAGCTGGACCTCGGCGACGCGAGCCCACAGCTCGGGGGACAGGTCGGTCCACTGGTCGATCTGCTCGACCGGCACCACCAGGGTGTGGCCTGGCCGCATCGGGGCGATGGTCAGGAACGCCACGACGTCGTCGTCGCGCCACACGAAGCGGCCGGGGAAGTCGCCCCGGATGACCTTGGTGAAGACCGATGGTTCGGCGGGTGCGGTGTCGCTCATGGCATCGAGCGTAGGAGCAGCGCGCCGGGGCGCACCGCCTGCGATGTGAGGTGCCTACGATGCGAGTGATGGACGACACCAGCGGACACCCAACCGCGGCGCAGCACCGCGGCCTCGCCGGCGAGGTGCTCGCCGAGGGCGAGGACCGGCTCCTCACGGCGCCCAACCTGATCACGCTCGTCCGGCTCCTGTGCATCCCGCTCTACCTGTGGCTGCTCTTCGGGCCGGAGCAGTACATCGCCGCGGCGATCCTGCTCGGCACGCTCGGCGCGACCGACTGGGTCGACGGCTACGTCGCTCGCCGCTTCGGCCAGGTGTCGAACTTCGGCAAGTTGTTCGACCCGACCGTCGACCGTCTGCTGCTCATCGTCGGCATCGGCGCCATCATGGTCGTCGGGCTCGACATCGAGTACTTCATGGTCTTCGCCTGGATCGTCGTGATCCGCGAGATCGTGTTGTCGATCATCGTCGGCGGTTCGGTGCTGCTGGGCGCACGACGCATGGACGTGACCTGGATCGGCAAGTGCGGGGCGTTCGCGATGATGACCTCGTTCCCGGCTTTCCTGGCCGCCGCGGATCCGGCGCTCGCGGGCACCGGTTGGCGCACCCTGCTGCTGGTCATCGCGTGGGGCACCGGCATCCCGGGCCTCGTCTGCTCGATGATCGCGTTCGTCGGCTACGTGACCGAGGTGCCGACGGCGCTGCGTGAGGGCCGCGAGATGAAGGCAGCCCTCGAAGTCGGTTGAGGCTGGCGGTCGGGGCTGGCGGTTGAGACCGGCGGCCGGGTGGTACCGCGGCGCCCGGACCCCCACTGCGGCGTGCGACCCACTCGGGT
>JAEWED010000089.1 GCA_023389745.1 Actinomycetes bacterium
CTTCGGCGAGAAGGACTACCAGCAGCTCGCGATCGTGCGGCGCATGGCGGCCGACCTGTCCGCCCCGGTCGAGGTGATCGGCTGTCCGATCGTTCGCGAGCCCGACGGCCTCGCGATGTCGAGCCGCAACGTCTACCTGACCGACCCGGAGCGAGCGACCGCCCCGGTGCTGCGACGTGCACTGCTGACGGGCGCGTCGCTGATCCGCTCGGGTGAGACCGACGCCGAGCGCGTGCGGGCGGCGGTGGCCGCGGTGATCGACGCCGCGCCGCACGGGGAGCTCGACTACGTCGAGGTCGCGGACCCGGCGACCCTGGCACCGCTCGACGTCGCGGACGAGACCTCGCGGCTGTTCGCCGCCGTGCGCTTCGGTCGAGCGCGGCTGATCGACAACCTCTCCGCCGGCGACGACGTCGCCGTCGGTGGTCCTGGCGGCGACGCTCCCGCTGCGGCGCCGGGGCCGGCGACGTGAACCCGGGCGAGCTCGACCTGCTCGTGCTCGGCTCCGGGGTGGCCGGGCTCTCCGCCGCCGTCCAGGCCGCCGGGGCTCACGGTCTGCGCACCGGTGTGATCACCAAGGGCGGTCTCGACCTGGCCACCACGAGGTGGGCCCAGGGCGGCGTCGCCGCCGCCCTGTCGGGCAACACCGAGGAGATCGACCTGCACCTCGCCGACACCCTCGCCGCGGGAGCCGGCCTGTGCGACGTCGACGCCGTGCGCGTCCTGGTCGACGAGGGCCCCCGTCGCGTCGAGGAGCTCATCGCGTTGGGCGCCGAGTTCGACCGCGACGAGCGCGGCGACCTGGAGCTGGCCCGCGAAGGCGGCCACTCGGTCGCCCGTGTCGTGCACGCCGGCGGTGCGGCGACGGGCGCCGAGATCGAACGGGCGCTCGTCGCGGCGGTCCGCCGCACGGCCGCAGCGCTGCACGAGCACACCTTCGCCCTCGACCTGATGGTCGAGCACGGGCGCTGCGTGGGAGTGCGCGCCGTCGACGCCGAGGGCGTCGTGCACGAGGTCCGGTCCCGTCACGTGCTGCTCGCCACGGGTGGTGCCGGACAGCTGTTCGCGGTCACGACCAACCCGCCCGTCGCCACCGGAGACGGCGTGGCGATGGCACTGCGCGCCGGGGTGGCCGTCGCGGACCTGGAGTTCTTCCAGTTCCATCCGACCGCCCTCTACCACCCGGGCATCCCGCGTCCGTTGCTGTCCGAGGCGTTGCGTGGCCACGGCGCCGTGCTGCGCGACGCGCACGGCGACCGCTTCGTCGACGAGCTCCTGCCCCGCGACGTCGTGTCCCGCAGCATCCTCTCGACGATGGTCGACCAGGGCACGGACCACGTTTGGCTCGACGCCACCGGCCTGGAGCACTTCGACCGACGCTTCCCCACGATCCACGCCGACCTGCACGGCGCGGGGCTGGACCCCGCGACGGACTGGTTGCCGGTCGCGCCCGCGGCCCACCACCAGTGCGGCGGCATCGTGACCGACCTGGCGGGCGCGACGGATCTGCCGGGCCTCTGGGCCGCCGGCGAGACCAGCTGCAGCGGCGTGCACGGCGCGAACCGGCTGGCGTCGAACTCGCTGCTCGAGGGCATGGTCTTCGGTCCGCGAGCGGTCGAGGCGATCGCCGAGGGTGTCGAGCGGTGCTCGCCGACGGGCGCCATGCGCGCGGTCGAAGAGGCCCGTGGCACACCGACGGCGGTCGGCGCGGCGGTCGACGGCATGGACTCCGACGGCACGGACTCCGACGACATGGACTCCGACGACATGAACTCCGACGACATGGACATCGGCGGCAGTCGGCTGCGCCTGCCGGAGCGACCGCCCGCGGGACCGACGGCGCCGCTCACCGGCGACGACGTCGCCGCGCTGCGGCGCGAGCTGCAGCAGTCGATGTCGATCGACGCCGGGGTGCTGCGCAACGCCGAGGGGCTCGAGCGCTGCGCGGCGCTCGTCGAGCGCACGCT
The DNA here is from genome assembly GCA_023389745.1 of Actinomycetes bacterium. Classification (GTDB taxonomy): domain Bacteria; phylum Actinomycetota; class Acidimicrobiia; order Acidimicrobiales; family Microtrichaceae; genus JAFAFN01. Next base: position 1,968 of record JAEWED010000089.1, read on the forward strand.
CGACCGCGTCGGGTCCGACGGCACGGACACCGCGCACGCCGAGCTGCGCAACCTCGCCGAGATCGCCCGCGTGCTGGTGGCCGCGGCGATCGCCCGCACCGAGAGCCGCGGCACCCACGCCCGCACCGACTTCCCCCGGACGGACCCCTTGCAGGCGCGCCGGCTCGTCGTCGGTACGCTCGCGCCGTGAGCTCCACCAACTCGTCGAACCCGAGCGTCCATCCCGACTGGCTGCACCCCCCGCGCCACGACGTGACCGACGCCGTGGCCAGGGCGCTCGCCGAGGACCTCGACCCCCTCGGCGACCTCACCTCGTCGCTGCTGTCGCCGGTGCTCGGCGAGGCACGTTTCGCCGCTCGACAGCCCGGCCGGCTCGCCGGCACCCGCTGCGCGACCGAGACGTTCGCCCAGCTCGACCCGAGCGTCGAGGTGTCGTGGTCCGTCGACGAGGGCGCCGAGCTCGCCGCGGGCGAGGTGTTCGGTGTCGTGCGGGGTCCGCTGAGCTCGATCCTCACCGGTGAGCGCACCGCGTTGAACTTCCTGTCGTTCCTGTCGGGGATCGCGACGTTGACGTCGCAGTACGCAGCGGCGGCCGCCGCTGGCGGGCCCGCACGCGTGTGGGACACACGCAAGACCGTGCCGGGGTTGCGCTCGTTGTCGAAGGCCGCGGTCCGCGCCGGCGGTGGACGCAACCACCGCGGCAACCTGTCGGACTGGATCCTCGTCAAGGACAACCACCTGGGCGGCATCTCCATCGCCGAGGCGGTGCGTCGCTCGCGCGACCTGTGGCCGGCTCGCACCGTGCACGTCGAGTGCGACTCGATCGACCAGTGCGTCGAGGCGCTCGACGCGGGCGCGGACGCGATCCTGCTCGACAACATGTCGCCCGCCGAGGTGCACGCGTGTGTCGCCGCGGCAGAGGTCCGCCAGGGTGGACAGGTGCGCCGCACGCTGCTCGAGGTCTCGGGCGAGGTGACCCTCGAGACGATCGGCGAGTACGCCGCGGCCGGGGTCGACATGATCTCGGTCGGACGCCTCACCAAGTCGGCGGTGGCGCTCGACATCGGGCTCGACCTGTCCTGACCGATCGTCGCGGGCGACGGCGAAGGGATCGGACGTGCGCCCCGCCGGTCGACGGGCCATCATGGACCGACAGATCCGCGAGGGCCCGACCGACGAGGCGAGCCACTCCAGCGGACACCGAGCCCGAGGAGACACCATGCTGCTGGTCATCGACGTCGGCAACACCCAGACCGTCGTCGGTCTGTACGACGCGGGCGACCGCAGCCACAAGCTCCTCGACCACTGGCGCATGGCGACCCGCGCCGAGCGCACCAGCGACGAGCTCGCGCTGTTCATCCGGCACCTGCTCGCGACCCGCGACCTGGACCTGTCCAAGGACATCCGCGGCGTCGCGGTGTCCTCCGGGGTCCCGAGCCTGACCTTCGAGCTGCGCCGCATGTGCGAGCGCTACCTCGACCTGGAGCCCGTCATCCTCGGCACCGGCGTGAAGACCGGCATGCCGGTGCTCTACGACAACCCCCGAGAGGTCGGTGCGGACCGCATCGCCAACGCGGTGGGCGCGTACGACCTGTACGGCGGGCCGACCATCGTCGTCGACTTCGGCACCGCCACGACCTTCGATGTGATCTCGGCCAAGGGCGAGTACCTGGGCGGCGCGATCTTCCCGGGGATCGAGATCTCGATGGACGCGCTCTTCGGTCGTGCCGCAGCGTTGCGGCGGGTCGAGCTGACCGAGCCCCGCAGCGTGATCGGCAAGACCACCATGGAGTCGGTGCAGTCCGGCGCCGTCTACGGCTACTCCGCGATGGTCGACGGGATGTGCGACCGGATCGAGGACGTCATCGGCGAGTCGACCATCATCGCCACCGGCGGGCTCGCCTCGCTGATCGCCCCCATCGCCGAGTCGATCGAACACGAGGAGCCCTGGTTGACCCTGCACGGCCTCCGCCTGATCTGGGAGAAGAACCAGAGCTCATGACGTCCTCCGAGCACGACACCCCCGAGCCGACCGACGACCCGTCGGTTCGCCTCTCACCCGACGTCGACCGCGCCGGCGGCTTCGACCAGCCCTACACCTACGACGTCGACACCACCGCGGCCGAGCTCGTCGAGCGCTACGGGCACCTGGAGCCCGGCAGCGAGACCGGTGTGCGCGTCAGCGTCGCCGGGCGCCTCATGCTGCGACGCGTGCAGGGCAAGCTCGCCTTCGGCACGCTCGCCGACTCGAGCGGCCGCGTGCAGCTGTTCGCCCCGTCTGCGACCACCCCGGACTTCGAGCAGTTCACCGAGCTGAACCTGGGCGACTGGATCGGCGTCGCCGGCGAGGTCATGACGACCCGCCGCGGCGAGCTGTCGGTGCGCGTCGACAGCTGGACGCTGCTCGCCCCGACCCGTCGCTCGTTCCCCGACAAGTGGCACGGCATCACCGACACCGACACCCGCTACCGGCAACGCTACGTCGACCTGTGGGTCACCGACGAGGCGCGGCGGGCGTTCCAGCTGCGGTCGCGCATGATGTCGCTCACCCGGCGCTTCCTCGAGGACCGCGGCTACCTCGAGGTCGAGACGCCGGTGTTCCACCCGATCCCCGGCGGTGCCCTGGCCCGGCCGTTCGTGACGCACCACAACGCGCTCGACCAGGAGATGTTCCTGCGCATCGCGCCGGAGCTCTACCTGAAGCGCCTCGTCGTCGGTGGCTTCGAGAAGGTCTTCGAGATCGCCCGCGTGTTCCGCAACGAGGGCACCTCGAACCGGCACAACCCCGAGTTCACGATGCTCGAGGCCTACGAGGCGTACGGCGACTACCACGTGCACATGGACCTGACCGAGCAGCTCGTGTCGACCCTCGCCGAGCAGCTCTGCGGGTCGACGACGGTCACCTTCGACGGTCGTGACGTCGATCTGTCGACGCCGTGGCGTCGGGCGACAATGGCCGAGCTGACTTCGGAGCAGGTCGGCGAGGCGGTCGACGTCGACACCTCGGTCGAGCGGCTGCGTCAGCTCTGCGACGACCACGACGTGCCGTGGAAGGAGAGCTACGGCACCGGCAAGCTCCTGCTCGAGCTCTACGAGAAGACGACCGAGCACACGCTGTGGGACCCGACGTTCGTCATCGACTACCCGACCGAGGTGTCGCCGCTGTCGCGTGAGCACCGCAGCGCACCGGGCCTGGTCGAGCGCTTCGAGTGCATCGTCGTGGGCCGCGAGCTCTGCAACGGCTTCTCGGAGCTCACCGATCCCGACGAGCAGCGCGCACGCTTCCAGGACCAGGCCGAGCAGAACGCGGCCGGCGACGACGAGGCGATGGTCGTCGACCACGACTACCTCCGGGCCCTCGACTACGGCCTGCCGCCGACGGTCGGACTGGGCATCGGCATGGACCGGCTCGCGATGCTGCTCGCCGATGTGCACACCATCCGCGACATCGTGCTGTTCCCGACGCTGCGGCCCGAGCAGGACCTCTCCGAGATGGAGCTCGAGCCCGGCACCCCTGACGGCGTCGACGCCGGAGGGGACGCTGCGGGTGCCTGAGGCACCTCCCGGCGCCCGGACCGGCGCCCCTGCCGACGGCACGCCTGACGGCTCTCCCGACGGCACCGCTGTGGACGTCGTGGTCAGCGGGGTGTCGAAGTCCTTCGACGGCTCCACGGCGGTGCTCGACGCCGTCGACGTCTCGGTCGACGGCGGCGCCACGCTCGCCCTGCTCGGCCCGAGCGGCTGCGGCAAGACCACGCTGCTGCGGATCATCGCCGGGCTCGAGGTCCCCGACGCCGGAACGGTCGTCGTCGGCGGCCGGAGTCTGACCGGTCCCGGCGGGCTCGTCGCGCCCGAGCGGCGGCAGATGGGCATGGTGTTCCAGGACTGGGCGCTCTTCCCCCACCTGTCGGTGGCCCGCAACGTCGGCTTTGGTCTGGAGCGCTCCCAGCGCAAGGTGTCGCCGAGGATCGACGAAGCACTCGAGCTGGTCGGCCTCGGCGGCTTCGGGGACCGCATGCCCTCGACGCTGTCGGGCGGGCAGCAGCAGCGGGTCGCGCTCGCCAGGGCCATCGCGCCGCGTCCGTCGGTGCTCCTGCTCGACGAGCCGTTCTCGAACCTGGACGCGGCCCTGCGGGTCGAGGTCCGCACCGAGATCCACCAGCTGCTCGTCGAGCTGGGCATCACGACGGTGTTCGTGACCCACGACCAGGACGAGGCGTTCGTGCTCGGTGACCGGGTCGCGGTGCTGTCCGAGGGGCACGTCGTGCAGGCCGGCACGCCCGCGGAGATCTACACGGCGCCGGCGACACGGTGGCTCGCGAGCTTCGTCGGCGACGCCAACTTCGTGCCCGGTGACGCCCACGGATCGACGGCGCGCACCGTGCTCGGCGACCTGCCGCTGCGCCACGACGAGCAGGGGAGCGTCGAGGTCCTCATCCGGCCCGAGCACCTGGACATCACGCCCGCCGAGGCCGCCCCGTCCGAGCCAGCCCTGTCCGAGTCCGCACCGTCCGAGTCCTCCCTGTCCGGTTCCGGGGACGCTGCGGTCGGCGTGGTCGAGCTCGTCGAGTACGTCGGTCACGGCACGACCTACCTGGTCGCCCTGGGTGACTCGCAGCTGCGGGTGCGGCGGGCCTCGGCGCCGATGCTCCAGCGAGGCGACCGAGCGGTGCTGCGCTACGTCGGCGGCCCCGCCGTCACCTTCGACCCGGCCGCCGACCCGCCCTGGCCCGATCCTGGCAGGCCCGAGCCCGGCTGACCGGCCCCGGACGCGGACGAGCCCGCGGTCGTGGACCGCGGGCTCGTCGTGACGACCGGCGCTCAGTCGTAGAGCTGCTGCGCCAGGTAGTTCTGGATGCCGATGTCCTCGATCGCGCTGAGCTGGGTCTCGATCCAGTCCAGGTGGCTCTCCTCGTCGGTGAGCCGCTCCTCGAGCAGGTCCCGCGTGCCGTTGTCGCTCTTCGCGACGGCCAGGGCCACACCGCGGTTGTAGCGCTCGATCGCCGCGACCTCGGTCTGACGGTCGAGCTCGAGCTGCTCGGGCACGGTCTCGCCGACGGCGACGGTGCCGTAGCGCTGGAGGTTCGGGATCCCGTCGAGGTAGAGGATGCGCTCGATGATCTTGTCCGCGTCCTTCATCTCGTCGATCGACTCGTCCCAGAACTTCTTGGCGAGCCGCTCGTAGCCCCAGTTGTCGTTCATCTTGGCGTGGATGAAGTACTGGTTGATCGCGGTCAACTCGGCGGTGAGGACCTCGTTGAGGAAGTCGATGATCTCTGGGTCGCCCTGCGGCATGGCGTCAGCTCCTGGTCGTCGTTACCTGTTCGAGGCTACGACGGGGTGTCGCGGGATGCCGCGGTTGTCAGGCCACGTTCGGCACCCTTCATGGGGCCGCGGAAGCACGGCTGACCGCTGGTCCGGCCGGGGCCGAGCCCGCCGAGGGAGTGGCTCAGGCGTGGATCAGGACGCGAGCTGCGTCGCGGGCTCGCCGAGCAGGCGGATCTCGAGGATGTCCTCGATGAGGTCCGCACAGCCGCCGCAGTCGCCACCGGCGCCGCAGCGCGCGGTGATGTCGTCAAGGTCGTTGGCGCCCAGACCCGCCTCCGCATGGATGCGGCGGTCGCTCACCCCGAAGCAGTGACAGACGATCACGGAGGTGATGTTAAGCAGCCTGAACCAGAGAAGTCCAGACCCCATCACGACTCCGGCGAAGGTCAGTTGTCCTGTGACCCCCGACACGGGCGCTTCGATGCCACGGGTACGCTGCGGCGCATGCTGATCGTCTCCGGAATCATCTCCGTCGAAGCCGCCGACCACGATGCGATGGTCGAGCTCATCGGCCCGCTCGTCGAGGCCACCCGTGCCGAGGACGGGAACCTCAGCTACGGCTTCTACGCGGACCCGTCCGCTCCCGGCGTCTTCCGCGTCTACGAGGAGTGGGCCGACACCGACGTCATGGCCACGCACATGGCGACCGACCACATGGCGACGTTCCTCGTGGGCATGGGCGGCCTCGCCGTCACCGGCACCGAGCTGCACCAGCACACGGTGTCGGAGTCGTCCCGCCTGATGTAGCCCGCCGGCCGCTCAGGCCGCGGCGGCTCTGCTCACCGCTCAGGCCGCGGCGGCCTCGACGCTGTCGAGCAGGTAGTCGGCCGCAGCGGTCAGTCCGACCACGCCGGGGCTGTCGGGCAGCTCGGCCAGCGCACGTCGACCGGAGTCCGCGTACTCGGCCGCCTTCGCGATCGCCCGGTCGATGCCGTCGCCGTCACGCACGATCTCGGCGGCGCGGTCACGCTGGGTCGGATCGACCGGCCCGCCGAGCAGGTCGCGCAGCTCGGCACCGTGCGGGCCGTCCAGGCTCCACAGCACGGGCAGCGTGTAGACGCCCTCTTCCATGTCGTGGCCGGTCGGCTTGCCCATCTCGGCCTCGCTCGAGACCAGGTCGAGCACGTCGTCGACGATCTGGAACGCCATGCCGTAGCTGTACCCGAAGGTCGTCAGGGCATCGATGTGGGGGCGGGGCAGGTCGGCGACCAGGCCGCCGATGCGGCAGCTGGCGCCGAGCAGCGAGGCGGTCTTGCCGTCGATGGCCCGCAGGTACAGCTCCTCGGTGCGACCCAGGTCGAAGGAGTGCTGCAGCTCGAGCAGCTGTCCCTCGCAGAGCCGGCCGATGGTGTTGGCGAGCAGGCCGGCGACCTCGACGCCGAGCGACGCGGCCAGCTCGGAGGCACGGGCGAGCAGGAAATCGCCCGCGAGGATGGCCTTGAGGTTGCCCCAGCGAGCGTTGACGCTGTCGACGGTGCGGCGCACGTCGGCTTCGTCCATGACGTCGTCGTGGTAGAGCGACCCCAGGTGCACCAGCTCGACGGCCACGCCGCCGGTGATCGCGTCCTCGGATGCCGGGGCGTCGAGCGCCAGGGCCGTGGCGGCCGCGGCGATGGTGAAGCCGGGGCGCACCCGCTTGCCGCCCGCCGCGATCAGGTGCGACGAGATCTCGGTCAGGAAGACGTTGGACGAGCTCACGGAGTCGAGCAGCTGCGACTCGATGCGAGCGAGATCGTCTGCCATCGACGGCATGACCTGCAGGGGGTTGGTTCCGGCCACGGCCACGAAGATACCCGCCCGGGACGGCAGGACCCCATGCGGCGGCCTGCGGGCGCGGTGACATGCGTCGTGCGGATCGATGGAACTCCGCTGAAAACCTGTGGGAACGGCCGGCTGGGCCGACAGTGCAGCGGGAACCCGGGAACTCGTTGTCATCACCCGGCGTTACACTGATCTCACACCATTTCTGGGAGGCAGCAACGTGTTCGAACGCTTCACCGACCGAGCCCGTCGGGTGGTCGTGCTGGCTCAAGAGGAGGCGCGCCTCCTCAATCACAACTACATCGGCACCGAGCACATCCTGCTCGGGCTCATCCACGAGGGTGAGGGCGTCGCCGCCAAGGCGCTCGAGTCGCTGGGCATCTCGCTCGAGGCCGTGCGCCAGCAGGTCGAGGAGATCATCGGCCAGGGCGGCTCCTCGCCGTCGGGCCACATCCCCTTCACGCCCCGCGCCAAGAAGGTCCTCGAGCTGTCGCTGCGCGAGGCGCTCCAGCTCGGTCACAACTACATCGGCACCGAGCACATCCTGCTCGGGCTCATCCGCGAGGGTGAGGGCGTCGCCGCGCAGGTCCTCGTCAAGCTCGGCGCGGACCTCTCACGTGTCCGCCAGCAGGTCATCCAGCTGCTGTCGGGCTACCCCGGCGCCACCGGCCAGCCCCAGCAGGGCGGCGAGAAGGCAGCTGCGGGCACCGGCTCGTCGAGCGACACGCCCTCGGGCTCGCTCGTGCTCGACCAGTTCGGCCGCAACTTCACCCAGCTCGCGCGTGACAAGAAGCTCGACCCCGTCATCGGCCGCGACCGCGAGACCGAGCGGATGATGCAGGTGCTCTCGCGCCGCACCAAGAACAACCCCGTCCTCGTGGGCGAGCCCGGCGTCGGCAAGACCGCCATCGTCGAGGGCCTCGCCCAGGCGATCGCCGCCGACAACGTGCCCGAGACGCTCCAGGGCAAGCAGCTCTACACCCTCGACCTCGGTGCGCTGGTGGCGGGCTCCCGCTACCGCGGCGACTTCGAGGAGCGCCTCAAGAAGGTGCTGAAGGAGATCAAGACCCGCGGCGACATCATCCTGTTCATCGACGAGATCCACACCCTCGTCGGTGCGGGTGCCGCCGAGGGTGCGATCGACGCGGCGTCGATCCTCAAGCCGATGCTCGCCCGTGGCGAGCTGCAGACCATCGGCGCCACGACCCTGGACGAGTACCGCAAGCACCTCGAGAAGGACGCGGCGCTCGAGCGTCGATTCCAGAAGGTCGTCGTCGACGAGCCCACCGTCGCCCACACCATCGAGATCCTCAAGGGCCTGCGCGAGCGCTACGAGCAGCACCACCGGGTCACGATCACCGATCAGGCCCTCGTGGCGGCCGCCAACCTGGCCGACCGCTACATCTCGGACCGCTTCCTGCCCGACAAGGCCATCGACCTCATCGACGAGGCCGGCTCCCGCCTGCGCATCCGCCGCATGCAGACGCCGCCCGACTACCGCGAGATCGAGAACGAGCTCGCAGAGGTCGTCCGTCTGAAGAAGGACGCCGTCGAGTCGCAGAACTTCGAAGAGGCGGGCACCCTGCGTGACCGCGAGAAGGAGCTGCTCGCCAAGAAGGAGGCGAAGGACGTCGAGATGAAGGCCGCGGGTGTCGACCTCTTCGACGAGGTCGACGAGGAGGGCATCGCAGAGGTGCTCTCGCTGTGGACCGGCATCCCCGTCTACAAGCTCTCCGAGGAAGAGACCTCGAAGCTGCTGCGCATGGAGGACGTGCTCCACGAGCGTGTCATCGGCCAGGAGCAGGCCATCAAGGCCGTCTCCCAGGCGATCCGCCGCACCCGTGCCGGCCTGAAGGATCCGAAGCGTCCCTCCGGTTCGTTCATCTTCCTGGGCCCGTCGGGCGTGGGTAAGACCGAGCTGGCCAAGACGCTCGCCGAGTTCCTCTTCGGCGACGAGACCGCCATGATCAGCCTCGACATGTCCGAGTACATGGAGAAGCACACGGTCAGCCGTCTCGTGGGCTCGCCCCCCGGCTACGTCGGGTACGAAGAGGGCGGCCAGCTCACAGAGGCCGTGCGCCGCAAGCCGTTCTCGGTCGTGCTCTTCGACGAGATCGAGAAGGCCCACCCGGACGTCTTCAACACGCTGCTGCAGATCCTCGAAGAGGGTCGCCTGACCGACTCCCAGGGTCGTTCGGTCGACTTCCGCAACACCGTGCTGATCATGACCTCGAACCTGGGCACCGCCGATCTCCGCAAGGCGAACGTCGGCTTCTCCAAGCGTGACGAGGCCGTCACGTACGAGAAGATGAAGGAGAAGGTCAACGAGGCGCTGAAGGCCCACTTCCGCCCCGAGTTCCTGAACCGCATCGACGACGTCATCGTCTTCCACGAGCTGTCGAAGAAGGAGGTGACCACGATCGTCGACCTGATGATCAAGCGGGTCGCCGAGCAGCTCGTCGGGCTGGGCATGGGTCTCGAGGTCACCGAGCCGGCCAAGCTCCTGCTGGCCGATCGGGGCTACGACCCGACTCTGGGCGCACGGCCGCTGCGTCGTGCGATCCAGCGCCTGGTCGAGGACCCGGTCTCCGAGCGGCTGCTCTACAAGGAGTTCCACGCCGGCCAGACGATCCTCGTCGACGTCGCTCCGGACCCGGAGAACGAGAACGAGCAGATCTTCACCTTCACCGGTGTCGAGGGCTTCACCCCGCCGCCGATCGAGGAGCTCGTCGTCTCCACCGACGGCTGATCACCCGTACCGCCAGACACTGCACTCGACCGGCCTTCGGGCCGGTCGAGTCGCGTCCGGGGCCAGGTCGCTCGCGATCTCGGCCAACGGCGGGTCGGGTTCCGCCCAACTGCGCGCCGGGTGGTCGTCAGGCGACGCCGTGGCGCGCAGATCGGCAGCTGCGCGTGGGGCGGTCGCTGGGCGACGCCGTGGCGCGCAGGTCGGCAGCTGCGCGTGGGGCGGTCGCTGGGCGACGCTGTGGCGCGCAGATCGCCGATCCGTGGGCGGGTTGCGGCAGCGTGGTCAGACTTCGACGATGCAACCCACCGGGTCGCGGCGGACCGTCAGGTGCCGCAGAAGGTGACGTGCGGGCGGGCGTCGGCCGGCGCCGGCCGGGCCAGCGGCTCGTCGTCCGCCGGATCGGTGAACGGGTCGCGGAGCACGTCGACGAGTCGGTCGACGAGCGCCAGGTCACCCGCCGTCGCTGCGTCGAGCGCCTGCTCGACCAGGTGGTTGCGGGGGATCACCGCCGGGTTGACCCCGTCCATCTCGTCGGCCACCGCGTCGGCGGCGAGGCTGCGCTCGGACACCGTCGCCTGCCAGCGGGTCGACCACTCGTCGAACACGTCGGGCTCGGTGAACAGCGACCGTGCGGGCGCGACGTCGCCGCGGAGCACTGACGACAGCGAGCGGAACGCCGAGGTCATGTCGATCGCCTGCGCGTGCAGCATCCCGAGGAGCTCGTCCGCGAGCGTCGCATCCACGTCGAGTCCGGCCAGGCCGAGCTTCGCTCGCATGCCGGCGTCGAAGCGACGGGTGAAGTGCCCCGGGAACGACTCGAGCACACCGGTCGCGTTCGCGATCGCCGCGTCGGTGTCGGGGCCGAGCAGCGGCAGCATCGCCTCGGCGAGCCGGGCGAGGTTCCACTGCATGATCATCGGCTGGTTGCCGTAGGCGTAGCGCCCGCCGTGGTCGATCGAGCTGAACACCGTCGCCGGGTCGAACCGGTCCATGAACGCACACGGTCCGTAGTCGATCGTCTCGCCCGAGATCGTCACGTTGTCGGTGTTCATCACGCCGTGGATGAAGCCGACGAGCATCCACTGCGCGACCAGCTCGGCCTGCGCCACGAGCACTCGGTCGTAGAACGCCAGGTAGGGCTCGTCCGCGTCACGGGCCTCGGGGTGGTGACGCTCGATCGCATAGTCGGCGAGGCGACGCAGCAGCTCGACATCGCCGGTCGCCGTTGCGAACTGGAAGGTGCCGACGCGCAGGTGGCTCGCCGCGACGCGGACCAGCACGGCCCCGGGCATCTCGGTCTCACGCCGGACCGTCTCGCCGGTCGCGAGCACGGCGAGGGCCCGGGTGGTGGGGATGCCGAGGGCGTGCATCGCCTCGCCCATGACGTACTCGCGCAGCATCGGGCCGACCAGGGCCTTGCCGTCACCGCCCCGCGAGAACGGTGTCCGGCCCGAGCCCTTCAGGTGCAGGTCGCGCCGTCGTCCGGAGTCGTCGACGACCTCGCCGAGCAGCAGGGCCCGGCCGTCACCCAGGCGGGGCGAGTAGTTGCCGAACTGGTGGCCCGCGTAGGCCTGCGCGACCGGTGCGCTGCCCGGCACGGTCGCGTTGCCGACGAGCACGTCGACGCCCGAGGACGATCGCAGCTGTGCGACGTCGAGACCGAGCTCCGCGGCGAGCGGCTCGTTGAGCTCGAGCAGCGACGGCGCGGGCGCCGTTGCCGCCTGCCAGGGTTCGTACAGCCCGGTCAGCGAGCTGACGAAGGTGTCGTCGAAGTCGATCAGGGCCGTTCCGGTGGTGGACATCGACGACGAGGCTACGAGCGCTCGGTGGATGTGGCTCGTCGCGTCGAGTCGCGATGGCACACTCGTGGCGATGGGGGAGTCGTCGATACCGCTGGTGCACGTCCGGGGGCGAGGTCCCCTGGTGCTGCAGCTGCGGCTCGTCGGCGTCATGATCTCGGTGCTCGCCTCGCTGACGACGTGGGCGTTGCTCGCGCCCGACGACGGTGCGGGCTCGACGCCGCTCCAGCGTGTCGGACTGGCCGTGGTCGTCGCCGCGGCGCTGGCGTGGCAGTTGTGGTTGCTGCGCCCCTCGGTCGTGGTGACCGCCCACGAGGTCCAGCTGCGAGGGCTGTGGGCGACCACGTCGATGCCGGCCGACGACGTCGTCGCCTTCGAGACGACCATCGTCCGGATGCCGCTCGACCTCGTGCAGCGCAACGTGGGGCTGGTGGTCCGTCGAGCCGACGGGACGGCGTCGGTGTTCGGGTGGGTGGGCTGGATGGACATGATCTCGCCCTTCCTTACCGGTGCGAGCAGACCGCCCACGAGATCGCAGCAGAAGGTGCTGTCCCGGCTCGGGGCGGCGCTGGAGGTCGCACGGGGCAGTCGCCCCGGCTCCTCCGGGACCGCCGTGGCGCCCCACTAACCTCGGCCGCTGTGTCACGGTTCCGCCTCCTGCTGCTCAGCGTCGTCCTCGTCGTGGTCGCGGCCGCCTGCCAGGTGCACACCGAGGTCGGCATCGACGTCGCCGAGGACGGCTCCGGCACGGTCGAGGTGTCGGTGACGCTGGACCGCGAGGCCGCCGGTCGGCTCGGGAAGCCGGCGACTGCGCTGCGGCTCGACGACCTTCGGCAGGCCGGCTGGGAGATCGACGACGCCGCCGAGGTCGACGGCGGTGGGCTGCGCCTGGTCGGTCGGCGGGACTTCGCCTCGGCGGACCAGCTGGGAGCGGTGCTCGACGAGATCGGCGGACCCGAGGGCGTCTTCCGCGGCACCGAGCTCACCGTCAGTGACGGGTTCTCGTCGACCACGTACGACTTCACGACCACGGTCGAGCTGAGCGGCTCGCTCGAGCAGTTCTCCGACGCCGAGCTGGCCGCGGCGCTCGACGGCCTGCCCCTCGCTCGCAGCGCCGAGGAGCTCGCCGCCGAGGGCGCCACCGACCCCGAGGCCGCGACGCTCGACGTCGTCGTCGACCTGCCCGGCGGCCGGCCCACCACCAACGGCCAGCCCGCCACCGAGGGGGACCAGACCGACGGTGCAGCGCGCTGGTCGTTCTCGGCCTCTGGCGGCGAGGCGGTGTCCGAGGAGCTGCGCAGCACCTCGACCTCGTCGGGTGCACCGATGTGGGCCTTCGTGGGCGTCGCGGTGCTCGCTGCGCTCGGCGCGATCGCTGCGCTGGTGGTCGGCCTGGTGATCCGCCGTCGATGACCGGGGACCGTCCTCTGACCGGGGAGCGGCCGTCGTGAGTGTCACAGCGCTCGCCTAGGTTCCCCGCCATGGCCAAGACCCGGACCGTCTTCAGGTGCATGAGCTGCGGCGCCGCCGCGCCCAAGTGGTCGGGCAAGTGCACCGCGTGCGGCGACTGGAACACCCTGACCGAGGAGCTCGACGTCGAGCCGACCGTCAGCGGGCTGGCCGGGCCGCCGGTCGCTCCGGTGCCCATCACGGCGGTCCGCTCGGCCGACGGCCTGCCCGTGCCCACCGGCGTGTCCGAGGTCGACCGGGTGCTCGGTGGGGGACTGGTCCCCGGCAGCGTGACCCTGCTCGGCGGCGAGCCGGGCATCGGCAAGTCCACCCTCGTCCTGCAGCTGCTGGGTGCCCGCGCCGCGGCCGGCTCCACCGTGCTCTACGTCAGCGGCGAGGAGTCCGCCGATCAGGTCCGCCTCCGGGCCGATCGCCTGGGCGCCCTGCACGAGTCGCTGCTGCTGTCGTCCGAGACGTCGGTCGCGAACATCGTCCACCACATGAACGAGCTCCGACCCGAGATCTGCGTGGTCGACTCGATCCAGACGCTGTCGGACCCGTCGTACACCTCGGCACCCGGTTCGGTCACCCAGGTGCGCGAGTGCGCGCACCGGCTGGTCCAGGCCGCCAAGTCCTCGGGCGTCACGGTCCTGCTCGTCGGTCACGTCACGAAAGAGGGGCAGCTCGCCGGGCCGCGGGTGCTCGAGCACGTCGTCGACACCGTGCTGTCCTTCGAGGGCGACCGGCACCACCTGCTGCGGTTGCTGCGGGCCCACAAGCACCGCTTCGGCTCCACCGAGGAGCTCGGCCTGTTCGCCATGGCCGCCTCGGGGCTCGAGGCCGTTCCCGACCCGTCCGGGTTGTTCCTCGGCGACCGTCGCCCCGGCATCCCCGGCACGATCATCACGCCCGCGCTCGACGGGCACCGTCCTTTGCTGGTCGAGATCCAGACCCTGGTCGCGGACTCCACCCTGTCCCAGCCCCGACGCTCCGCCCAGGGGCTCGACAGCGGGCGACTGGCGCTGCTGCTCGCGGTGCTCACCAAACGCGCCGGTGTCGCGATCCAACCGCTCGACGTGTACGCCATGGCCGTCGGCGGCGTGAAGGTCGTCGAACCGGGGGCCGACCTGGCGATCTGCCTGTCGCTGGCATCGTCGCTGGTGTCCCGCCCGATCGACGACTCGCTCGTCGCGGTGGGCGAGGTCGGTCTGGGTGGCGAGCTGCGGCAGGTCGGTCGGCTCGACTTCCGCCTGGCCGAGGCGTCGCGCATGGGGTTCACGACCGCGGTCGTGCCACGCTCCGCGCCCGACGTCGATGCCCCCATCAAGCTGCTCCGGGTCCCCACCCTGTCCGCCGCGGTCGACCTGCTCGATCTTCGACGAACGGGACCTGCGGTCCGCCTCTAGACTGGGCCGATGATTCGCCCGTCCCGACCCTGCGCCGGCTCCCGACAGGGCGTGATCCGCGAGCGAACGAGTCCGACAGGTGGTGACACGTGACCGAGCGGCACAGCAAGGAACTGCTCAGTGCGCTGGCCGCCGTGGCGCCCGGTCGACCCCTGCGTGAAGGGCTCGACCGCATCCTCAAGGCGGGCATGGGCGCGCTGATCGTGATCGGCGACGGGCCCGAGGTGCTGAACATCTCCTCCGGCGGCTTCCTGGTCAACGCGTCGTTCTCGCCGCAGCGCCTCTCCGAGCTCGCCAAGACCGACGGCGCCATCGTGCTCACCCCCGACGCCGGCTACATCGCGCGGGCGAACGTGCACCTGGTGCCGAACCCGAACGTGCCCACCGAAGAGACCGGCACCCGTCACCGCACCGCCGAGCGGGTCGCCCGATCCATCGGCGTTCCGGTCATCTCGGTCTCCGAGGACATGGCGGTGCTGACCGTGTACACCAAGAACGAGCGGTACCAGCTCGAGACGATCCCCTCGATCCTCAGCCGCTGCAACCAGGCGCTGCAGACCCTCGAGCGCTACAAGTCCCGCCTCGACGAGTTCTCGTCCAACCTCACGTCGCTCGAGGTCGAGGACATCGTCACGCTGCGCGACGTCGTCACGCTGCTGCAGCGCGCCGAGCTCGTCGCTCGCATCTCCGAGGAGATCGAGCAGTACCTGACCGAGCTCGGCACCGACGGCCGCCTGGTCCGGCTGCAGCTGCGCGAGATGATGGCCGGTGTCGAGGACGAGCGACGCCTGGTCGTGCGCGACTACTTCCAGTCCGACATGTCGTGGAACCTCGAGCAGGCCATCGACACCCTGTCGGACCTGACGATCGACGAGCTGCTCGACGCGGAAGAAGTCGTGCAGACCCTGCACCTTTCAGGACAGACCGACGACCTCGACTCGCCGATCGAGCCTCGTGGCTACCGCATCCTGGCCCGCATCCCGCGTCTGCCCGAGGACGTCGCCGAGAAGCTCGTCGGGCAGTTCGGCTCGCTCGACAAGCTGACACGTGCGTCGGTGCCCGAACTGGCAGCCGTCGACGGCGTCGGCGAGCACTGGGCCGAGACGATCAAGGACGCGCTCTCGCGCATCGCGGAGTCCAGCATCCTCGATCGCTACTCCTGAGCGACCCGGTCCTGGCGCTCCCGCCGACGATCGCCGTGCACCCGCCGAAGGGGGTTGTCCCCGACGCGTCCAGAGGCATAATCTACAACCAGATGGTTGTAGGAATGGGGTCATGCAGGACGAGCTGCTCGACGCACTGAACCAGGACGAGATCGACCGTGTGTTCCACGCACTCGCCGACGCGACACGCCGCGACGTCATCGCGCGAGTGCTCCGGTCGGAGCACTCGGTCTCGGCGCTCGCCGAGGGGTACTCGATGAGCTTCGCCGCAGTGCAGAAGCACGTGGCCGTGCTCGAGCGCGCCGGCCTCGTCGTGAAGCGGAAGAGCGGACGTGAGCAGCTCGTCAGCGGGAACGTCGCCACGATCCAGCAGGCGGGCAGGCTCCTCGACCAGATGGAGCTGCACTGGCGCGCACGTCTCGACCGCTTCGACGCCGTGCTCGCCGAGGACGGACCGTCCGTCGCAGCGCCGCTCGAGCCGCCTCCATCCGAGTCTCCGAGGACCGCCGACCGATCGGACGGCGGCTGAACAACAGAAGGAGCACCGACATGCCCGTCATCGATGTGAACAGGGATCTGGAACGGTGCACGTTGCAGATCACCAGCAGGTTCGACGCACCGGTCGAGGCCGTCTGGCAGCTGTGGGCCGACCCACGGCGACTGGAGCGGTGGTGGGGGCCGCCGACCTATCCGGCCACGTTCGTGGAGCACGTCCTCACCCCGGGTGGGAGTGCGAGCTACTACATGACCGGTCCCGAGGGCGATCGTGCCGCCGGCTGGTGGCGGATCATCGACGTCGACGCGCCACATCGGTTGGTGATCGAGGACGGCTTCTCCCACGACGACGGGACGCCGAACGACGACCTGCCCATCACCGTGATGCGGGTCGTCGTCGAGGCCCGCGCCGAGGGCGGCTCGACCATGCAGATCGAGTCCACCTTCTCGTCGACCCCGGCGATGGAGCAGATGCTGGCGATGGGGATGGAGGAGGGCACCACCCTCGCCATCGGCCAGATCGACGAGCTGCTGCTCGAGTCGGTCTGACGTCGAGCGGCCACCGCCCGGCGGCCGGAACGGACCCGGCCGTGGCACGACCGGCGCTGGGTAGTGTCGCACCCATGCGAGCGACGACACTGCCCAGCGGCACACCGGTCATGGTCCAGCAGGTCGACGGCGCCACCAGGGGCATCGTCGTGATCCCCGACATCTGGGGGCTCCGTCCGCTGTACGCCCAGATGGTCGACGACCTCGCGGCACGCACCGGCTGCTCGGTCGCAGCGTTCGAGCCGTTCCCGGGGCAGGACCTGCCCAGGGCCTCGGAGCCCGACGCGCTCGCGGTGCGCTCGGTCGCGCTGCGTGAGACGGTCGACGAGCGCCTGCTGAGCGACGCCGTCGCGGCAGCGGACCTGCTCGGCCCGGCCGAGGTCGGCGTCGTCGGGTTCTGCATGGGTGGCATGTACGCCCTGAAGGCGAGCGCTCTGGACCGCTTCGACCGTGCGGTGTCGTTCTACGGGATGATCCGCGTGCCCGACGACTGGGCGAGCAGCGGCCAGGGCGAGCCGCTCGACGCCGTCGCCCGCCGTGGTGACACCCCCGTCCTGGCGATCATCGGCACCGTCGACGGCTACACCCCTCCCGAGGACGTCGACGCGCTCGAGGCGCTCGGCGTGGAGTGCGTGCGCTACGAGGGCGCCGACCACGGGTTCGTGCACGACCCCGCTCGCCCGGCGCACCGGGCCGAGTACGCCGCGGATGCCTGGGCGCGCTCGGACGAGCTGCTCAGAGGTTGAGCTCGGACGAGCTGCTCAGGGGTTGAGCGCGGACGAGCTGGGCACGCCGACGCCCCGGGTCCGACCTACTGGGAGCGGATCTCGAGCTCGCGCCGCTTGAGGATGCGGTACGCGCGGTCGTACTGCTCGATCCAGCCCAAGCGCAGGAAGCTGGCGATCGCCTTGTTGACCCGCTCGCGGGAGGCGCCGACGAGACCGGCGAGCTCCTCCTGGGTGATCGGGATCTCGAACTCCTCGTTCTCGCCGGCGAGCTCGAGCAGGTGCTTGGCCGTGCGACCGGTGACGTCGAGGAAGAACGCGTCGGCGAGCGCCTCGTCGGTCG
>JAEWED010000108.1 GCA_023389745.1 Actinomycetes bacterium
GTTGTGCCCGGCGTGTCCGCCGCCCACCTTCAGCCGTACGTCCTGCCACGGCAGGTCGAGCTCGTCGTGGACGACGATGACCTTCGGCGGATCGACTTTCAGGAAGGCGGCCGCGGGCTGAACGCTGTCGCCGGACAGGTTCATGAACGTCTGCGGCTGAATCAGCGCGACGGCGTGGCGAGCTCCACCAGCGGAGAGCTCGCCCTTCGTCCAGACCGCGCTGAACTTTTCCTTGAAGTCCGGCAGGCCGTGCGAGCGCGCGAGGCGCTCGACGACCATGAAACCGACGTTGTGCCGGTTCTTCTCGTACTTCTTGCCAGGATTGCCGAGACCAACGACGAGATACATGGCAGAGCTGAACTCTGGCCCGCGGTCGCCGCGTGGAACGCGGCGGAAGAAGCGTTACTTCTTCTTCGCGTCCTTGCCAGCGTCCTTCTTGTCGGCCGCGGCCGGCGCCTTGCCCGCCGCCGGAGCTGCCGCACCCGCAGCTGCGCCCGGCGCAGCGGCCTCCTCGGTGCGATCCTTCTCGGGCGCGACGACCGCGACGAGCGTCTGCTCGGCCGGGAGACGAACCTCGACGCCCTCGGGGAGCTTCAGGTCCTTCGTCGCGATCGCATCACCCAGCTTGAGCTCCGTCACGTCCGTCTCGATCTTGAGCGGGATCCGATCGGGCAGGCAGCGTACGGGGATCGTGCGGAAGACCTGGCGAAGGACACCACCGAGGGTGACGCCCACGGCCTTGCCCTGCACGATGAGGGGCACGTCGACGTCGACCGGCTGATCGAGCTTCACCTCGACGAAGTCGACGTGCTCGAGCGAGCGCGAGACCGGGTGATAGGTGAAGTGCTTGATCATCACGAGGAGCTCGTTGCCACCGTTGACCTTCATCTGAAGGACGGTGTTCTGCCCGCGCTCGCTCTTGAGGACGGTGAGGAGATCCTTCGGCGCGACCGAGAGGGTCGTCGCCGGAAGGCCCTTGCCGTACGCGACCGCGGGGATCTGACCCGAGTTGCGGAGGCGGCGCGCGGCGCCCTTTCCGGTCTCGGTGCGGGGATTGGCGGTGACGCTGTGCATGGCGGCGGACATGGCGGGCTCCTAGAAAGACTTACCAGTTCCCGAAGTTTGCTTCCGGGACGGGTTCGGGCGCGGATGCTTAGCAGAGAGCCGCAGCCGGGGGTAGCGGATCTTGCATCGCGGTATGGTCCGGGTATGTAGAGGCACTTCCTTCTGCTTGAAAGGCTTCCTTCATGAAAGCTCCGCGCCGCCGCCTCCGCAGCTTCCTCGCGCCCTCGATCTCTGTACCGCTCCTCGCCGTATGTTTCTCCACCGCGTGTAGTAGCGAAGACGCCCCGGCGCCTGCGACCTCGACCAGGACGCTCTCGGAAGAATATCGACGCCTCGGCGACAACCTCGGCCAGGCGATCGCGCTCCTCAAGTCGAGCGCCACGGCTCCCGTGACGATGACCGCAGCGGACTTCGGCTCGGTCGCGGCGATCCCGAAGAACCTGACGGGCGGCGTCGACCTCACGGCCGAACAGAAGGGCAAGACCGGCGAGAAGGCGTCGAACATCGACGCGATCGGCGCGGACGAGACGGTCGCGGTCCTCGTGCCCGATGCTCCGACCGGCGGCGGCACGGCGGCGACCCAGCCGTCGTTCGCTGCCTGGAAAGGCGACGCGGACTCCGACGACGACGGCCTCTGCTACCTCGCGTGGACGAAGGGCGCCTCGTGGTTCGTTGCGTCGAAATGCGGCGACGTGTCGGGCGCGTGGGTGTGTCAGGTGACGAGCGCGGAGTCCGTGTGCAATGCATGCAACACGGCCGGCGAATGCGCGCCCTGCGACATGGAACAGGGCAACTTCACCTGCGCCTGGTGATCACGATGGGGCTGCCGCCCCATACCCCGCCCCTGGGCCCCATACTCCGCTTCGTGGGCGGCTTGATGGGGTTGGGCGAAGCTCCTGCGTTCAGGAGAACAGCGAGCTGACGGAGTCGGAGCTGTGGATGCGCTTGATCGCCTCGCCGAGCAGGCGCGCCATGCGGATCTGCTTGATCTTGGAGCAGGTCTTCGCGGCCTCGCTCAGCGGGATCGTGTCGCTGACGACGACCTCGTCGAGCGGCGAATCGACGATGCGCTGGATCGCCGGGCCCGAGAGGACTCCATGCGTGGCGCAGGCGACCACGCGCGTCGCGCCGTGATCGATGAGGGCACGCGCTGCGCCGGTGAGCGTACCGGCCGTGTCGATCATGTCGTCGACGATGATGCACTGCTTGCCCTTCACGTCACCGATGAGGTGCATCACCTCGGAGACGTTCGCGCGCTCACGACGCTTGTCGATGATGGCGAGGCTCGCGTTCAGGCGCTTCGAGTACGCACGTGCACGCTCGACGCCGCCGGCGTCCGGCGAGACGAACACGGCCGACGAGTCGAAGTTCTTCCTGAGGTAGTCCTCCATCATGATCGGGAGCGCGTAGAGGTGATCAAAGGGGATGTTGAAGAACCCCTGGATCTGCCCGGCGTGGAGGTCGACGGAGACGACGCGGGTGACGCCCGCGGCCTGGATGAGGTCCGCGACGAGCTTCGACGTGATCGGCGTCCGAGGCGCGACCTTCCGGTCCTGGCGCGCGTAGCCGTAGTACGGGATGACCGCCGTGATCGTCTGGGCGGACGCACGCCGGAGCGTGTCCGCCATGATGAGGAGCTCCATGACGTGGTCGTTCACGGGGCTCGACGTCGGCTGGATGATGAAGGCGTCGACGCCGCGGACGTTCTCGTTGATCTCGCAGAACGTCTCGCCGTCGCTGAAGCGCTGGACCTTCACCTTCCCCAGCGGAGTCTCGAGGTAATCCGCGATCTGGGCAGCCAGCTCGGGGTTCGCGTTGCCGGAGAAGAGGCAGACCTTCTTGAACACGGGCGAGCGCTCCTGAAAAGCCCTTGAAAGCAGGGACTTTTCGAGGCGTGCTCTACCCCCCGCTCCCGGTCGTGTCAACGGAGCGCCATGCGTTTCCACGCCACACTTCTGTTTTTGTAGAGCGCACGCGGATCACGAGGGGCTGGCTGTGCACGTGCTAAG
>JAEWED010000252.1 GCA_023389745.1 Actinomycetes bacterium
CCCGCACCCCGTTCGGCAGAACGGTGCGCCGGACATCGACAACGGGCGGTGGCAATGCCACCGCCCGCTGGATGTCGTCAGTGCTCAGGTGCGGCTGGGCCGTCACCTGCGACCGCGGCCGCCGCCACGACCGCCGCGTCCACCGCCGGAGCCGCCGCGACCTCCACGGTCGCCGCCGCGGTTGCCGCCCGAGCGCACCGGAGCCGGACCCAGGTCACCGAAGGTCTCGGTGAGCTCTGCGTCGAAGCTCTCGGCGAAGTTCATCTCGATGCGGTCGCCCGATCCCTCCGAGGCGTCGGCCCCGTCGTCGGAGCCGGCAGCCGCGGAGTGGGCAGCGCCGTCGGCGCCGCCCTCACTCGCTTTTGGGGAGAGGTCGTCCACCAGCGCCAGCGAGATCTTCCCGTTCGGGTCGATGTCGTCGACACGGACCTTGACCGCATCACCCAGGTCGACCACGTCCTCGACACGGTCGATGCGCTTGCCGCCTCCGAGCTTGGAGATGTGCAGCAGGCCGTCACGACCCGGGAGAATGTTCACGAACGCACCGAACTTGGTGATGTTCACGACACGACCGTCGTACTCGACGCCGACCTCTGCCGTCGGCGGGTCGAGGATGAGCTTGATCTGACGCTCGGCCTCGGCCATCGCGCCGCCGTCGACCGCCGCGATGGCGACCGTGCCGACCATGCCGTCGTCGTCGACGCTGATGTTCGCGCCGGTCTCGGCCTGGATGGCGTTGATGACCTTGCCCTTCGGGCCGATGACCTCGCCGATCTTGTCGATCGGGATCTCGAAGCTGATGATCTTCGGGGCGGTCTCGGCGACCTCGTCACGGGGAGCGGCGATCGCGCTGGCCATCACGTCGAGGATCTGCAGACGGGCTTCCTTGGCCTGGTTGAGGGCCGCGGCGAGCACGTCGGAGGGGATGCCGTCGATCTTCGTGTCGAGCTGCAGCGCCGTGATGAAGTCGGACGTGCCGGCGACCTTGAAGTCCATGTCGCCGTAGGCGTCCTCGGCACCGAGGATGTCGGTGAGCGTGACGTACTTGCCGTCCGCGTAGATGAGGCCCATGGCGATGCCGGCGACGGGCGCCTTGATCGGCACACCGGCGTCCATCAGCGACAGGGTCGAGGCGCAGACCGAGGCCATCGAGGACGAGCCGTTGGACCCGAGGACCTCGGAGACGAGGCGGATCGTGTACGGGAACTCCTCGAGGGAGGGCACCACCGGGAACACGGCGCGCTCGGCGAGGGCACCGTGACCGATCTCACGACGCTTCGGGCCACGCATGAAGCCCGGCTCGCCGGTCGAGAACGGCGGGAAGTTGTAGTGGTGCAGGTAGCGCTTGCGGGTGATCGGGTCGATGCCGTCGATCATCTGGTCCATCTTCGCCATGCCCAGGGTGGCGACGTTGAGGACCTGGGTCTCGCCACGCTGGAACAGGCCGGTGCCGTGCGCGGTCGGCAGCACGCCCACCTCGGCCGACAGCGGACGGAGGTCGGCGAGGCCACGACCGTCGATGCGGGCACCCTCGTTCACGATGCGCGAGCGCACCGTCGACTTGGCGAGCGACCGGAACGCGCTCTTCACGTGCTTGGTCGCCAGGGCGGTGGCGATGTCGGCGGGCTCGCCGGCTTCGACCGCGGTCTCGACCAGGTTCGGGACGATGCGCTCGACGAGCTCGTCACGCAGCGCGCCCTCGGCGGCGGTGCGCTCGGCCTTGTCGGCGATCTGCATGATCTCGGTGATGCGCTCTCCGCCCAGGTCCTTCACCGACGCGTAGATGTCGTCGGAGTAGTCGACCTGCGGGGCGTAGTCCATGGTGCCGATCTCGCCCTTGGCGGCGACGACCCCTGCGACCAGCTCGCGCTGGGCGGCGATGGCGGCCTTGATCGGGGCCTTGGCGGCCTCGAGCGCCGACGCGAGCGCCGCCTCGTCGACCTTCGGCGAACCGTTCTCGTAGAGCCCCCAGGCGGCTTCGGTGCCACCGGCCTCGACCATCATCACGGCGACGTCGCCGTTGTCGAGCTCACGACCTGCGACGACGATCTCGAACGACGACTCGTCGCTCTCCTCGTAGGTCGGGTGGGCGACCCATTCGCCGTCTGCGTCGTACGCCAGACGGACCGCACCGATCGGACCCTCGAACGGGATGTCCGAGATCATCAGGGCGGCCGACGCGGCGTTGATCGCCAGGACGTCGTACGGGTTGGCCTGGTCGGCGCCGAGCACGGTGCCGACGATGTGGACCTCGTTGCGGAAGTCCGACGGGAACGACGGGCGCAGCGGCCGGTCGATCAGGCGGCAGGTGAGGATCGCGGACTCGGGCGCGCGGCCCTCACGACGGAAGAACGAGCCGGGGATCTTGCCCGCGGCGTACATGCGCTCCTCGATGTCGACGGTCAGCGGGAAGAAGTCGATGCCCTCCCGCACGTGACCTGCCGCCGTGGCGGTCACGAGGATTCGGGTGTCGCCGATACCGGCGAGCACTGCGCCGCCGGCGAGACCGGCGAGCTTGCCCGTCTCCAGCGACATGATCTTCTCGTCGCCGGCACCGATCGGTGCCTCGACGCGGATAGCTGTGGCCACTTGGCCCTCCTTCGATCCCCCTCGGGATCGTTCGGTGCGGAACGGGGCCAGCTTCCAGACGTCGACGCCCGAGCGGATCCATGCCAGCTCGGAGGTCGGCAACCGGAAACTGACCGGCCTGCCGCACTCTCTTGTTGTGATGTGTTCCGATCAGGGTACTCGACCGCCGTCGCCGGGACGCGAACGGGGCCGGCGTGCGCCGGCCCCATCCACAGTTCTCTCGGTTGAGGCGGCCGCCCGGCGGCGCACCTGCTGGCAAGCTTCAGCGGCTCCCCTGCTGGCAAGCCTCAGCGGCGCAGGCCCAGCTCGGCGATGACCGTGCGGTACCGCTCGATGTCGTTCTTCTTCAGGTAGTCCAGGAAGCGGCGGCGCTTGCCGACCAGCATCAGGAGGCCACGACGGGAGTGGTGGTCCTTCTTGTGCAGCTTCAGGTGCTCGGTCAGGTGGTTGATGCGATCCGTCAGGAGCGCGATCTGCACCTCGGCCGAGCCGGTGTCGGCAGCGTCCTTGCCGAACTTGGCGATCGTGTCCGCCTTGGGCGGCAGGTTGGTGGGCTGACGATTGCCCATGGGGGTACCTCCGTGTTGGGTGTCCGACCCGGCCCCGATGACCGACAGCTCCCCGACGGCGCTGGGCGCTGCTGCACCCGGACCTGCGACGGAACCGCGAATCTCGGCGCGGTGGCCCGGCTGCTCAGCCGGGAACGGACGACGTTAGCTCGCCGGCCGCCGGACCTGCCAGCTGTAGACCGGGGCCCGGTGTCGTCCCACCACCCTGCGGCGGGTGTCCGCCGGCGTCAACGTCAGCACCCGGGCGCCGGGCCGGTAGCAGACCCGCTCGACGTCCGCGAGCGTCGGTCGCTGCTTGCGCACTCCGGCGGCCCGCAGCGAGGTGCGGATGCTCTCGCCGAGCTCGTTCGCCAGCAGCTCGGCGATGATCGCCGGCAGCGTCTCGGGGTCGCGCAGGATCCAGGAGTGCCCGGCCCGCTCGATCGTGACGAGCACCCCGTCGGTGCGCTCGACGGTGTCGCGCGCCGTCCGGTGCGGGACCGCCAGGTCCCACGCGCCGTGCAGCACGAACACCGGCACGTCCTGCTCGCGCAGCGCGTCCAGCGCGTAGCGACTCGCCCGCGACCGCAGGATGGTCAGCATCGGACCGAGCAGTCGCCACGGCTGCACCAGGTGCGACGCGTAGGTCGGAGCGAACAGCCGGACCAGCTTCATGGCCTGACGGGGATCCGAGAACGTCGGGATCACCGTCACCGAGTCCAGCATCAGCAGGCCGCCGACCACGTTCAACAGCGGCGGCGCGACCCGGAACAGCTGGACCATGTGGTCCCAGGTGTCACCCACGATCGCGTCGATGAGCACCACGCCGATGACGCGGTCGGGACGGTTCGCCGCCATCCGGATGATCAGCTGGCCGCCCATCGAGTGGCCGGCGACGACGAAGCGCTCGATGCCCAGCTCGTCGATCGCCCGGCCCAGCAGGTCGGCGTAGTCGTTGAGGCTCTGGCCGCTCAGCGGCAGACCCTGCGTCGCGCCGTGACCGGCGGTGTCGATCGCGATGACCTTGAAGCCCATCTTCACCAGGCGCGACAGCGACTGCGCGTACAGGAAGCCCTCGGCGGAGAAGCCGTGCACGACCACGAGGGGCACACCCTGCCCTGCGACGGTGACACCGACCCGGTGACCGTCCTCGAGCTCGATCTGGTGACGGGCGAGGCGCGGCGCGTCGACGGCCCCCTCGACGAACGGAGCGTCGAGCGTCGGTCCCTCGATCGGGTCCGCAACCTCTGTCATGGCCCGGTTCCACCTTCCCGGTGTCGTGTGCCGCCCGACACGCGACCCGTGACCAGCGTATCGGCGGCGTCCGCCGGCGCGGCTGATGGACCACGTGTGGTGGCCCTCACACCGCGCGGCGTGAGGTACGCCTCGGCGGGCGGCCGCGCTCAGACCGTGAGCGCCTGCCGCTCAGACGGTGAGCAGCTGCCGCGCCCGATCGCAGTCGGCACGCAGCTGCGTCGCGAGCTCCTCGGCCGAGGCGAATCGGGCGTCGGCACGGATCCGGTGGGTGAACTGCACCCGCACGTCCTTGCCGTACAGGTCGCCGGTGAAGTCCAGGACGTGCACCTCGAGCAGGACCATGGCCCGGTCGTCGTAGAAGGTCGGACGGCTACCGACGTAGATCGCCGAGGGCAGCGCCCGTCCGCCCTCGACGTCGTCGCTGATCAGCCAGCCGGCGTAGATGCCGTCCGCCGGCATCAGCATCTCGTCGGGGATCGCCACGTTCGCCGTCGGGAACCCGAGGGTTCTGCCGCGCTGGTCACCCTGCACGACCGGTCCGCGCATCTCGTAGGGACGCCCCAGCCGCAGGTTGGCGTCGACCAGACGCCCCTCGTGCAGGTCCCGCCGGATCGCGGTCGACGACACCTGGGCGTCGTCGCGTGCGGCGTGGCCGTCGGTCCCCACGAGCTTGTGGCCCAGCACCTCGAAGCCCAGCTCGGCGCCCATCTCCGTCAGGAGCTCGACGTTG
This sequence comes from Actinomycetes bacterium, assembly GCA_023389745.1. Classification (GTDB taxonomy): domain Bacteria; phylum Actinomycetota; class Acidimicrobiia; order Acidimicrobiales; family Microtrichaceae; genus JAFAFN01. Next base: position 5,125 of record JAEWED010000252.1, read on the forward strand.
CCCCGGCGCCGGTGACCGAAGTGGAAGTCCTCCCCCACCACGATCTCGCGGGCCCGCAGGCAGTCGACCAGCACCGTCCGGACGAAGTCCTCGGCGCTCTCGTTCGAGCGCTCCTCGTCGAAGCGCACCACCAGCGCGTAGTCGATCCCGGTCTCGGCGAGCAGCTCGAGCTTCTGGTCCAGGTTCGTCAGGAGCAGCGGCGCCGAGTCCGGGCGGATCACCTGGGCGGGATGGCGGTCGAAGGTGACGACTGCGGAGCGCATCCCCTGCTCCTCGGCCCGTCGTCGGACCTCGCCGATCACGGTCCGATGACCCAGGTGCACGCCGTCGTAGGCCCCGATCGTCACCACGGAGCCTTCCGGGGGCGCGGGGCAGGGATCGTCGTCTCGGAGGATGTCCACGGGCGGAACGCTATCCAGGGCCCGCGGTGTCAACCAGCATCCGCTGTCTCAACCAGCATCCGCTGCCGCCAGCACGACGGCGGGCTTCGCCGTCGAGTCGCGGTGCGCCTGGTAGACCGCGAGCAGCTCGCCCTCGGCGGTGGCGACGGCCCACGGTCCCGGGCCGTCGACGCCCAGCTGGTCCTGTTCGAGCACCCGTCCGTGGCGCACCAGCCCGGCGAGCTCCTCGTCGACGTCGATGCGGGCCAGGTGCCGCACGCCCTCGATCATCGGCAGCACCTGCAGGTCGTCGCCCAGCGGTTCGGCCTCTGAGAGCCGGAAGGGTCCGACCGCGGTTCGGCGAAGGGCCGACAGGTGCGCACCCCCGCCGAGCGCGGTGCCGAGGTCGGCTGCCAGGGACCGCACGTAGGTGCCCGAGGAGCACTCGACCACTGCATCCCAGACGAGCGGGTCCTCGGTCGGCGTCAGCTCGAAGCGGTGGATGGTGACGGGACGAGCGGCACGCTCGATCTCGATGCCCTCGCGGGCGAGCTCGTGCAACCGTCGTCCGTCCACCTGGATCGCCGAGACCATCGGCGGCACCTGCTCGATCGGCCCCGTCAGCGCCGCGGCCGCGGCGAGCACGGCGTCGGGGTCCAGACCCGTCATGTCGTGGGTGGCGGTCACCTCACCGTCGGCGTCGAGGCTGTCGGTCTCGGTGCCGAACGTGATGCGGGCCTCGTAGGTCTTGTCGACGCCGGTGACGAAGGTCAGCAGCCGGGTGGCACGGCCCACACCCAGCACGAGCACCCCCGTCGCCATCGGGTCGAGCGTCCCGGCGTGGCCGACACGGCGCGTGCCGAGCAGCTTGCGCGAGCGCGCCACCACGTCGTGGCTCGTCCATCCTGCGGGCTTGTCGACGATGCAGATGCCCGTGGGGCCGTCGTCGGCGCGTCGACGACGGCTCACCCGGCGGGCTGTTCGTCGCTCGGTCCCGCGGCGTCGGTGACCGGTGCGTCCTCGGCGGTGCCGCCCTGCTGGCCGATGCCGCGCAGGATCTCCTCGATCCGCAGCGCCGAGGACAGCACGGTGTCCGGGCGGAAGCGGATCTGCGGGGTGCGCCGCATCTTGACCTCTCGGTTGATCAGCTGCTGCACCTTCCAGCGCTGATCGTCGAGGGCTTCGGCGACCTCTTCGGAACGGCCGTCCTCGTCGGCGGACATCGCCGAGTAGAAGACGTCGGCGGTCTCGAGGGACCCGTCGACGTCGACGGCCGTGATGGTCACCAGCTCGAGTCGCTCGTCGCCGATGCGCTCGAGCTCGGACGCGACGATCTCGCGGAGCTGCTCGCCCACCCGATCGGTGCGGCTGAACTGTCGCGGTGCAGAGTGTCGCCGACGTGCCATACCGACATTGGTACCACGCGCTCGACGGTCTGCCGTCCCGGTTTCCCGGGCGGGTGGAATTGCCCCGTCGAACGACGTTCGGTCTTCGGGCAGACTGACACCGTCATGAGCACGATGCAGGTCGACGCCCCGGCTCCGAAGGTCCGTCGATCCCGTCGCCGCTCCGAGTTGACCACGTTCCGGTTGATCGGGGTCTCGGTCATCGCAGCGGTCGCCGCCGCCGTCGCCGTGGCGACGACCGACGCGGCCCCCACCGGTACGGCGGTCCTCGATGCGCTCTACATCGGGGCAATCGTCGCGACGACCGTCGCTGCGGCGTCCCGTGCTCGCCGCTGGAGCCTGCTGATCTCGCCGGCACTCGTCACCGTCGGCCTCGAGTGGCCTGCGGTGCTGCTCGGGTTGGGCGCGCTCGCGATCGCGCTCGTGCTCGCCTGGCGGAACCGTCGCAATCGGGTCGCCGGGGCGCTCGTCGGCGCGCTCGTCTCGATCGCTGCCCTGCAGCTGAGCTGGCCCACCACGCCGTCGGGCGGAACCGCTGCGCTCGCGGCCGCTGCGGTCCTGCCGCTGTGGGTCTCGGGCTACCGCGTCGCGTCGCCGCGTGCTCGCCGGCGGATCGCGATCGCCGCGGCCGTCGTGCTCGGCGCCCTGGCGGTCGGGCTCGTGTCCGGGGCCGTCGTGGCACTGACCCAGCGGGCACAGGTCGTCGAAGCGGCGGATCGCACCAAGGACAGCGTCCGGGCGTTGAGCAACGGCGACGCCGGCGGGGGCGCCGCCGGCTTCGAGTCGGCGGCCGCCGACTTCTCGTCCGTCGTCGAGGCCACCGACGCCTGGTGGACCGTGCCGGCGCGGATGACGCCGGTGGTCGCCCAGAACCTGAACGCCGTGCGGACCGTCGCGGCGTCGGGTGCGCAGCTGAACGCAGCTGCCGCCGTGGTCACCACACAGGTCGACTACGACCAGCTGCGCCTCCCCGACGGACGCATCGACCTGGAACGCCTGACGGCGTTCTCCCGACCCGTCGCCGAGGTGTCCCGGGCCGTGGAGGCCGCCGACGGGGCGATCGAGGGGTTGGTCTCGCCATGGATCGTCGCACCGATCCGTGAACAGCTCGACGAGCTGTCGCCGCAGCTCGTCGAGGTTCGGCGCAGCACCGCACTCGCCGCAGCGGCGGTCGAGGACCTGCCGTCGCTGCTGGGTGCCGACGGGCCTCGTCGCTACCTGCTGCTGCTCGGCAACCCCGCCGAGTCCCGCGACCTCGGCGGGCATCTCGGCAGCTGGGCGGAGCTCGTCGCGACCGAGGGCCGCCTCGAGGTCGCCCGCGTCGGCACGCCGTACGACCTGTTCGGACCTGCCACCGAGCCGCGCCCGGTGCTCGGGACCGACGTCCCGCCGGCGCTGTCCTCGATGGAGCCCACACGGTTCCCGCAGAACTGGGGCGCCAGCCCCGATCTGGCCGCCGTCACCGAGGTGGCCGCCGAGCTCTACCCCCAGTCAGCCGGCGGAGCGGAGATCGACGGTGTGCTCTACGCCGACCCGTTCGCGTTGGCAGCGCTGCTGGCGGTGACCGGGCCGATCACCACGAGCGACGGCACCCGACTCTCCGACGCAGATGCCGTCGAGTTCCTCACCCGCGGTCAGTTCGTCGACCCCACCGGCAGCGAGCGGGACCCGGACGCCGCCGTCACCGAGGTCGTGCGCCTCGCGCTCGAACAGCTCACGACTCGCCGGCTGCCGGCGCCCGCCGAGTTCGCCGACCGGTTCGGGGCCGTGATCGCAGAAGGCCGCCTGCAGTTCCGCTCGCTGCACCCCGGGGACCGCGGCGTCCTGGTGCGCTCGGGGCTCGACCGACCGTTCCGGGCACCAGAGGGCGGCGACCTGCTCGCGGTGGTCAACCGCAACTCGAACCCGTCGAAGATCGACGCCTACCTGCAGCGGAGCATCGACTACGACGTCGACTGGGACCCGGCGACCGGCGAGGTGCGGTCCAGGGTCGTCGTCACCATGACCAACGACCTGCCGCCCGGCGACCTCGGCACCGAGGTCACGATCCCCGCGCCGGGGGCCGCTCCTGGCACCAACCGCACGCAGCTCTCGATCGTCACGCCGCTGCAGGCCACGGGCGCGCTGCTCGACGACACCGCGATCCCGATCGGGTCGACCTCGGAGTCGGGTGACCTCCGGCGGCACTCGGTGACCGTCGACCTCCTGCCGGGCGAGCAGCGCACCGTGAGCTTCGACCTGCACGGCCGGGTGAGCCCCGGTGAGCGGTACCGCCTGCGCTGGGTCGCCCAACCGCTCGTCCTCCCGGCCGACGCTCGGCTGCTGATCAGCTCCCGAGGTGCTCCGCTCGCCGGAGGTGCGCAGGACGGGATGGTCGCGCTCGGCACCGATCGGGTCGTCGACGTCGTCGTCTCGACCGACGCCACCACCGGCTGAGCGGTGGCCACGCCCACAGGTGCCCACGCCCGGCGAGGCACCCGTCCGGTGAGCGGACGCGACGACGCCCGGCCGACGGCACCGAGGTGCACGACGGCCGGGCGTCGAAGTGCTCAGACCCGAGGGATCTCGCGCAGGTCGTAGGTCTCGATGATGTCGCCGTTCTTCAGGTCCTGGAAGTCCGACAGGCCGATACCGCACTCGTAGCCGGCGGCGACCTCTCGCACGTCGTCCTTGAAGCGGCGCAGCGACGAGATCTCGCCCTTCCAGAGGATGCTGCCCTCACGCAGGAAGCGGACCTTGGACCCACGGGTGATCACACCGGACTGCACCAGGCAACCGGCGATCGCACCGATCCTCGGGACCTTGAAGATCTCGCGGACCTCTGCCTCGCCCGTGACGACCTCTTCGTACTCGGGCTCGAGCATGCCGACCATCGCTGCCTCGACGTCCTCGAGCAGCTTGTAGATGATCTCGTAGGTCCGGATCTCGACGCCCTCGTTGGCGGCGAGGTCACGGGCCTGACGGCTCGGCCGGGTGTTGAAGCCGATGATCGTCGCGTCCGAGGTGGCGGCGAGCTGGATGTCGGACTCGGAGATGCCACCGACGCCGCGGAGCACGAAGCCGACCTTGACCTCGGGACGCTCGAGCTTCTTGAGGCTCTCGGTGAGCGCTTCGAGCGAACCCTGGGCGTCGGCCTTGACGATGAGGTTGAGGCTCGTCTGCTCGCCGGCCTGGATCTGGGCGAAGATGTCCTCGAGGCGGGCACCCTGCACGTTCACCGCGGCGTTCTGGCCACGTGCGGCCTCACGCTGCCAGCGCTCGCGGGTCTCGGCGACCGAACGGGCCTTGCGCTCGTCCGGGGCCACCACGAAGTCGTCGCCGGCGAAGGGCACGTCGGACAGACCGAGCACCTCGACGGGGGTCGACGGACCCGCTTCCTTGATCTGCTCGCCGTGGTCGTTGATGAGCGCCCGGATGCGGCCCCAGGCGGGACCGGCGACCAGGGGATCACCGACACGCAGGGTGCCGTGCTGGACGAGGATCGAGGCGACGGGGCCCCGACCGATGTCGAGGTGCGCCTCGATGACCACGCCTCGGGCGCGGCCTTCGTCGCTGGCACGGAGGTCCTCGATCTCGGCCACCACCAGCAGGTTCTCGAGCAGTTCGTCGATGCCGGTGCCCTGCAGCGCCGAGACCTCGCACATCATCGTGTCGCCGCCCCACGACTCGGGCACGAGCCCGTGCTCGGAGAGCTGCTGCATGACGCGGGTCGGATCCGCGCCCTCACGGTCGATCTTGTTGATCGCCACGACGATCGGGACCTCGGCCGCCTTGGCGTGCGCGATGGCCTCGAGGGTCTGGGGCATGACGCCGTCGTCCGCGGCGACGACCAGCACGACGATGTCGGTCGCGTCGGCACCACGGGCACGCATGGCGGTGAACGCCTCGTGACCGGGGGTGTCGATGAACGTCAGCCGGCGGCCGTCCTTCTCTGCCTGGTAGGCACCGATGTGCTGGGTGATGCCACCGGCCTCACCTGCGACGACGTTCGCGTTGCGGATGCGGTCGAGCAGCTTGGTCTTGCCGTGGTCGACGTGACCCATGACGGTGATGACCGGGGCCCGATGGGGCCAGGACTCGTACTCGGCGTCGTCGGGCTCGGGGATGTCGAGGACCTTGCGGAGCTCGACCTCCTGCTCCTGACCGAGGTCGACCAGCGAGATCTCCGCGCCGACTTCGGCGGCGAAGAGCTCGATCATCTCGTCGGAGAGGGACTGGGTCGCGGTGACCATCTCGCCCTGCTGGAGCAGGAAGCGGACGACGTCGGCCGCGGTGCGGTTCAGGCGTGCGCCGAGGTCCTGCGGGGTGGACCCGCGCTCGATGACGACGACGCCCTCGGGCACCGGTGCACTCGCCGGCGTGTAGCTCGGCATGTCCATCGGCTGGAGCTCTTCGCGGTTGCGACGCCGACGTCCCTTGCGGCGCGGCGGGCGCTGCTGCCCACCGGGACGGCCACGGCCACCGGGGCCACCGCCGGGACCACCGCCGGGCGGTGGGAACGACGGACCACCGCCGGGACGGAATCCACCACCGGGACCACCACCGGGACGGGGACCGCCGCCACCGGGGCGAGGTCCGCGCGGTCCGCCGGGACCACGACCTGCGGGCGCGGGTCCGCGTCCGCCCAGGCCCGGGGGTGGCGGGATCGGCTTGCCGGAACGCGACAGCGGCGGGCCGGGAGGCGGCGGGATCGGCTTGCCCGACGGCGACAGCGGCGGGCCGGGAGGCGGCGTGGGAGCCCCTCCGGGAGCCGGTGCGCCGGGAGCGGCAGCGGGACCGTCACCGGTGCGCGCGGCCGGAGCCTGCGGCGCACCTGCGGCAGGAGCCTGGGG
>JAEWED010000263.1 GCA_023389745.1 Actinomycetes bacterium
TACACGGTGAAGGACGGTGACGTGCTGGAGCGGATCGCGCGGCGTCACGGCGTGAAGCTCTCGGCGCTGCTGTCGGCCAACGGTCTGAAGGCGTCCAGCCTGATCGTCGAGGGCGACGTGCTCACGATCCCGTCCGGATCGTCGAAGGGCTCCGGCACGAGCGGGTCCGCGGGTTCGTCCTCGGCCAGCCGGTACACGGTGAAGGACGGTGACGTGCTGGAGCGGATCGCGCGGCGTCACGGCGTGAAGCTCTCGGCGCTGCTGTCGGCCAACGGCCTCAAGGCGACGAACCTGATCTTCGAGGGCGACGTGCTCACGATCCCGTCCGGCAACGCATCGTCCGGCACCGCATCGTCGGGCAGCGAGCCGTCGGGTGGCGCCGCATCGTCCAGCACCGCATCGTCGGGTGGTTCCTCGGGCAGCACCGTGGGTCCCGAGCTGGTCTGCCCCGTCCCGGGCGCCAGCTTCATGAACGACTGGGGATTCCCTCGTGGCAGCACCCGCTTCCACGAGGGCACCGACCTGTTCGCCGGCAAGGGCACCACGATCTACGCGCCGGCCTCGGGCGTGGTCAGCTTCGGGTCGAACAACCTGGGCGGCACCACCTTCAGCCTGTCGACCAACAGCGGTTGGGTGATCTACGGCGCCCATCTGGCCGACACCATCGGGTCGTCGGGTCCGGTGTCGGCCGGGACGCCCATCGGCGTCGTCGGCGCCAGCGGCAACGCCGCGGGTGGTGACCCCCACCTGCACCTCGGCATCAAGCCGGCCGGCGGCAGCGCCATCAACCCCTACCCGTCGCTGCACGCCGCCTGCGGCTGAGCGCCCGAGTCAGGGCGCCCGAGTCAGGGCGCCGCACGTCACCGGTCCGGACGGAGACCTCGCTTCGTCGTGGAGCGCGGGGGCGGTTAGCCTCGCAGTCGCTATGGCAGACACCCCCACCCCCGCGTTCTCCGTCCGGATCCGTGTGCGCATGGTCAACGAGCCGGGCATGCTCGGCAAGCTGGCGATCGCGATCGGCGAGGTAGGGGGGAACATCTCGGGCCTGCGCGGCTTCGAGGTCAAGACCTCGGTCCTCGACGAGGACGTCGTCGTCAACTGCACGAGCGTGGCCCACCAGGAGCAGGTGCGCAACGCGATCGAGGGCATCGAGGGCATCGAGATCCTCGAGTTCGAGGACCGCACGTTCCACATGCACGAGGGCGGCAAGATCGAGGTCCTGCCCCTCGCCCCGGTCCGAGACATCGAGGACCTCTCGATGGCGTACACCCCGGGTGTCGCCAGGGTCTGCATGGAGATCAACAAGAACCCCGAGACGGCGCACCGCTACACGATCAAGCGCAACACCGTCGCCATCGTCTCCGACGGCACCGCGGTGCTCGGCCTCGGCGACATCGGGCCCGAAGCGGCCATGCCGGTCATGGAGGGCAAGGCGCTGCTGTTCAAGCACTTCGCCGGCGTCGACGCGTTCCCGATCTGCCTCGACACCAAGGACCCCGACGAGATCATCGAGACCGTCAAGCGCCTGGCGCCGACCTTCGGCGGCATCAACCTCGAGGACATCGCCGCCCCTGGCGCGTTCGACGTCGAGGAGCGCCTGGTCGAGGAGCTCGACATCCCGGTCTTCCACGACGACCAGCACGGCACCGCGATCGTCACGCTCGCCGCGCTCGAGAACGCGCTGAAGATCGTCGGCAAGCAGAAGGCCGACCTCAAGGTGGTCGTCGCGGGCGTCGGCGCAGCCGGCGTCGCCGTGTCGAAGATCCTCATGAACGCCGGCGTGGTGAACATCGTCGGCTGCGACCGCCAGGGCGCGGTGCACACCGGCCGAGAGGGCCTCAACAAGTCGAAGCAGTGGTTCGCGGAGCACACCAACCCCGAGGGGCTGTCCGGCTCGATCGCCCAGGTCATGCCGGGCGCCGACGTCTTCATCGGTCTGTCGGGCCCCGACCTGATCACCCGTGACGACGTCATCGGCATGGCGTCCGACCCGATCGTGTTCGCCATGGCCAACCCCGACCCGGAGATCCGGCCCGAGCTGATCCAGGACGTCGCGGCGGTCATCGCGACAGGCCGCTCGGACTTCCCGAACCAGATCAACAACGTGCTGGCCTTCCCCGGCATCTTCCGTGGTGCGCTCGACGCGGGCGCTCGACGCATCACCGAGAACATGAAGGTCGCGGCGGCCGAGGCGATCGCCGAGACGGTGAAGGCCGAGGACCTGCGGGCCGACAACATCATCCCGTCGGTGTTCGACCCCGCCGTCGCCGTCGCCGTGGCACGGGCGAGCGCTGCAGCGGCCAAGGCGGACGGCGTCTGCCGCTGACCGCTCGGCGCCGCCAGGAGGCGCCAAGCGCCGCTGGCAGAACGAGCGCCACTGACAGAACGAGCACCACTGACAGAACGAGAGGAGCCGGACCCGAGGGTCCGGCTCCGTCCGTTCTGTGGTCGGGACCGGCGTCGATCCGGTGACCTTCCGCTTTTCAGGCGGACGCTCTGCCAACTGAGCTACCCGACCGGGTTGATGCCCGGTCGGCTGGTCACCCAACCGACCGGACCTCGGTGCCCGTCCGGAGCCTGGAGAGCTCCGGACACTTCCAATGGCGGTCCCGACGGGATTTGAACCCGCGACCTCCGGCTTGACAGGCCGGCGTGCACTCCAGGCTGCACCACGGGACCACGCATCTGTGCGAGCGCTGATCGTAGCCCGCCGACGGCTCTGCACACCAAGTCGATCCGGAGTGGACCGCGGTGGCGACGAGCCTGGCACCCCCAACGGGATTCGAACCCGTGTTACCTGCGTGAAAGGCAGGCGTCCTAGGCCGCTGGACGATGGGGGCCTGCTCCCCTGAGGGAGCGCCGAAGCCTACCAAGGGTGGGCGCCCGACCCCAACGGCGTTGCGCCGCTCAAGGACACGGCGCCGGTACGCTCAGCCGCACCATGGCCCCGGACGACGCAACCATCCCGCCGCCGTTCCGCGGCGTGCCCCCGGTCCAACCCGGTGCGAGGGACGAACCGCCGACTCCCCAGCCGGCCGCGCCACCCGCTGCGCCACCGCCGGCGTCGCCCGCGTCCGACCCGCTCGCCTCGCCGCCCGTCGGCCCGTTGGCACATCCCCAGCCGCCACCGCCCACCGGGCCGCTCGCGTACCCGCAGCCGCCGCCACCCGCAGGCCCTCCACCCGCAGCCGCAC
>JAEWED010000005.1 GCA_023389745.1 Actinomycetes bacterium
GCGCTACTGCGAGCAGCGTCTCGACAACGTCGTGTACCGCGCCGGCTGGGCCTCGACCCGTCCGCAGGCTCGCCAGTTCGTGAACCACGGACACGTCGAGGTCAACGGCCGCCGGGTGAACATCCCCAGCTTCCGTGTGCGCCAGGGTGACGTCGTGCGGCTCCGCAACAAGTCGCGTGAGCTGATCATCGTCCAGTACAACATGGACACCCTCGGTCGGACGCCCCCGCCGTGGCTCGAGGCTGCCGACGGCGGCCAAGAGGTCACCGTCCGCGAACTGCCGCTGCGCGAGCACATCGACGTGCCCGTCCGTGAGCAGCTCATCGTCGAGCTCTACTCGAAGTAGAGCTCGCCGGGGACCCCGGGTCCCCACATCGCACACGGCCCCCACAGGCCACCACCGTCCGCCACACGTTCACCCGAGGTACGCATCAGATGCTCGTCATTCAGCGCCCCACCGTGGAGGCCGTCGACGAGGAAGACGGCAACCTTCAGCGGTTCGCCATCGGCCCGCTCGAGCCCGGTTTCGGCCACACCCTTGGCAACTCGCTCCGCCGCACCCTGCTGTCGTCGATCCCCGGCGCCGCCATCACGCAGGTGCGCTTCGACGAGGCGCTCCACGAGTTCGACACCATCGCCGGTGTCACCGAGGACGTCACCGACATCATCCTCAACCTGAAGGACATCGTGGTGACCTCGTCCTCGGACGAGCCCGTCACGCTGCGCCTCGACGTGCGCGGTCCCGCCTCGGTCACGGCCAAGGACATCCTCACCACCGCCGATGTCGAGATCCTCAACCCGGACCTCGTCGTGGCGACCGTCGGCGAGTCCGGCCGCCTGGCACTCGACGTCACCGTCGAGCGTGGCAAGGGCTACCTCTCGGGCAGCGGCCGCGAGACGCCGACGATCGGTGTGATCCCGATCGACGCGATCTTCTCGCCCGTGCGTCGGGTGACCTTCCAGGTCGAGCCGACCCGCGTCGAGCAGTCGACCAACTTCGACAAGGTCGTGCTCGAGATCCAGACCGACGGCTCGAAGTCGCCGCGTGAGGCGCTCGCCTCGGCCGGCGCCACGCTGACCGAGCTGACCGCCCTGGTCGCCAGCATCGAGGACGAGCCCGAGGGTCTGACCCTCACCGAGCCGGTCGCCACCGTCGCGACGTCGCCCGACCTCGAGCTCGCCATCGAGGAGCTCGACCTGTCGGAGCGCCCGCGCAACTGCCTGAAGCGCGCCCAGGTCAACACCGTCGGTGAGCTGCTCACCAAGAGCGAGGACGACCTGTTGGCGATCACCAACTTCGGTCAGAAGTCGCTCGACGAAGTCATCGAGAAGCTCGACGAGCGGGGCCTGTCGCTCCGCGGTCGAGACTGAGTAGAGGAACACCCATGCCAGCAACACCCACTCGCGGCAAGCGCTTCGGCGGCAATGCCAAGCACCAGCGCCTGATGATGGCGAACCTGGTCTGCTCGCTGGTCGCCTCGCCGACCGGGATCGTGACCACCGAGGCCAAGGCCAAGGCGCTGCGTCCCATCGCGGAGAAGATCATCACCAAGGCGAAGAAGGGCGGGCTGCACAACCACCGCCAGATCCTCGCCTACCTCGGTGACCAGGAGGTCGCCGCGATGCTGATGGACGACATCGGTCCGCGTTACGCGGATCGTCCGGGTGGGTACACCCGCATCCTGAAGCTCGGTCCTCGTCAGGGCGACAAGGCCCCGATGGCCAAGCTCGAGCTCGTCTGACCGGCAACGCCGCTGTGATCGGTTGCTCGGAGCCGCCCGCGACGGGCGGCTCCGGCGCGTCCGGAGGGCTCCGCGTGGCGCTCGAGGTCGCCTACGACGGCAGTGAGTTCCGCGGGTTCGCCGAGAACGCCGGGGTGACGACGGTGGCGGGGGACCTGCGCGCCGCCCTGGAACGCACGCTCCGCCAGCCGGTCGAGCTGACCTGCGCCGGTCGGACCGACGCGGGTGTGCACGGTCGCGGACAGGTGGTGACCCTCGACGTCGATCCGGTCGGGCTGCGCGAGCCCTTCGACGAGCACCGCCTGCGCAACGCCCTGAACTCCCAGGTCGCCCCGGCGATCGTCGTGCGCGACGTGCGCCGTGTCGCCCCGGACTTCGACGCCCGCTTCTCGGCGACGTGGCGGCTGTACCGCTACACCGTGCTGAACTCGCCGGTGCCCGATCCGTTCCTCGCCCGGACCTCGTGGTGGGTCACCGACGCCCTCGACGAGCGGGCCCTCGCCGCGGCGTCGCAGGCCTTGCTGGGGGAGCACGACTTCTCGTCGTTCTGCCGTCGGCCGAAGGGTGTCGACGAGGTGTCGTTGGTGCGCCGAGTGCTGCACGCTGGGTGGGTCGACCTGGGCGACGGGCGCCGCTGCTTCGAGATCGCCGGCTCGTCGTTCTGCCACCAGATGGTCCGCAGCATCGTGGGCACCGTCGTCGACGTCGGCCGGGGTCGACGGGCTGCGCAGGACATCGGCGTGATCCTCGCAGCGAAGGACCGCAACGCGGCCTCGAACGTCGCACCGCCCCAAGGCCTGTGCCTCTGGCAGGTCGGCTACGAGTCGTGGCCCGCCGGTGCCGACCTGCTCACGAGCCCTGCGGCGCCTGACGACCGTTGAGCCGGCTCTGTCCTCCGCTGGCGCCGGCTCTGTCCTCCGCTGGCGCCGGCTCTGGCATCTGGCTGCGCCGGTTCCGTCCTCCGCTGGCGCCGGTTCTGTCCTCCGCTGGCGCCGGTTCTGGCATTTGCTGACGCCGGAAGGGCCCCGCTACTCTTTCACGTCGGCCCGTTGTCAGGGAGCCGGAGCCGTGGCCAGACCGCAGCACCGCCCCCGTCACCAGCCCACGACGCCGAGGACCTGAGGGTCGCTCGGAGGAGCGTGGACCACGGGCGATGCAGTTCTCAGTCCGTAGTTCAGTGCCCCGAGCAGTGCAGAGAGAGTGAGCGCAGTGCGCACCTATTCACCCAAGGCATCAGAGATCGAACACGAGTGGTACGTCGTCGACGCTGAAGGCCTGACCCTCGGCCGCATGGCGACCGAGGTCGCCCGGGTCCTGCGCGGCAAGCACAAGCCGACGTTCTCGCCCCACATCGACACCGGCGACCACGTGATCATCGTCAACGCCTCGAAGGTCGTCCTCAGCGCCGGCAAGGCCGAGAAGAAGATGGTCTACCGCCACACCGGCTACCCGGGCGGCATCCGCTCGAACACCTACGCCGAAGAGCTCGACGCCGCACCGGACGACGCCGTGCGCCGCACCGTGCGGGGCATGCTGCCCAAGAACCGCCTCGGTCGACAGATGCTCAAGAAGCTCAAGGTCTACGCAGGTCCCGAGCACCCGCACAGCGCCCAGAAGCCGCAGGCACTCGACCTGTCCGCCGCCCGAGCACGTTCGTAACGGAGAACCGCAGCCATGCCGCACCCCCTCGTCCAGTCCACCGGTCGCCGCAAGCGTGCCGTCGCTCGTGTCCGGATCCGCGAAGGATCGGGCACCATCACGATCAACAAGCGCCCGCTCGAGGACTACTTCCCGAACGCGACGCACCGCATGATCCTGTCGGAGCCCCTCCGCCTCACCGAGACCGGTGAGAGCTACGACATCGACGCCACCCTGCACGGTGGCGGCGTGAGCGGCCAGGCCGGCGCGATCCGTCTGGGCATCTCCCGCGGCCTCATCGCCATCGATCCGGAGCTGCGCGGCGCGCTCAAGCGTGCCGGCTTCCTCTCCCGCGACGCGCGTGAGAAGGAGAGCAAGAAGTACGGCCTCAAGAAGGCCCGCAAGGCTCCGCAGTACTCCAAGCGCTGATCGACGGACCGTCCGCCGTGGCCGGGTCCAGCGTCGCTCGATTCGGCACCGACGGTGTCCGGGGCGTCGCGAACGAGCAGATCACCGCGGAGCTGGCCGTCGCGCTCGGGCGGGCGACAGCGCGGGTCTTTCCGTCCTCCGACGTCGTCATCGGCCGTGACACCCGCCGCTCGGGCACGATGCTCGAGGCGGCGGTCGCGGCCGGAGTGTGCGCCGAGGGCGCCGACGCCCGCCTCGCCGGCGTCGTGCCGACACCCGCGGTGGCTGCCGCCGCGGCGCGCGACGGCGTACCCGGGATCGTCATCTCGGCGTCGCACAACCCGTACGCCGACAACGGGATCAAGGTGTTCGGCCCCGGGGGTCGCAAGCTGACCGACGCGGAGCAGTCCGCGGTCGAGGACGCCGCCGCGGCGTTCGGCGGCCCCGGCCCGCACACGGGTGTCACCGGCGCCGACATCGGTGTCGTGCGCGAGGACCCGACCGTGCTCGACGCCTACCTCGACGGCGTGGCCGCCGCGCTCGAAGGGCGCGACCTGGCGGGCATGCAGGTCGTGGTCGACTGCGCCAACGGCGCGAACTCCGTCGCCGCCCCGCGCCTGTTCGAGCGCCTCGGCGCCAAGGCGACGGTCATCGCCGCCGCGCCCGACGGCCTCAACATCAACGAGGCCTGCGGATCGACCCACCCCGAGGCGTGCCGCGATGCCGTGCTCGCCGACGGTGCCGACGCCGGCATCGCCTTCGACGGCGACGCCGACCGGGTGCTCGCCGTGGGCCACGACGGGACGCTCGTCGACGGCGACCAGCTCCTCGCGCTCGCCTCGGTGGACCTGCAGGCCCGTGGACGCCTCGCCCACGACACCGTCGTGGTGACGGTCATGTCGAACCTGGGCTTCCGTCGGGCGATGACCGCCGCGGGCATCAGCGTCGTCGAGACCGCCGTCGGGGACCGCCACGTGCTCGAGGCGATCGCCGAGGGCGGCTACTCGCTCGGCGGCGAGCAGTCCGGACACATCATCTTCGGGGACCTCTCGACCACCGGCGACGGGCTCCTGGCCGCAGTCCTGGTGCTGGACCTGGCCCGCCGCGCCGGGCGCCCGCTGGCGGAGCTGGCCGCCGAGGCCATGACACACCTGCCGCAGGTGCTGGTCAACGTGCGCGTCGCGAAGCCCGTGCCCGACGTGGCAGATCGACTCGCCGACGACATCGCGGATGTGGAGCGCGAGCTGGGCGAGGACGGCCGCGTGCTGCTGCGCCCGTCGGGTACCGAGCCCGTCGTGCGCGTGATGGTCGAGGCGACCGACGCCTCGGTCGCCGCCGATGCGGCCGACCGGCTGGCCACCGCCGTCGCGGCGCTCGCCTGACACCGCGACACTCCGCTCCGACACCCGCCGGTCGACACGGGTGGACTGCCCGTCGCTGTTAGCCTTTCCGGTCGTCCCGTCCTCGGGGCAACGACCGGACCGTGACGTGGCAGGCCAGAGCGTGGCAGGCCAGGGCGTGGCGGGCCAGAGCGTGGCAGGCCAGAGCGTGGCAGGAGAGTGAAGGAACATGTGCGGGATCATCGCGGTCGTTCGCCGGCCATCGGATCGTGAGCCCCAGCCCGCAGCGTCGCTCGCCGAGCAGCTCGCGGTCGCCGAGCAGGACCTGGAACCGTCGCTCGAGGACCTGCGCGACCGACTGGTCCGGGCTGCGACGGCGCTCGAGGCGGTCGACGCCGCGCTGCGTGGCGTCCCGGGGCTGCAGTCCCTGGTCGCCGACCCGTCCGCGGCTGCTCGCATCGGTGTCCGCATCGCGACGGTCGACGCCAGCTGCGCAGCGATCGAGTCGTTGCTCGACGGTGCCGGGGCCTCGGCGCCCGCCGACCTCGAGGCGACCAACGCCGCACTGATCCGCTGCAAGGACGCCGCCTGGGCCATCGGCCGAGATCGCCTCCGGGCCGCCGAGCAGGTGAGCTCGCTGGTCGAGAACGAGGTGGGCGCCGCCGGGCTGGCGGTGATGTTCAGCGTGCACCAGGCGCTGTCCGCGCTCGACCGGCTCGAGGTGCGGGGCCGTGACTCGGCGGGCCTCGAGATCCAGCTGGTCGGCCACGGGCTCGATCCGGAGGATCCCGTCGTCGCCGCCGAGCTCGCCCGCCGCCGGGACCGCGGCTTCGGGTCGGGCTCGGTCCGCCTCGTCGACGACGTGCTCGTCGTGGTCCACAAGGCCGCGGCCGAGATCGGCGAGCTCGGCGACAACACCGCCGCGCTGCGCGACGCACTCCGCAACGACGACCTGCTGCAGTCGGCGCTCGCGTCGGACCGGGTCGAGGGCCTGGTGCTGGGGCACACGCGTTGGGCGTCGATCGGGATCATCTCGGAGCCGAACGCCCACCCGCAGTGCTCCGAGGAGCTCGACGGCGCGGAGCGGCCCTTCGTCACGGCGGTGCTCAACGGCGATGTGGACAACTACGCCGACATCACCGCCGCCGAGGAGCTCGAGATCGCACCCGAGATCACCACCGACGCGAAGGTGATCCCGACGCTCATGGCACGACGCCTGGCGGCAGGTGACGACGCCGCGGCCGCGTTCCGCGACACCGTGGCCTCGCTCGAGGGCTCGGTGGCGATCGCAGCGACGACCGTCGCGTCGCCGGAGCGCCTGCTGCTCGCACTGCGCGGCAGTGGCCAGGCGATCTACGTCGGGGTCGCCGAGGACGCCTACATCGTCGCGTCGGAGCCCTACGGCGTCGTCGAGGAGACCTCGTCGTACGTCCGGATGGACGGCGAGACCCCCGCCGATCCCGAGAACCCGACCGGCAGCCGCGGTCAGATCATCGAACTGCGCGCCGAGGGAGCCGGAACCCTCGAGGGCATGTCGCGCTGGTCCTACGACGGCACCGAGCTGCCCCTCAGCGCCGACGACGTGCAGACCGCCCAGGTCACGACCCGCGACATCGACCGGGGCGAGTACCCGCACTTCCTGCTGAAGGAGATCACGGCGTCGCCCTCGTCGTTCCGCAAGACGCTGCGCGGCAAGCTCGTCGAGGACGAGGCGGCGCAGATGCGCGTCGTGCTGGGCCCCGACACGTTGCCCGACGCGGTCCGTTCCGGGCTGTCCGAGTCGCGCATCGACCGTGTCCTGGTCATCGGCCAGGGCACCGCTGCGATCGCCGGGCAGAGCCTGGCGCACCACCTCACCGACTTCCTCGCCGAGTCCGAGGTCAGGGTCGAAGCGGTGCTCGCCACGGAGCTCTCCGGCTTCCAGCTGCGCTCCGACATGTCGGACACGCTCGTCATCGCGATCAGCCAGTCGGGAACGACGACCGACACGAACCGCACCGTCGACCTGGTGCGGTCGCGTGGGGCGTCGGTCATCGCGATCGTCAACCGGCGCGGCAGCGACCTGACCGACAAGTCCGACGGGGTGCTCTACACCTCCGACGGCCGTGACGTGGAGATGAGCGTCGCGTCGACCAAGGCGTTCTACTCGCAGGTCGCCGCCGGCCTGCTGTTGGCCCAGGCGATCTCCGACGAGGTGCCCGGGGGTGCAAAGGCCTCGGACCCGGCACAGCAGGAGCTGCTGCGCGACCTGCGCGACCTGCCCGACCGCATGGAAGAGGCGCTGTCCGTGCGCGACGCGGCCGCCGCCGCAGCAGCCGCCTTCGGCCCGAGTCGCCGCTACTGGGCGATCGTGGGCAACGGCGTGAACCAGATCGCAGCCCGCGAGATCAGGGTCAAGCTCTCGGAGCTCTGCTACAAGTCGATCGCCTGCGACGGCACCGAGGACAAGAAGCACATCGACCTGTCGTGCGAGCCGATGATCCTCGTCTGCGCAGCCGGGCTCGTCGGCTCCACCGCGGATGACGTCGCCAAGGAGGTCGCGATCTTCCGGGCGCACAAGGCGGCGCCGATCGTGATCGCCTCCGAGGGGGACCGGACGTTCCCGGCGGCGTTGTCGGTGCTGACGGTGCCGGCGACGCACCCACGGCTCGCGTTCGTGCTCGCCACGATGGCGGGCCACCTGTTCGGCTACGAGGCCGCGCTGGCCATCGACGCGCAGGCGCACCCGCTGCGCGCGGCACGAGCCGCGATCGACTCCGCGGCGGCGAACGTCGGCGGCGACCTGCACGGCGCGCACTTCGACGGCGAGCAGCTCGTCGCACGACTGCGCCCCGAGCTGGCCGTCCAGGGCGCGACGTACCTCGACGGGGTGCGCTCGGGTGGCTACAACGGCCACCTCGAGGCGAACACGGCGGTCCGACTCGCCGGCCACTTCCGCTACGCCATGGGCATCAGCCCGCTCGACGCCTATCAGGTCGAGTTCGGCAAGGTCGGCACCCCCGGTGTCGTGCTCGAGGACCTCACCGCGAGCCTCACCGCGGCGATCGAGGAGCTGACCCGCCCCGTCGACGCCATCAAGCACCAGGCCAAGACGGTCACCGTCGGCATCAGCCGCAGCGACGAGTCGCTCCTCGAGGTGCCGCTCGTGGCCGCCGCGCTCGCCGCTGGCTCGCCCCGCGATCGCCTCACGTACGCGACCCTGCGCTCGCTGGGCGATCTGGATCCGGCCGTGGTCGAGGTCACCGGCCACACCCGCTACCGCGTCGAGCACGGCGACGACCTCGAGCGGGCGACGGTCACCGTCGTCGACCGGGGCGGTGTCTCGACGGGTCTCGCGTCGCGGGCGGACCGCGACCCCAGGCTGCGCGGCACCAAGGCGCTCGTCGCCCGTGAGCGCGAGCTCATGGTGGCGGTCGGACGCAGCGACGGCCGGCTCGTGGTGATCCTGCCCGAGACCAAGGACGGGGTCACGACCGGACTGCAGCTGCTCCACGTGACGATCGCCGACCGTCTGCCGGCCGCGACGGTGCGGTCGGTGATGCGTGGGTACCGACGGCGCTACCAGGCTCTGCACGACGCCGTGACCGAGACCGAGGAGGTCTTCCGCGACGACCTGCTCGCCGACCAGCCGGTCGCCGATCTGCTGACCGTGCCGATCCTGGACCTCGCCGACCGCTGGCGGACATGACACCGCCGGCCGCCCCGCACGACATCAGTGGTGTCACAGCCGGTGGCGTCGCAGCCGGTGGTGTCGCTGGGGGTGTCGCCGGCGGCGTGGTCGGCCTGGGCACGGACCTGACCGACGTCGATGCCCTGCGCCGAGCCCTCGACCGTCGCCCGGGGCTGCGCCGGCGGCTCTTCACCGACGCGGAGTGGGAGTACTCCGACCGCCATCGGGATCCCCTGCCGCACCTCGCGGGCCGTTTCGCCGCCAAGGAAGCCGTCATGAAGTGCCTCGGCGCCGGCATCGGACGGGTCGGCTTCACCGAGATCGAGGTCGGCCACGACGACTCGGGCGCACCGACGGTGTCGTTGAGCGGCCGAGCCGCCGAGCGTGCCGCAGCCCTCGGGGTGGCCCGCTGGTGGGTGTCGCTCACGCACACGTCGAGCCTCGCCCAGTCGGTGGCGCTCGCCGTCGCCGCCTCCGACACCCCCCCCCCCCCCCCCCCCCCCCCCCCCCCCCCCCCCCCCCCCCCCCCCCC